>JAUUDL010000034.1 GCA_030826715.1 Hydrogenimonas sp. | reverse complement strand
GATCGTTACATTATACCCCGTCCGATCGATCAGCAGTTCGCCGCAGTCGGGGCAATGGGTATCGCCGTGAACCGGAATGTTGCCCAGGTAGACGTAGTACAGACCCGCCTTCGTCGCGATATCTTTGGCGCGCTTGAGCGTTTCGATACCGGTCCATTGATGATCGGTCATCTTGTAATCGGGATGAAACGCGCTCAGATGCCACGGCACGTGTCGTCCCAGATCGTTGGCGATGAATTCGGCCATTTCGGTCAAATCCTTGTCGCTGTCGTTTTCGCCTTCGATCAGCAGCGTCGTCACCTCGACCCAGATGCCTGCCGCAACCATTCTCCGCAGGGTGTCTTTGACCGCTTCCAAACCGCCTTTGAGCACCTTTTTGTAGTACCCTTCATCCCAGCTCTTGAGATCGACGTTGGCCGCATCGAGCCAGCTTGGCATATCTGCGATGATTTCGGGCGCTTCGAAACCGTTGGTGACGAAGATGTTTTTCAGCCCCCTCTCTTTGGCGATCACGCCGATATCTTTGGCATAAGGGTAGAAGATGGTCGGCTCGTTGTAGGTATAGGCGATCGATTTGGCGCCATACTCTTCCGCCAGATCGACCATCTTTTCGGGACTCACATAGACCTCTTCGTTGACCTTCGTCTCCTGGGATATCTGCCAGTTCTGACAGAACGGGCATTTGAAGTTACATCCGACCGTACCGAACGACAATGCCGATGCGCCCGGCAGCATATGGTAAATCGGCTTCTTTTCGATCGGATCGACATTCAGGGCACTCGGATGCCCGTATACCAGCGTCTTCAACTCGCCTCCGACATTTTTGTTGACCCCGCAGACACCGACCTGCCCCTCTTTCATCTTGCAGTAGTGCCTACAGAGCAGACAGACGATTCTGCTCTTTTCGGGTTCTGTTTTGTAATATTGCATGTTTAGCCTCCTTTATGAGGAACCTTGATAACCAAAGCCTCAATCTAAGGCCATTTTATCTCTTTTTAATCTTTTTGTCAAGGAATTTTTAAGGTTTGAGGAGGTGCTGGAAAGAGGTGGGGTCTGGCACCCTTGGGCTCAGCCCGAGAGCGTCTCGACGCTGCCGCGCACCGTCCGTCCGAAATAGGGAGAATATTCGTTTTCGATGCAGCTTTCGATCGTGGGATCGAAGAGGACGATCTTCGCCTCGTATCCGACGGCGATCTTTCCTCTTGTATCATCCAGGCCGACGGCGGCCGACGGCTGAGTCGCGACAAGATCCACCAGTTTTTCGATGGAGATGAGACCGGTTTCGACCAGGTAGGTGTAGCAAAGTGGCAGGAAGTTCTCCATGCCGTCGATACCGTAGGCCGCCTCGGCAAAAACGGCGTCTTTGGCACTTTTCGAGACAGGTGTATGCAGCGATGTCAGCATAGCGGCACTTCCGTGAACCAGAGCCTCTTGCATCAGATCCCTGGAGGTTTCGTCCCTGAGTGGCGGCCATATCTTTCCGGTAGTATTGTAATTTTCGCACGCTTCGTCGGTCAGAAGCAGGTGGTGCAGTGGCAGTTGCGCATGCAGCCATGGGTTCTGCTGGCAGATTCGAAGGGTCTGCGGCGTCGAAGCACCGAGCACAACGACATTGACACGGTAAAAGTCGGCCAGTTCACCGATTCGCGCCACTTGGGAAGATTCGGCGACGGCGGGCACACCGCCAAGCCCCAGGCATGCTGACACCATACCCTCGTGCATGACACCGTCACCGTGCAATGCAGTGTCGTCGGCCCGGCAGAAGAGCCTGACATCGTGCATTTTCGCGTACTCCATCATCCGCCGTATCAGGTTGCCGTCGATGTCGCTGGGAAATTCGATACCCAGCGCCCCCTCTTTCAGAAGGATCGAGATATCGCTCAACCCCCCACTCTTGCGAACACCTGAAACGAGGGAGAAGATATCGGCGCCACTGCACATCGCCGCCTGCGATTTGGCAAATTCCAGGGTGATTTCATTGTCGATCGAGGGCTCGCAGAGTGCCGAGAGCACTACACTGCCGAAACCGTTGCGCTGCGCTTTGGTCGAAAGCCTCTCCAGGGTTCCCGCCCGCAGCTTTCCATCCATCACCCCGCTGCCGATATCGACCATCGCCGGCATGACGTAGCGACCTTTCACATCGACGGATATGTCGTCACTCAGCCCCGGGGCGACATCGGTGATCTTTCCATCTTCGATCCGAACATCCGCATCGATTACACCCGTATCGGTGACGATTCTGCCGTTTTTGATGACCATTGGAATCCTTCACTGCAATTGTTAGACTTCTTGCTTTCGCTGAGACTTATAGGAATTATGCAAGAAGTCTATTACAAGGATTATACCAACTCACCTCTTACGGAAAGCCTCGAGCTCCTTTTTTATCCTCTCCACGAAAGCGTCGGCTTTCGCCGCGCCGACAATTGGGCGCGACATTCTCTTTCCTCCGTCCGCGACGATGTAAAAGGTCGGCGTACCGTAGGGCTTGAGGTAGTCGGGTAGCGGATCGTTCTCCAGATCGAGTTCGACGGGAACGAAGTTTTCGTTCAAAAAGGCAGACACCTTCGGATCGGTGAAGACCTGGCTCTTCATAAAATAGCAGTAGTGGCACTTTTCCCGGCTTATCATCACGAAAATCGGCTTGCCGCTCTCTTTCGATTCGCTGATCGCATCCTGGTAATCCATCACCCAGTCGACATCGGCAAAGAGGGTCATCACTGCCATCAAAAGCATCAGAAGACTCTTTTTCATGGCTATTCCCCTTTGACGATCGCGACAAACTCATCGGGCGATTTGTATCCCGAAACTCTTTTCGATGCTATCTCTTTGCCTTTTTCGAAGAAGAGAATGGCCGGCGGGCCGAATATGCCGAAATGTTTCATTATCGCCTTCTGCTCGGGTGAATTTTGCGTTACATCGACCTGCAGCAGCCTATATCCTTTGAGCGCTTCGATCACTTTTGGGTTGCTAAAGGTACTCTCTTCAAGTTCTTTGCAACTGACGCACCAGTCGGCTCTGAAGTCCACCATGACGGGTTTGTCACTCTGTTCGATAAGATCGAGCAGTTCCTCGAGAGACGATACCTGTCGAAAACGGAGTGCTTCGCTTTGAGAAGCGAGGGATGTCCGCTCTTTGAAAACTTTCAAAGGGTCCAGAGGGTTGGAAGCACCGGTGAATGTGCCAAAAAGCAGCATCAGGCCGTAGGCCGCCATAGCGATGCCTAGCCCTTTCCACAAAGCGTTCCAACCTCTTCGTTCGCCCAGCTGTTCAAAAGCCCCCATATAGACGGCGCTAACGATGAAAAGCAGCGACCAGAGTGCCATCGAAACGGCACCGGGTACGATGCGCGAAAGCATCCAGATCGCGACGCCGAGCATCACGACGCCGAAGACTTTGCTCACGGTCATCATCCAGCCGCCCGGCTTGGGCATGAATTTACCGGCACCCGTGCCGATGAGAAGCAGCGGCATCCCCATTCCCAGACTCATGACAAAAAGCGCGGTTCCGCCGAGCAGGGCGTCCCCCGTCTGTCCGATGTAGATCAACGCGCCCGCAAGCGGCGGGGCCACGCACGGCCCTACGATAAGCGCGGAGAGAAAGCCCATGATCGCCACGCCTGCAAGACCGCCCTTTTTCCCCGCTTCGTCACTCGTCTTGCTGAGTCTGCTCTGCAACGAGGCGGGAAGCTGCAGCTCGTAAAAGCCGAACATCGAAAAGGCCAGCGCCACAAAAAGCAGCGCAAAGAGCGTGATCACCCACGGGTTTTGCAGCGCCGCCTGGAGGTTGGCGCCAAAAAGCCCCGCCAGCACGCCGGCGATCGTATAGGTCAGCGCCATGGAGAGGACATAGACCAATGAGAGCCAAAATCCACGCTTCGCCGTCATTCCTGCGCCCTGGGCCACGATGATGGAGCTTAGAATCGGTATCATCGGAAAGACACACGGTGTCAACGCGAGCAGAAGGCCGAAACCGAAAAAGGTGAGGAGCACGATGCCAAAGCTTTTGGTTTTGAGCGTCGACGCGATACTCTGCTCTTCGGAGAGTTTCGAACCGGATGCCGCCGTTTTACCGTTTTCGGTCTGCAGATCCGTCGTAGCGCTTTTCTGCTCCGTTTTCGAAGAGGCCGTTTTCAATGGAAAGGTATATTTTTTTGTCACGGGCGGGTAGCAGATGCCCTGGTCGGAACACCCCTGATAGGTCAGGATGAAGGTCACCTCTTCGCACGAGGGTTCTTTTTTCACCAGTGGGATATCGACCTCGAACTCTTTTGCATAGACCTCATCACCGAACTCGTCCTTTTGCGCCTTAGGCAACGTATAGCGCCCAAGGGCCGCGCAGGAAGGCTCGACACTCAGTTTCAGGGCGTTTTTCGTCAGATGAATATGGTCAGCCATCTTGACGGTGACATGAAAACGGTTCCCGTCAAACGTCACGTTCGGCTTGAACGCTTCGTCCACGCTCAAAAATCCGGCAAACAGCGCCACCTGCATCAGCCACAGTGCGATCCACTTTCTCACATACACTCCTTCTTTTCCAACCTTGTTCGTCACATAGGTTTAATCGGCAACATTATACTTTCGTTGCGTAAACTTAACGTAAAACCGGCATCAGCCGCAGTTCATCCCGTCGCAGCTTCGAACCACCCCCATATCGCTCCCATTGTTTCTCAAAAATTTGCCAAGTGATTCGTAGTGACGTTTGAAATATTTAGAATCGATCGCCTTTTTCGCGTCGGGATCGTCGGCGTGGATCCGCTTCAGCTTTTTCGCACCGTTGGCGAAGACCTCTTCCCATTCGTCGCTCGTGAGCATCGACGACCCTTTGAACCCCGAACCGTGACAATGTTTGCACAGTTTTTTGTATGTCACCATCCCCTTCGCCGAATAGGCATGGAGCCCCACAGTTGCGAAAACACTGCAAAGCAGCGCTACAGCCCATCGATTGTTGCTTCTCATTTCAATTCCTTTCGATATTCACTGATGTTACGTAAAGCATGGGCAGAGCCCTATCTTTGGCGGAGACTGACCGTCCCAAAAGACTATCAAAAGACTATCAAAAGACTATATGGTCTCACTCTAAAGCTTTGAAACCGAAAATGTCGGGAGAATGTTCCGCGTTTTGCACTACATAATTTACTATTAAAATGTGTAATAATTGTGCATAAATTCGTCGAATTTCCACCTGTGTCGTGGAACATACTCGAAAAATTTCAGCTTCTGTTCAAACCAAAACCCTAAAATAGTGCCAAAAAGGCCTTGCCATGCCCAACCGACTCATCCACGAAGACTCCCCCTACTTGCAGCAACACGCCAACAATCCCGTCGACTGGTGGCCCTGGTGCGACGAAGCGTTCGAGAAAGCGATCAAAGAGAACAAGCCGATCTTCCTGTCGATCGGATACTCCAGCTGTCACTGGTGCCACGTCATGGAGCACGAAGTCTTCGAAGACGAAAAGATCGCACAATTTCTGAACGACCATTTCGTCTCGATCAAGGTCGACCGTGAAGAGCGGCCCGATATCGACAAACACTATCAAGCCGTGCACCAGCTGCTCAACCAGCGCCCCGGCGGATGGCCGCTTTCGATCTTCATGACGCCCGATCGAAAACCCTTCTTCGCCGGCACCTACATCCCGCCGACGCGCAAATACAACATGATGGGATTTCTCGAACTGATCGAAGTGATCGACAAAAAGTGGCGCGAAGCCCCCGAAGAGATCGTCAAAAACGCCAACGAGATTCAGCGATACCTCGAGCCCAAAGAGGGGCCCGTCAAAGCGACGAAACTCGATCTCTCTCTCATCGACAAAACGCTCGAACAGGCGAGCGATTCGTTCGACCCACAATGGGGCGGCTTTTCAAAAGCCCCCAAATTCCCCCACACCTCCACGATCGACCTGCTTTTGGACCTACACCGCCTCACCCAACGTACCGAGCCGCTCGAAATGGCGACTTTCACCCTCAAAAACATGGCCAAAGGCGGCCTCTACGACCTGGTCGACGGGGGTTTCAGCCGTTACAGCACCGACGATATGTGGCTCGTGCCCCATTTTGAAAAGATGACCTACGACAACGCCCTGCTGACACAAAACTATCTCAAAGCCTACAAGATCACGAAAGATCCCCTCTACCTCCATGTCGCAGAGGATGTGATCGACTTCATGAAAGAGAAGATGATGGAAGACCACCTCTTCTACAGCGCCAGCGACGCCGACAGCGACGGCGTGGAGGGGAAATATTTCGTCTACGGCTACGACGAAGTGATCAAGGCACTCACGGACAACGGCTTCTCGGCCCAGGAAGCCGAGGAGATATGCAAGCGGCTCTCCATCACAAAAAAGGGGAATTTCGAAGGCAAAAACATCGTACGCAACGAATCTTTGCAAAACTACGAATGGTGGCCGAAAGTGCGGAAAATCCTCCGAATCCTCAGAGCCCCGCGCACCTACCCTTTCATCGACAAAAAGGTGATCACCGCCTGGAACGCGATGATGGTCAAAGCGCTCTTCATGGCCGCGGATATCGACGAGAGGCATCTAGGCGATGCGGTTTCGAGCCTCAACGCACTGCTTGCGCTGATGGAGAGAGATGGCAAACTCTACCACAGCGTGCTCATTCACAAAAAACCCACGATCGAGGCGTTTCTCGAAGATTACGCCTATCTGTGCGACGCGCTGCTGCAGGCCTACCGCACGACGCTCGATGAAATCTGGCTCGCCAAAGCGCAAGAGATGGCCGAAAAGGCGTCCGAACTCTTCTTCGCCGAGGGCAAATGGTACTTCAGCCGCGGCGAGTTACCGACCGAAGCCGACATCGGCGACTCCAGCTACCCCAGCAGTGCCGCGATCATGACCAACGCACTCATCACCCTCGCGACACTACTCGAACCCGCCTACGGCGAGACCGCCTTCAAGACGCTGGAGTACAACTCCATCAAGATCGTCAAATATCCGACGTGGCACGCCGCCTTCGTCACCGCCGCACTGCGCTGGATCAAAGAGGATGTCGTCGTCAAATCGCTCCCCAACCGCCTCATTGACGCCAAGCCGATCATCGACGAAGCCCCCTATCCCTACACCCTGCTCAAAACAGAGATCGAACCGAACTTTCTCGTCTGCAACCGCCACAGCTGCTTTGCGATGGCCAAGAGCCTCGAAGAGCTTGAAGAGGCGTTGCAAAAGATTGAATAAACGTGAGAGGAGGATGAAGCGCTTGGACGTTTCGCTGTCGGGAGATGCCGGAGATGTTTCTGGCTACCATCCTCACCTTCTATGGAATGAAGGGAACCCTCTCGATCATCCTGGTGCACATGATCTCTTCCGACTACTTCTACCGCGAGCTCTTCGAATCGGTCACCATCGTCGTGCTCATCCACTCGATCTTCGTTTATGGAACGATACTCTGGGCCTGTTTCACCTTCTGCCCCCTAAAAGAGCGATGGCTTTTGAGGAAGATGTGAGGCGGGGTTTTCTTTGAAAATGGTACTGAACTGCCATCTTCTCTTGGTATGGTTGAGTAATAGATTAAACTATGTTATTGTTATCACCTGACACTTACTTCATAGTGTCAGGTGATAACAATAACTATCCATTAATCCAGGCACTTGATTATACCACTGATCTCCGGTTTCGAGAGAATCAAAGATTGCAAGAGATCATCGACTGCCCCATTACAGATAACTCTATCGAAATGGAGATAGGTAAGTCGTTTTGTTACCCTGAAATTGAAATAGCGTTATATTTTCTGATATACTACGGTTTGTTGACATAATTACCTCCCAAAACCTGTTTTGGGAGGCTTTCTTTTCTATACAGAAAACCAACATAAAGATTGATAATGTTTTTTACCGAAAACGAAATAGACCGCTTCATCGAAGAAGATTTCCCCTGTTTCGATATCACGACCGATGCACTCGGTATCGGCGATCGAAGCGGGTCGATCATCTTCTCCTCTAGATCTCCCGGCGTCTTGGCCTGTAGCGAAGAGGCTGCACGCATCCTCAAAAAGCTTGGCGCATGGGATGTGAAGAGGCTCCCGTC
>JAUUDL010000049.1 GCA_030826715.1 Hydrogenimonas sp. | reverse complement strand
TGAAGAGAGGCCATAAACTTGTGCGACGACTCAAACGGTACGAGATCGACCCTCGGGTACGCTTTGCGCAATTCGTTGATGTCGACTCCAAGCTTCATGGCCGAGACGAGCAGCGCACCCTCCATTGGGTCACCGTGCACCTTCCAGCCTTCATCACCCCTTTCGAGCTCGGCATCACTGCAGAGTACGGCACATCGGGCCATCTCCTCCAAAACAGTGTACTTGGCGGGATCGGCACTTTTTTCATCGAGTAGAAGACCGCCATGCGGGTCGTAGCCGGTACCGGAGAGCATGAAGAGCTTTTGCGCTGCGGCGATATTTCTGACCGTCATCTCGTTTTTGGTGAGCGTCCCGGTCTTGTCGGAGCAGATCACGGTCACCGCGCCCAGCGTTTCGACGGCCGGAAGCTTTCTGATGATGGCGTTTCTTTTCGCCATCCGCTGCACCCCTATCGCCAGCGTGATCGTCATGATCGCGGGCAGTCCCTCCGGAATCGCCGCGACGGCAAGACTCACAGAAGCCATGAACATGTCGACCGCATCGTAGCCTCTGAAGAGATAACCGAACGCGAAGGCGAGCGCTGCGGCAAAAAGTATGGCCACGCTGAGCCAACGCCCGAACTGCTCCATTTGCCTCAGCAGAGGGGTCGTGACGCTCTCGACCCCGGAGACCATCGTGCTGATTTCGCCTATCTCGGTATCGGCGCCCGTGGCCACGACGACACCGGATCCCTGTCCATGCGTGACGATCGTGCCCGAATAGGCCATGCAGAGTCTGTCGCCTACAACACTCTCTTCGGGCACAGGGTCGGGCTTCTTTTCGACCGGAAGCGACTCACCAGTGAGAGCGGCTTCCTGTATCTGAAGGCCTTTGGTTTCAAAGAGCCTCACATCAGCCGGGACCCTGTCCCCCGACTGCAGCAGCACCACGTCACCAGGTACCAGTTCCTCCGCCGCCACGGTGATGTGCCGCCCGTCACGCATGACGAGCGCATTCGCCGAGAGCATCTTCCTGATCGCCTCCAGCGCCGCTTCCGCCTTCCCCTCTTGTACATAGCCAATGATCGCATTCAAAACCACCACACCGAGGATGACGAGGGTATCGATCTTGTGGCCAAGCAATGCCGTCACCGCTGCCACGGCCAGTAAAATATAGATCAGGACGTCGTTGAACTGATGGAGAAATCTCAGGAGAGGAGATCGTTTTTTGGACATCGGAAGGCTATTGGGACCATACTTTCTTAGTCGGTCGGCCGCTTCCTGATGGCTGAGGCCTTCGATTGAAGTTTGAAGCTCCTCGAAGATCGACTCGATATCTTTCGAATGCCATCTTCTCGTCGGCGTCGTTTCAAGCATCGGTGCCGCTGGAATCTTTTGCATTTTTCAACCTCCGCCACACTATTTGAATGGGAGCTTCTGTATGACTTCAAATGCGTCGACAGTATTCTCAAAAGCGATAAAAAGTACACATGGCGTCCCTTTTTCACAATAGGCGAAATGCGGTCTTTTGGCAGGGCCGTAGGCATAATCGCCGGCGTGAAGCGTCTCTGTTTTTTGGTCGTCGTAGGTCACTTTCATCGTGCCGGAGATCAGAACCATACGCTCGGGTGATGTATGCCAGTGGTGCGGGATCTTAAAATCGGCGGGCACCTTGAAAAAAATATCCGCATTTTCATCCCCCATATCGCCATGCAGTACCGCTATCTCACATCCCTTGGGTATAAAAGTGGGGCAAGGCCCCCATACAAGCCTTTGGTCATCGATAGAATATTTCAAAGCCGGTTCTCCGGCGCTCAATACCATCATCGACATCAACAAAGATATCGCCATCATCGAGAACGTTCCCATCCTCTTTCTTTCATAAAATTGAGACATTTTGCACCTCCTTTACGATCGAGTGCAATACTATAATATAGGGCGAATGTGTAACGTTTGTGCATGACATCGTCCCACATGCCCGGTGAGAGAAAAGGAAAGGCAGAACATTTCGTTTGAAAACAAATCGGAGCACAATTGATTTCTGTCAAGAATAATTGAAGAAAATTGTTCTATAATCCGATTATAAATTGACGAAAAAAGGGGAAAATATGGAAATTTTACCGTCAGATGCGGAAAAAATTGAGGTGCCCGGCGCGACCGTGGATTTTTACAAATACACCAAAGACGGGATCACCTACTATCAGTTCGATACTTCACGCTGCGGGCCGCCGGAGCCGATGGTCAACGCGATGAGCGGTCTGAAGCTGATCGACGGGCCCGACAAGAAACTGGTAATGATCAACCACCAAAAGCCGATGGGTCTTCTCGATAAAATCGGAAAAAATTACAATATAGACGAAGAAACGCTTCCGGACGGACGTGTGAAACTTGTCTTCAGTTATAAAGAGGGCGCAAGCGAAAAAGCCAATCTGAACGATTCGGCCTGCGAAGGCTGATTCGATCACATAGGGGGAAACTATGTTTAATGTCTCCAGGGAGTTCGCACCTCCCTTTTCACTGATCGCACCGTTTTTTGTCCTCGGTTCGATCTTCTATCTCGTGGCGGCATTTCTGCTGCCGATGTTCGATGCCCATACAACCCATTTCGATATCGCGCTGGTCGGCTGGGCCCACCTCTTTCTGCTGGGGTTTGTCATGATGATCATCTTCGGTGCGATGGCGCAGTTGGTGCCGGTCGTGCTCGAAGTGGGCCATTTCAGCGTCGATTTCTACTATCTGATATGGCCGTTTCTGGCCATCGGGACGATCGTGATGGTGGCGGGTTTCTGGCTCGCACCGGCCGTTTTGCCCTACGGGGGTCTGATGGTGCTGCTTTCGATGCTTATCTTTCTGGCCGACACGATTCTCACGCTCAGAAAGGTCGAACGCGTCTCCCTGACGGTCAAGACTGTCGCGGTAACCAACGCCTTTTTGCTGCTTGGTATTCTGGTAGGCTTTGCGATGGCATTGGGGATAGGCGTAGGTGTCGGCGTCGACATCACCAAATGGCTCAACGCCCATATCGTGCTGGTCCTGGGCGGATACGTCACCCTCACCATCATGGGGATGAGCCTTATTCTGCTGCCGATGTTCGGTCTTTCACACGGTTTCGACGAAAAACCGATCAATCGGAGCTTCAAAATCATGGTGGGCGGGGTATTGCTCTATCTTCTCGCCTCTCTGATCGATTGGGACGGGCTGCGGTTCGTGGCGCTTTTGACGATGCTCGTGGCGATGGGCTTCTATCTCTACCAGATTTGGCTCATCTATAAGACACGCGCCAGGAAAGAGAACGACATATGGTTCAAATCGATGGCGTTCGGCTACGGATCGCTGGCTATTTCAGTCATCATTGGGCTTGGCGCACTATTGAGCGGTTCGGAGCATCTGGGACTCGCGGCGGTATGGTTCCTGGTGATGGGATTTTTCACCTTTCTCATCAACGGCCACCTCTATAAAATCATTCCGTTTCTCGTCTGGTTCGAGCGCTACAGCCCACTGGTCGGGAAAGAGCGCGTGCCGATGCTGGCTGAAATGTATCCCAAAAAGATGGCCGATTACGAATTCTGGTTCAGCGCCGCGGGTGTGGCGATTGCAGGACTTGGACTGCTCGTCGGAAGCGATACACTCTTCAAAGCGGGTGCCGCGTTTATCGCCACGGGTGCGGTATTTCTGCTGACCAGCGTCCGATGGATGCTCAAGTTCGGCAAATAAAATTTAGAATTGAAGGAAGTTTTATGAGTGAAAAAGTGACGAAAGAACAGGTCTACGACGCGATCCGTAAAGTGATCGACCCCGAAGTCGGCTTCAATCTCGTCGAGATGGGATTGATCTACGATGTCATCATCGACGACGACAACAATGTCAAAGTGGTGATGACCCTCTCGACCCGCGGATGTCCTCTGCATCAGATGCTGACCCAGTGGGTCAAGGATGCGGTCATGACGGTCCCGGGCGTCAAAAGTGCGGAAGTCGAGGTGGTCTGGGAGCCTGCATGGAACATCAGCATGGCCGACGACAATGTCAAAAAAGCGCTCGGTGCGCTCTAAGTGAGATTCTTTGAAAAAGAATGAAACCCCTTCGTCCAAAGAGGCGTGGATGCACGAGCTGCGCCACCTCTACGGCGCGGGCATCCTCCTTTTCTACTACGCCAAATGGCCCGTTCTCGTCGGATGGCCCGTCCTGCGCCTCTACCTGGACTACCCCGACAACTGGATCATCGACGCACTCTGGATATGGTGCCTGGTTTTGGTACTAAAAGATTTCTACGTCTGGTTTGTCAAAAAAGAGAGTTACTGCAGTGCCAAATCGTGCAAAAATGAAAAAGAGGAAAAACATGGAGATTCAACCGAACACCAAAGTGAATGACCTGCTGAACGACTATCCGCAGCTCGAAGCGTTTCTGATGAAGCTCAACCCCAAATACAAAAAGCTCAAAAACCCGATACTGCGCCGTACCGTCGCCAAGATCGCCACGCTTGCACAGGTGGCCAAGATTGGCGGCTACGAGACGATCGAACTGGTCAATCTGCTGCGCAAAGAGGTCGGCCAGCCGCCGTTGAACGCACAGGGTGAAAACGCACAGGAAGAGAACAAATCGAAAACAGAAATTCCTGAATGGGCGACTCAAAAACCCAAAATGGTTCTCAATGCCAACAAAATGCTTGATGAAAACAAAAATCCTCTGGCGGAAGTGAGCATCGCACTCAAAAAGATGGAATCGGGAGAGACTATCTTGATCGAAAGCGATTTCATGCCGGCTCCGCTTATCGATACTTTTAAAGAGCAAGGGCATGAAGTCGTATCGTGGGAAGCGGCACCGAACAAATACGCTACCGTCGTCAAAAAGTGATTTCTTCTCTTCAATAGAGAAGGAACACGTCAAAATTACTTACTTCAAAACTATCTGCCATCTTTTCATATCATCGTCACCATTTGTGACCAGAGCGCTTTGTTAAGTAAAATCTTTTCGACACGTGCCTGCCACAATTCACCGAAACGCTTTTTCTCTTCGGATGTAGCGACTCCCTGCATGATCTTTTGCATCAGCGGCTGCATCTGCGGATCGGCAGGTACGATGGAGGGGTTGTAGCTCATTTCGACACTCGTTCCATTGTCAAGGCGCGTCATACGGACCTCCCCTTCCATCGACACACCGAAAAAGAGGCGATGGTCGCGCCCCATCTTTCCGCCAAGTCCCTTGAAGCCGCCTTCGTTCGCCGCACCGGTGATGAGGCCGATGCAGTTTCCGATGACCCCTTCGACGCCTTCATCGAGGGCACCGCGCATCTCGACTTTTATGTTGCCTCGTACGGGCAGATCGCTGCCATAGAGCTTTTCCAGACCCATTTTGCACATCAGCCAGGCACCGGCGACCGTCGGGCAGGAGTGGCCGGCGAGTTTGACCATATCGACATACTGGTAGGTAATGAGACCATCCTCCATGGCGCCGAGAATTTCGGCCAGCGGGTCTTTGGTGTCAATCGGTTCGACGTCGTCGAAAAATGTGGGATATTTCATAATATTCCTTTGTCTTTGAGTTTATAATAGATTTTTGCGGCACCGGCGAGATTGTAGGCATAATAGATCGAGAGGATAGCCAGTAGCGCACCCGCTATTTTCCATGCCATCGGCCAATAGACCGATGCGAGCGTACAGGCGATAAGCCCCCAGTGAATCCACAGATGGGCCATCGCCCGTTTCGCGGGAATGACATCTCCCATCATCGGCGTCTCCATCACCCCTTTGGCATTCAGATGGAACCAGACCAAAAAGGGGACGATCTTGTAACTCATCGCGAAGATGATCGAGAGGGCGAAAACGGCGAAAAGTATACCAGCCATCGCGAAAACATGAGCATCGCTTGTAAATGTATAAATGAGATAAAAAAGGACGGATGCGATGAGCGAAGTGAGCCCCGTGCGCCAGAGTTTGACCGTAGCATCGGCGATGGGCCGCTTTCTTTTTGCCAATAGCATCAATGTCATGACGGCAAAGCTCAGTAAAAGAAGGGCCACGACCCCGTCAATCCATCCCGTATAGGCCGGAAGTGCCGCTGTCACTGGGATCTGCAGCACAAGGAGTCCGAGTATCGACACGGGCAGCCAATCGCGCAGCGCTTTCGGATAGGGTGGCGTCACGTAGAACATTTCGATCACCTGAAACGCCACCGCCATAATCAGCGTGGCGATCCAGCCAAAGAGCATGAAATGCAGATGGATCGAGCGCAGATCGGCGATGTCAAACCCCGCATCAACCCCAAAAAAGGCCAGTGTCGTCAGCAGCGCAAAAAGCAATCCGATACCGAGCCCCGCTATTGCGGCCATCATTCCTTTGACGGAGGCTGTCTTGTTTTCGACTTTGAGAAGTTTCGAAAAGATCAGAAAAGCGACGAACCCGAGCGATCCCAACAATAACGCGAGCGCGGGATGAAGCATGGCCGGAAGAGCGAAATAGAATGCGCCCGAGAGCATCAGCGTCCCCAACCCCATAAATGCGTGGATCCACCGCGCATGGTAGCGGGCCGCCCGTATCGGAGCGCCGGCGACGACCGGCAACATCTGAAAAAGGGCCCCGACCATCGCCATACCAGCTATTCCCAACAGCGCCAGATGAACCGTCGACACTGTTTGCGGGGCATCCCACAAAGCTACGGTTTCCGAACCAGCAAAAAGCATCGAGATGCCCGCAAGAAGTCCAAAAAACGGCATCGTCAGAAAAAAGCGCAATATGACATCGATCGGAGGTGCCTGATCGAGCGAAAGCCCCTTATTGAACATAGTCGCCTCCGCAGAGCGAGGGGTCCAGCCGCTCCGCCTCTTTGCTGAACCAGATATGCCACTCGTCGTCACTCTTTTGACAGACGAGATACCCGATCCCGTGCCTCTCGGCGATCATCAGCAGAGGCTGGGGCATACGATGGATCACGAGCCTGAAGAGATCATCGGGTTTCATCTTTTTGAGGACCTTCACCGACCGCTCCAGCGGCTCGGGGTGTTCGAGGCCCCGTACATCGAGTTCGACGGTCGGCTGCATCAGTGACTGTTCATCTCTTCGACGATCTCTTTGGCCTTGGGGCCCAGCACTCGGTCGCACATCGCGTAGAGCATCTGCTCCTCTTTCATGTTGTGCTGCTGCAGCAGAACCATCAGCGTATCGGCTACCGAAAAGAAGCGCTCCTTGTCCTGCTTGTCGATCGCATCTTTGAGCTGCTCCAAAAGGCCACGCACCTGGTTGTGTTCGTAACGCATCACCTGCGTGGGGCCTTCGCTGCTGCCGGTGGCCTCTTCGAATGCCGGAAAGAGAATCTCCTCCTCTTTGTCGAAGTGCTTGAGTGTGTCGATCATGAAATCTTCGAAGTGCTTGAACGCTTCTGAAAAATCGCCGCTTCCGGCAGCCTGCTCGGCTTTGGCGAACGCATCATCGCAGCGTCGGTGCTCGTTATGCATATAGTTTGAAATTTCCATATGGCCTCCTACTTGAACATAAAAAATATTTTGCCCATCAGCACAGCGGTGAGGGCGAGAAACGAGACGAGTATCCAATCCATAATTCATTTTCTCCTATCCAAAACGTGATTGATTTTACAACAAAAATATTTATACTTCGTTGACCCATGTCAACTGTCACACCGGTGTCACTCTTCATATCTTTCCACTCTTGCCGTGACACGATTGTGATCTCTTTTTTTATGGCCCAGACAGTGAGAACACCCTATCATTTGGATGTCGAAAATATTCGGCGCCTACCCCCTTTGTGGGAAAACTTGCATCGAAGAGCGGGGGCCGGAGCCTCTTCTCCCCGGGCTTCGGCCCCCGCTCTTCAACCGATACGAATGAAGAGTATGAAATGAAAATTAAAGAGATTATCAAACGCGACGGCTCTATCGAACCGTTCACCCCCTACAAGATCGAAGACGCGATCAAAGCCGCCTTCAAAAGCCGTGCCAAACCCTACGATCCGGCTATCTTTTTCACGGTCACTGGCCAACTTGCGGGCTCTCATCGAGTGGCGGTCGAAGAGATCCAGGATATGATCGAACACGCCCTCTTCGCGGCGGGCCATTTCGAAGTGATGCGCGCCTTCATGCTCTACCGCCACACCCACAAAATGCAGCGTGAACACATTCTGGGCCTGACCGAGGATACCACCTATGTCGATTCGAGCGCGACGATCGAAGAGTATATCTCCAAGAGCGACTGGCGCATCAACGCCAACTCCAATACCGGCTATTCACATGCGGGTCTCATCAACAACACCGCCGGCAAAGTGATCGCCAACTACTGGCTCGACCGGGTCTACTCCAAAGCGGAGGGGTATGCCCACAGAAACGGCGATTACCACATCCACGATCTCGACTGCCTCAGCGGTTACTGCGCGGGATGGAGTCTGCGCGTCCTGCTCGACGAGGGGTTCAACGGCGTGCGCGGCCGCGTCGAAAGCCGTCCGCCCAACCACTTCCGTGAAGCGCTGGGGCAGATGGCCAATTTTCTCGGTATTTTGCAGAGCGAATGGGCTGGCGCGCAAGCATTCAGCTCGTTCGACACCTATCTCGCCCCGTACGTTTTCAAAGACCGGCTCGATTTCACCGAGATCAAAAAGGCGGTCCGAAGCTTCGTCTACAACCTCAACGTCCCCGCCCGCTGGGGGCAGTCGCCATTTACGAACATCACGATCGACTGGACGGTGCCTGAAGATCTCAAAGAGCAGATTCCCACACGCTCGCAGCACCACCTCTTCAAGGGAATAGAGGATGACACACTCCTGGCACTAGCCAAAGCACGCGACGCATCGATCAGCTCGCTGGAGGATATGCGCTACAAGCATTTTCAAAAAGAGATGCATCTCATCAACCGCGCCTACTACGAAGTGATGACCGAAGGCGACAGCACGGGGCAACCCTTCACCTTCCCCATCCCCACGGTCAACATCACCGAAGATTTCGACTGGTACGGCGAAAACACCGATATCCTCTTCGAAAACACGGCCAAAATCGGCTCGTCGTACTTTCAAAACTTCATCGGCAGCCAATACAAAAGAGATGAAAATGGCGAACTCATCGCCAACGAAGAGGCCTACAAACCAGGCCACGTGCGCAGTATGTGCTGCCGCCTGCAGCTCGATCTTCGCGAACTACTCAAGCGCGGCGGCGGACTCTTCGGCAGTGCGGAGATGACCGGAAGCATCGGTGTCGTCACGATCAACATGGCCCGCCTCGGATACCTCTACAAAGGCGACAAAGAGGCGTTGATGGCCCGTCTCGAAGAGCTGATGGATATGGCGAGTTCGACACTGGAGAAGAAGAGGCGCTTTATCCAGGAGCTCTACGATCGGGGGCTCTTTCCCTACACGAAGCGCTACCTTCCGGGGTTCAACAACCACTTTTCGACGATCGGCGTCAACGGAATGAACGAAATGATCCGCAACTTCACCGACGATGAGGACCATATCGCCAGCGAGAGCGGCCGCCGTTTCGCGATCGAAATTCTCGATTTCATGCGCGAAAAGCTCAAAAGCTACCAGGAGCGCACCGGCAATCTCTACAACCTCGAAGCCACGCCGGCGGAGGGGACCACCTATCGCTTCGCCAAAGAGGACAAAAAGCGCTATCCGGGCATTCTGCAGGCGGGGATGGAGGAACACATCTACTACACCAACTCCTCCCAGATTCCGGTGGACTGGACCGACGATCCCTTCGAAGCTTTGATGCTTCAGGACGAGTTGCAGTGCAAATATACCGGCGGCACGGTGTTGCATCTGTATATGCGCGAACGGATCAGTTCGGCCGAGACGTGCCGCAATCTCGTCAGGAAAGTGATCACCAACTTCAGGCTTCCCTACATCACCGTCACGCCCCTCTTTTCGGTCTGCCCCAAACACGGCTACATCCCGGGCGAACACGAATACTGCCCCAAATGCGACGAAGAGATCGTGATGGCCTATGAAACAGATGAAACACACCAACCAAAGGAGGAAAAAGATGCATCGTGAAGAGATTTTGAAAAAGATGGCCCACAAACGAAGCCGATGCACGGTCTATACCCGCGTCATGGGCTACCACAGGCCGGTAGAGAGTTTCAACATCGGCAAAAAGGGCGAACACCGCCAGAGGAAACAGTTTGTCGAAAAATAGAGTCATCTACGACATCACGCCGTTTACCCACGTGGACTATCCGGGGAAACTGGCGGCGATCGCCTGGTTTTTTGGATGCAATATGCGCTGTATCTACTGCTACAACAGCGATATCGTCTTCTCCGAAGAGGGGCGATATACCCCCGACGACCTCTACGATTTTCTCGGTTCGAGGGTGGGATTGCTCGACGGCGTGGTGTTGAGCGGTGGCGAGCCGACGCTTCGCAATCTGGGGCCCATATGCCGCCGCATCAAAGAGATGGGCTTTGCCGTCAAGCTCGACACCAACGGGCTTCGTCCCGACCGTATTGAAGCCCTGGTCAACGAAGGACTCATCGACTACATCGCCCTTGATTTCAAGGCGAAAAATGGAAAATTCGGCTATATCACCGGATCAAGCCGTTTCGACCATTTCGCCCGTACCCTTGACTTTCTCATCGAAGCGTCGTTCGATTTCGAAGTGCGCACCACCGTCCACGCCGACCTTCTCGAGCCCGAAGATATCAACACGATGATGAAAGAGCTTGCCCAAAGAGGCTACAAAAATACCTACTACCTGCAAAAATTCATCCCGACCCAGTCAAATATCGGAGACATAGGCGCACCGCAAAAAGAGTTCGACACCACCAAGCTGGAAAAGATCCTGCCTATTGTTTGGCGCTAAAAACAACACTTATTTCATACATT
>JAUUDL010000158.1 GCA_030826715.1 Hydrogenimonas sp. | reverse complement strand
TGGGCCTTTTCAATAAAGTAGCGAATCATCTTTTCGGTAATGTCGAAATCGGCGATCACACCGTCTTTCATCGGACGTACGGCTCTGATGTTGCCGGGCGTCTTTCCCACCATCTCTTTGGCTTCGTGCCCAACGGCCAGTACCTTTTCACTGCCCATACGGTTGCTCTGAATCGCGACGACGGAAGGTTCGTTGATGATGATTCCTTCTCCTTTGACGAGGACCAGCGTGTTGGCGGTTCCCAGGTCGATGGCCATGTCGTTGGAAAAGATTCCGATCAGTTTGTCGAGAAACATTTATGCGCTCTTTTTGTTTTTTTTGATACGCAAGGGCTTTGCGCCATGCTTGACCACATCTTCGGTGATGACGATCTCGTAACCGGCAAATTCGGGCAGGTCGAACATGATGTCGACCATCACCTCTTCGATGATCGATCGAAGGCCCCGCGCACCGGTACGCCGCTCGATGGCACGCTCCGCGATCGCCTCGAGCGCCGCCGGTTCGAACGTGAGTTCCACATCGTCGATCGCAAAGAGTTTTTTGTACTGCTTCACCAGCGCATTTTTCGGCTCGGTAAGGATGCGGACCATATCCTCTTTCGTGATCTCGTTGAGCGTCGCCAGCACGTGCAGACGCCCGATCAGTTCGGGAATCAGGCCGTAGGCGACCAGGTCGTCGGCTTCGACGTAGCTGAGAACCGCTTCGTCGTCGTGCTTGGAGCGCTTCTCCTGGTTGAAGCCGAGCACGTTGCCGCCGAGGCGCCGCTTGATGATGTCCGATAGACCGTCGAATGCGCCCCCGCAGATAAAGAGAATGTTGGAGGTATCGATCTGGATGAAATCCTGGTTGGGATGTTTCCTTCCCCCTTTGGGCGGGATGTTGACGATACTTCCTTCGATGATCTTCAAAAGGGCCTGCTGAACCCCTTCGCCCGAGACGTCGCGGGTGATCGAGCGGTTTTCGCTCATGCGCGAGATTTTGTCGACCTCATCGATGAAAACGATACCTTGTTCGGCCTTTTTGACATCACCGTCGGCCGCCTGGAGCAGACGTGTGAGAATGTTTTCGACATCCTCGCCCACATAGCCCGCTTCCGTCAGGCTCGTGGCGTCCGCGATCGCGATGGGCACATCGAGAAATTTGGCGATCGACTGGGCCATCAGCGTCTTTCCGCTTCCGGTGGGTCCGATCAGCAGCACGTTCGATTTCGCGATTTCAGTATCGTCCTCTTCCAACGCCGCCTGCTTGAAGATACGCTTGTAGTGGTTGTAGACGGCCACGGCGAAGATGCGCTTGGCGCGTTCCTGGCCGATGACGTATTGATCGAGTGCCTCTTTGAGCTCTTTGGGTGTCATCAATTCGCGGTCGACCGACGCCTCTTCCCCTTCGACTTCGCCGAAGAGTATTTTGTAGGCCGAGACCACACAGTTTTTGCAGATATAGACATTGTTGCCCGCCAGAAGCGGGTTTTCGACGCTTTCGTGCGCCCCGCAGAAACTGCAGCTTCTATTCGTCATTCATGTTCCTCTTATTATAAAATATAACGCAAAGCATGAGCAAAGCCCATACTTTGGCGGGGACTGGCCGTCCCCTGCACCCCCCTAAAGCTTCGAAATCAAAGATTTCGAGATGATCTTACGCTTTTTGCGTAACATCAGTTATTATTTTTCAATGTTTCTTTCGTAAGGGATGCCCCGTTTGGTTTCGAGCACGAAACGGCACAGTTTCTTCACCTCTTCGCTCTCGCTCGTCTCGAGCAGCTTTTCTGCCGTCTCTTTGAGAGGTTTACCCCTCTCGAAAAGCTCTTTGTAAGCCACGCGCAGCGCATTGATCGCCTCTCTGTCCATCGCACGCCGAAGGCCGGTGAGGTTGAGCCCCCGCAAAACGGCACGGTTGCCTTCGGCCAGGCAGTAGGGAGGGACGTCCTGGCTCAATGCCGAAGCGCCGGCGATCATCGCCAGGTCGCCGATCTTGACGAACTGGTGGATCGGCGTCATCCCACCGATCACGACGCCGTCACCGACTTCGACATGCCCCGCGAGCGTGGCGGCGTTGGCGAAGATGCAGCGGTTGCCGATGATGCAGTCGTGGGCGATATGCACATACCCCATCAGCAGATTGTCGTCGCCGATCTTCGTGATGCCCCCTCCCCCTTCGGTCCCGGGGTTGAGCAGGGTGAATTCGCGTATCGTGTTCCTGTTGCCGATGATCAGCTTCACATCTTCACCATGGAATTTAAGATCCTGGGGAATCGAACCGACCACGGCGTGTGAGAAGATGTGGCAGTCGCTTCCGATCGTCGTATCCCCTTCGATCCGGGCACCATGCCCGATCGTGGTCCTGTCGCCGATTTTGGCTTTGGCCCCGACGAAGGCGAACGGGGCGATCTGGACATCTGCACCGATCTGCGCACCCTCTTCCACGACCGCCAGCGGGGAGATTTTGATTTCCATCACTTATCCACGATCATCGCTTTGAGCTCGGCTTCGGCGACCACTTTGTCATCCACGTAGGCTTTGCCCTGCAGAACCCAGATGGGCCCTTTGTGTTTGAGCACATCGAGTTTGTAGACCAGTTTATCACCGGGGCGGACAGGGTTTCTAAACTTGCACTTGTCGATGCTCATGAAATAGACCACTTTGTCCTGCGTCGCTTCCTGATCTTCACTTCCCATGCTCTCGAACGCCAGAATGCCGCCTGCCTGCGCCATCCCTTCGATGATCATCACGCCCGGGTAGATCGGATGCCCCGGGAAATGGCCTTCGAAGACCGGTTCGCTGATCGAGACGTTCTTGTAAGCCTCGATCCGTTCACCCTCGTCACACGAGACCACACGGTCGACGAGCAAAAACGGGTAGCGGTGCGGCAAAATTTTCTGTATCTGTACGACATCCATCATCGAAATGTTCCTTGCATTGAGTTGGTTGAGTTAAAAATTCTACTATTTTAGCATAATGGCACTAATACTTCTCTGACGTCCCGATACTGCTCGGCGTCGATAAAGATCTCCATCTTCGTTTGCGGTACCTCCTCCAGAACGATCAGCGGCGAAAGATCCCACAAACCGAGGCCCACTCTCTCCCGAAGCCGCAACTGTTCTTCGAAGGATGGTGGATCGAAAATGATCGATCGTACCGACGGATAGCGCTTTTGTATCGGCTCGTTGAAAGTGGCCATATCCATAAAACGGATCTCCTCTCTGTTGAAGTAGTGAAGATCCCCCACTTTCATCTCCACTTTGCCGTTGGTATAGCGCCGCTTCATCGTCGAATAGGCCACGATAAAGGATGGGATGATCTCTTTTCTCACCTTCACCCATCCGAACTTCAGACGGTAGTTGAGAAATTTCTGGCGGACGATCTTGTAGTCGCATCCTCTCTCTTCCAGCGTGAGCCGCTCTTCGTAGAGGGCCAGCCGCTCTTCGATGGAGCCTGGGAGCACGGCGCCGCTAACCGGTGAAAAGAGCTCGTCGGCGAGTTGTTTCTGCTGGTCGCGCTGGATCGTGAGGCCGAACATGCAGCCGCAGTAGTCCTGCCGGTAGAGTTTGGCTTTTTTGGCCTCTTCCTGCTGTTTCTGCGTACCGCCGCCGCTTCGGTAGTCGACATGGACGAACTCGACGCCGTAATCCTTGGCGAAGCGCTCACCCGTTCTTTTGAGCTGCTCCTGCGACTTCTTGGGGCTGACCAGAAGCGTCGTCGTCATCCGCCTCTCGCCGATCTCCTGCGCCTTTTTGGCGCTCATTTCAAACCGCCGATCGAAACAGACTTCACAGCGCGCCCCTTTTTCGGGCTCATTTTCGAGCCCCTTCACCGCCCTCATCCATGCTTCATAATCGTAGGGCCCTTCGATCAGCTCCACCCCCAAAGCGTCGCAGCTTCGCTGTACATCCATCAATCGCAGCCTATATTCGCTGTAGGGGTGAATATTGGGGTCGTAGAAGTATCCCACCAGCTTTTCGTCGGGAAAATCCTCTTTGAGTCGCTGCAGAAAAAAGTGGCTGTCGACGCTGCAGCAGATATGGACCAACATCCTACTGCATCTCCTCATCTTCGCCGGCGGCACGCCTGGCGAACATATCGAGCACTTTTTTCATCTTCTGCTGGATCTGCGGTGCGCACGTTTCGGGCACATCGTGACGCCAGAAGAGATAGACCGGCGAGTTGTAGACGATCTCCACTTCACTGGCATTGTTTTCATAGACGAGCATCTTCTGGGGAAGATCGAGCCCGAGCGTGGGCGAACACTGCATCAGCGGCGTTCCCACCCTCGGGTTGCCGAATATCACCAGCTTCATCGGGCGCAGTGTCATGCCCGCCTGCCTGGCTCCGTCACTGTGATCGATCACTTTAAAAAGCGTCACGCCCTTCTCTCTGAGCGCCTTCACGAGCCGCATCGTGGTTTCATCAACCGAATATCGGCTCTTGACGTGGGCCATCCCCTTTTCACCGCCCATCAGAAAGGCTGCCACAAGCATCACATACAAAAATATTCTCACTCTCTCTCCTTCATTCGTTTCATATCCTGCGTTGTTTCAGGCTCATCCAGCGCGTCGATCCAAACCTGCACCTCGGCGTCGCTCGGCATGCGCCAGTCGCCTCTGGGCGAGAGGGCGATGGTTCCCACTTTCGGGCCGTCGGGCATACAGCTTCGTTTGAACTGCTGCGAGAAGAAGCGCTTGAGAAAAAGTCGCAACCACTTTCTGATCGTCGTGTCATCGTAGCGGTTTTTGAAAGCGGATTTGGCCAGAAAAAGAATCTTCTGCGGTGCCGCCCCCTCTTTAAGCATATGGTAGAGGAAAAAGTCGTGCAGCTCATACGGCCCCACGATCTCCTCGGTCTTTTGCGCTATCTCGTCGTCTCTGTGCGGCAGCAGTTCCGGGCTCACCGGCGTGGCGAGGATATCGGCCAGTACATCGGAAATCGCCGGATAGACCTCCATCGCCCATGACACGATGTAGCGGATCAAGGTCTTGGGAATGCCCACGTTGATCGCGTACATCGACATATGGTCGCCGTTGTAGG
>JAUUDL010000077.1 GCA_030826715.1 Hydrogenimonas sp. | reverse complement strand
TTGGTAGGGGGATTTTTGATAGCGTTTGAAAATTTTCCTGTCGCCGAGAATGAAAAAGAGCGGGGCCGCGATATAGGGGATGAGGAATATGGCCAGAAGCCAGGCGATCGTGCCGCTCGGGGAGCGGCGCTGTGAGAGAATACGCAAGAATGCGACGACGACGAGTATCTCGGCGCCTACAAAAAGCGCGAACGAGAGATCGGGCCGAAAGGTCAATTCGGGCATAGCCCCCCTTTTTGCGAATGTGTGCTAAAATTATAGTGTAAACAGAGCTTAAGTGACAAACACTATAATTGCCGAAATTAAAGGGCACCTCCGAGACCATAGGTAGTTTCCGGAGGTGCCCTAAAACAAAGGATGGTTCATGGGGATTCCTCAACCAGCGTTTTATATTTTCAAGTGTGAGCAGTCGTCGCCTCCGGGCATGCCGCGCCCGAGTTGTGTCACGAACGAAACGCGTGACCTTTTTCAGCACCTGGCGCAGCGCTTGATGGAGAAGGGGATCATCGGGACGGTTCAGCCCGTACGTACCGGATGTCTCAACCGATGCCAGTACGGTCCCGTGATGCTCGTGGAGCCCGGCCATGTCATGTATGCCCATCTGACGAAAGAGAAGATCGACCGCATCATCGATGAGCATATTATCGGCGGCAATGTCGTCGAGGAGTTCGTGATCGAACACGAAGCGTGGGATGAGCCGATCAGCCCCGAACAGATGATGAAGATGACCGGAGCGCGCTGATCATGCAGATCGAAATGCTCTACTCCAAAATCCACCGCGCTACCGTGACCGACGCCAACCTCAATTACGTGGGTTCGATCACGATCGACGAAGATCTTCTCGATGCGGCGAAGATGCGGGTCGGACAGAAGGTGGAGATTCTCAACATCAACAACGGAGAGCGCTTCAGCACCTATATCATTCGCGGAGAGCGGGGCAAGGGCGATATCTGCCTCAACGGCGCGGCGGCGCGAAAAGCGCACGCCGGTGACAAGATCATCATCGTCGCCTACGCCACCTACGACGAAAAAGAGCTCGAACACTACAAGCCGACCGTGGTACTGATGAACGAAGAGAGCAACACGATCGCCGCGATCCACGAGGAACTGTGAGATGTTCGAAGGGATGGATATGGGCAACCTCCAGAAGATGCTCGAAGAGGTGCAGCAGAAGGCCAAAGAGCTCGAGGAGAAGAGTGAATCGGTCGAGCTCACCGCCAAGAGCGGCGGCGGACTGGTCAAGGTGACCGCCAACGGCAAAGGCGAAATCATCGACATCGACATCGAAGATTCGCTGCTCGATGACAAGGAGGCCCTCCAGATCCTTCTGATCTCCGCGATCAACGACGTTCTCAAGATGGTCGAAGAGAACAAAAAGAGCGTCGCGATGAATATACTCGGTGGCGGTTTCAACCCCTTCGGCCAGAAGTGATGGTTGGCCGTCTCCTTCTTTTTCTCCTTTTTGCAGCCACCTCTCTTTTTGCGGGAGGGAACGGCTGTTTCCGTTTTTTTCCCGGAAGTTTTGTCGTTATCGACGGTATACCCGCCTATGCGGTGGCCAAAGAGAGATTCGTGGCGCTGCAGCCACCGCACGGTGTCGACCTCGTCGCGCACGACCGTTTCACCGGTCTGTCGCTTTTTAAAAGATCGTCCACACGCCCCTTTCTTCTCATTTCCCCCAAACCGCCACTCTACTACTGCCCCTCCGATCCGGCGATGAGGGTGACGATACGCTCCTATCCCGTCTCGATCTTTCCAGGAACGCTCAAAGAGCGTGTCGAGGCCAAAGGGGCGCTTTTTGGCTCGTGCTGCTCTCTTGCGGCACTCGTGGATCGGGGTGGGGAGTGGTTTGGCCGCGAAGCGATCGAAAAGGTACTGCGCGGCAATCTGCATCACGGCGACATCGGGGCACGGTTTCAATCCACCGAAAGAGGAGTCGAAGTGAAAGCGTCCGACCCTTTTGCAGACAATGGCCTGCGGCGTGGTGACATCGTGCTGGGTGCCAACAGGCAACCAAAACCTTCGCTGCGGAACCTTCGCTACATGGTCGATCGATGCGAAAACACCAAATCGCTCACGCTGCAGATTCTGCGCGATGGCCGTCGCATCACGGTCAGGCCGCGCTGTTTCGAACGCGTGGGCGGCGGGAAGGTCTCCGACACCTTCCTCGAACGTTTCGGCATCACGTTCGATGAAAAGCTGCGCATCACGACGATCGATCCGCGCCAAGAGGCCTACCAAAAAGGTGTTCGCCGATCCGACCGCCTTCTGGCCATCGACGGAATCCCGGTGCGAAACGACACCGATGTGCAACGGATTATGGACCGCTGTAACAGTAAAAAACGGCTGCCCGAACGGATGCTCTGGGAGCGCTCCGGTTTTCAGTTTTTTCTGTTGCCATATTCGATATAATGCGCGAAATCTATACCACGCTCAGAGCGCTTTGGTAAAAGGGCGAATATGATCGGATTCGAAGAGTATCTGCGCACCCACCTTCCCAGCGCGCCCAGTTTCCATCCGACTTTCGATGAAGCACTCGGCGCCATGCTGCTCGCCGGCGGCAAGCGGTTTCGGCCGAAGCTGCTTCTGTCGGTCGTCGAAGCCTATACGCCGCTGCTGGTCGAGGGGGCCTATCCCGTCGCGATGGCGGTGGAGATGCTGCATACCTATTCGCTGATCCACGACGATCTTCCGGTGATGGACGACGCCGATTTGCGTCGCGGCGAACCGACGCTGCACAAGCGGTTCGACGAGGTGACGGCGGTGCTGGTGGGCGATGCGCTCAATACCCATACCTTCTATCTGATCGCCGATGCCCCGCTGCATAACGATGTGAAGGTTCCGCTGGTCAAAGAGTTGGCCTTCAATGGCGGGATCGGCGGCATGGTGCTGGGTCAGGCGATCGACTGCCACTTCGAAGGCGAAAAACTGCGAGCCGATGAGGTCGACTTCCTGCACGAGTGCAAGACGGGGCGGCTGATCGCCGCGAGCCTGAAGATGGGGGCGATCATCGCCGGCCTGGATCAAAAGATGCAAGAGGCCCTCTACGGTTTCGGCCTCGACCTCGGTCTCTTGTTTCAGATCCAGGACGACATTATCGACGCGACCCAGAGCCGTGAGACGGCGGGCAAGACCACGGGGAACGACGAAGCGAAAAACAGTTACATCAACCATTACGGACTCGAAGGGTCGATCGAACGGGCCGATGCGCTTTCACGAAAGGTGCGTGAAAACCTCGAATCGTTCGACGCCCCTTTGAAAGAGAGGCTCGAACCCCTTTTGACACACTATCTCAACCGACACAAAGGATAAAGACAATGGATAACCAGATGATGAAGAAGATGGCCGACACGATCCGCTTTCTCGCCGCAGACATGGTGCAGGAGGCCAACAGCGGCCACCCGGGCGCTCCGATGGGCCTGGCGGATATCGCGGTGGTGCTCTCGAAGCACCTTCGCCACAACCCCAAAAACCCCAAATGGCTTAACCGTGACCGGCTCGTCTTTTCCGGCGGCCACGCCACGGGGCTGATCTACTCCCTGCTGCATCTATGGGGATACGACCTCTCGATGGAAGATCTCAAAAACTTCAGGCAGCTTGGCTCCAAGACCCCGGGACACCCCGAATATGGCCATAC
>JAUUDL010000001.1 GCA_030826715.1 Hydrogenimonas sp. | reverse complement strand
GAGTTTGCTCTCCAGAACCGTCGAGACACGTTTGATGATCTGCGGTGAAATATCCCCGAGATTGGCCATACGCATCGCGATGACGGCCCGCAGGTCGTCGTCGAAGTAGCCCAATACGTTGGCGGCGTCGCCCGGATCCATATGCGCCAGTATCAGCGCAATCGTCTGCGGGTGCTCGTTGACGATGAAGTCGGCCAGCTGTTGCGGCTTGATCTTCGAAAGGAAACCAAAACTCTGCGTCGTCTGCATCGATTTGGAGAGGCGGTCGATGATCTTCTTCGCCTCTTCGGGCCCGAGCGCCTTGTAGAGAATCTCCTTGGCGTAGTCGAAACCTCCGGTACTCAGGTACTGGTTCGATTGCATGATGGCGTGAAACTCCTCCAGTATCGCCATCGCCACGGGCCGGTCGATCGTTTTGGCCATCGCGATATATTTCGATATTTCGGCGATCGCTTCGATATCGAGGTGTGCGAAGACACTGGTCGTGATCTCTTCACCGAGCTGGATCAACAAAATGGCGATCTTCTCGGCCATCGAAAACGACTCGAGTTGCGCCTGCTGCTGGGGGGTGAGCGTCACACTCATGGCTTCTCCTTCTTGGCTTCGGGCGCGCCGCTCTGCTCGAGTTCGTTTTCGTCACGGATCAGCGTATTGATCAGTGCGGCGAACTCGTCGGTGCGCTCTTCGGCCATCTCTTTCACCTTTTCGAGCAATATATCATATTTCAGTTCCTCTTCGCTCAACTCTTCGCCAAGGCCCAGTTGCTCCTCCACTTTTTTGCGCATCTCCGTGAACTTTTCGGCCAGTGATTCATGTTCCTCTTCGTCAAGGTGCAGCACCGGCTCCCCTTCGGCCGCCTCTTCGACCGGCACTTCGAGCATGCGTTCGCTGAACGGAACGATCACTTTCTTGTAGAAGAGGAAGAGAATCACGAAAAGCAGCAGGTACTTGAGCACCGGGACGATCGGTTCGACATAGGCGTAGAAGGTCGACACGGCCCCTGCGTAGGGGGTTTCGCCCGCACCTTCGGCACCGCTTTCGAATTTAAAGTTCGACACGGTGACCTGATCGCCCCTTTTAGGATCAAAGCCTATCGTCTGTTTCACCAGCGAACCGATACGCTCGAGCTCTTCGGGCGTGCGGGGTTCGTATTTCAAAATCCCCTTCTCTCCCGGCAGATATTTCCCGTCGACGACGACGGCGGCGGTCACACGGCGTATGGATGCGAAAGGCCCTTTGATGTTGGAGACCGTCTTGGAGACTTCGTAGTTGGTCGTCGTCGTCGATTTCTGATACTTCTGCTTCGTTTCGCTCTTTTCGGTGCCCTGCACCGGCCCTATGTTGCTCACCGCACCGGGCACGCCCCCTGCCGGCGGCTGGGAGAGTCCCTCCTTTTTCTCTTCGAGACTCTGTTCGCTCCGAACGACATTCTCGGGATCGTACCGCTCTTCGACGCTGCTTCGTCGCGCGAAATCGAAATCGACCGTCACTTTCGCGACCACGCGATCCTTGCCGCCGATGAAGGGAGCGAGCACGTCGACCACCTTCTGTTCGTACGCCTTTTCGTAGCGGCTCTTGTACTGCATCTGCATCTTCGCCAGTTCGCCTTCGGTCCCCTCTTCACCCGCCTCTTCGAGTGTTTCGCCATATTCGTTGACGATCTTGACGTTTTCGGGCTTGAGATTGGGCACCGCGGCCGCGACGAGGTTCTTGATACCCAGGATCTGCTTTCGTGTCAGACGCATCCCTTCGACCGCCTTGATAGCGACCGAGGCACTCGGCGGCGTCTGTTTGGAGACGAAGACACTCTCTTTGGGCAGCGCCAGGTGCACCGAAGCCTTTTCGATCGGCTGCAGGCTCTGGATCGTTCTTGAAAGTTCCCCCTCGAGTGCGCGGAGATATTTGATCTTCTGGTCGAAATCGGTCGATCCGAACTCCTGTTTGTCGAAAAGCTCGAAACCGACGTGGCTCTCTTTCGGGAACCCTTTCGAGGCGATATTGATGCGGACTTTGTAGACCTGGTCTCTTGGCACCTCGATCACACCGTCTGTTGGAATCTTGTAGGGGATCCCCTCCTTGTCGAGCTCCTGAATGATGAGACCTGCATCCTTGCTCGACAGATGGTCGAACAATACGGCATACTTATCGTTGCCACGTCCTGTGGAAGTATAAAGGACCAGAAAGACGATAAACCCGATGACCGCCAGGAGCGTACCCGCGACCACCATCTTCTGGTTTCTGTTGAGCTTTTCATAAAGCCTGGTCAGCTGTTCGGCCACATCCTTGAAGTTCATGCCGTTCCGTTTTCAAGCAGTTTTTCGACCGCTTCAAAGAAGCGGCTGTTCTCGTCGGGCCGGCCGATCGTGATACGGATGGCGTTGAGCCCGTACCCTTTGAGATCGCGCACGATGATCCCGCGGCGCAACAGTGCGTCGCTCAACGCCGAGGAGTCGGTGATCCCATCCAGCCGATAGGTGATAAAATTGGTATAGCTTTCGATCACGCCTATGCCGTGCGAGGCGGCGAAATCTTCATAGCGACGCATCTGTTCGAAACACTCTTTCAGCGTCATCTGCACGAAAGCTTCATCTTTCAGGGCCTCCTGGGCGGCCACGAGCGAGAGTGTCGTGACATTGAAAGGCGGGCGAAGTTTGTAGAGCGCGGTGACGATCTCTTCGGACCCGATGCCGTAGCCTACACGCATGCCGCCAAGGCCGTAGGCTTTCGAGAAGGTTCCCAGATAGAGGACGTTGTCGAATTTTCGGATCAGCGCCGCGGGGTCGATCGCCTTTTTGGCGTCCTTGTAGGCTGCATACTCCTGGTAGGCACCATCGACGACCACCAGCGTATCGCTGTCGATCCGTTCGATGAAATTTTCGATATCGACAGCGTCGAGCGAATCGCCGGTGGGATTGTTCGGGGCGCAGATGAAGATGATTTCGGGTTCGTGTTCACGGTAGAGTTCATACATCGCATCCAGGTCGTGCGAAAGCCCCGGAGACTTGATGACGCTCGCCCCACACTGCGCGGCATAGATCTGATACATCGCGAAGGTGATCTCGCTCTGAAGGATCTTCGCGCCGCCATAGAGCTTGGCGTGGCAGGCAAATTCGATCACCTGGTCGCTGCCCGCACCGATGATGAGCTGTTTGCCATCGATACCGAAACGTTCACAAAGCCCCTCTTTGAGCGCCATCATCGTATCGTCGGGATATCGATACATCAG
>JAUUDL010000046.1 GCA_030826715.1 Hydrogenimonas sp. | reverse complement strand
GCCGCCGTGTTTATGTGGCTCTTTATCCATTCGATGCAGCCGCTGACGATCTTTCTGACGTTGAGTCTGACGGGTCTTTTCATGTTCGCCACAGGCCCTGTACTCCTGGCATTGGTCCACGACCTCAAGACGCAGATGCCAACCTTCGTCAACAGCCTCTATATGGGAATCAATTTCGGCATCAGTTCGGCCGTCGTCTTCGGCATGGGATATCTCGGCGATACGATCGGGCTCGTGGAAACCTATAAAATTGCCGTTATCCTTGCATTTTGCGCCCTTCCGCTGGCGTGGTTCATTCAAAAAGGAGAACAAGTATGAGTGGTATAGATCTTGGAACGATTTTTCTGGTCGCTTTTTTGGGGAGTATCGGACACTGTATCGGCATGTGCGGTGGTTTTATCATGGCATACAGCGCGGCGAAAGTCGATCAGACGTGGAACAAAACCCATCAGAGCATTGCCCACTTTCTTTATAACATCGGTCGTGTCGTCTCTTACATGATCATCGGAGCGATCTTCGGATGGCTCGGAAAGGTCTTCTCCTTTTCGATGACGAGCAAGGGGGCACTTTTCATATTCATCGGGATATTGATGGTATTGATGGGCCTCTCCTTGATGGGAAAACTCAAATTCATCACCTATATCGAAAGTTCGGGGGCCAACAGCAACATATTCAAAACGGCGTTCAGGAGACTGATCTATTCGAAATCTCTTCCGAGTTTCTTTCTGCTTGGCATGCTCAACGGTTTCATTCCATGTGGCTTCGTCTATTTTTTCGCCGCTTTTGCCGCCGCCACGGCATCGCCTTTCTGGGGCGCGGTGGTGATGATGGTCTTTGGCCTTGCCACGATACCGGTACTCTTTACCCTCGGTTTTTTCTCAAGCGGGTTGATGCAGAAGATTCGGTTTCGTGAGATGGCCATGAAGGTCGCGGGCGCGCTCGTGCTGCTTTATGGACTCTACACGGGCTACAAGGGATATATCCTCATCGCCCACCCCGAGCAGATGAAAGCGAAGATGATGCATATGAAAAAAGAGTTGAAAGAGCAGCTTATACAGCAAAAGGATTGATAAATCAAATGCGTGTCAAATATGAACATATTCCCGTTAAAGATTTAAAAATCTTAAAACATATTCACCTGTTATATCATTTTCAACAATAGAGATAGATATGTGAAAAATCGGAATTAGAGTATTATCGTATATTGTATCTTATGCATGAGATTTACTTCAAAATCGTCTTGTGGTTTAAGCAATTGTTTACAATGATTCATATTGCAATACCAAAAGTATTGGTTGAAAGGATGTGTGTGTTCAACTGGCTTTCGAAAATCGTCGCGTTCTATGTCGAAGGTTTCAAATCGATGCGCCTGGGCAAAAAGCTCTGGGCGATCGTATTTATCAAACTCTTCGTACTCTTCGCTATCGTCAAAGTGCTCTTTTTCCCGAATCTGTTGAAGGAGAACTTTCGCAATGACGAAGAGAGGAGTGGGTACATTCTCGACCAGTTGACGCATACCGATATTTCAATACCAAACAAAGGAGAGAAAAATGGAACACATTGACGCACTGACCGACTGGTCGCGTGCACAGTTCGCGCTGACGGCGCTCTACCACTGGGTCTTCGTGCCGTTGACGCTGGGGCTGACCTTCATCGTCGCAATCATGGAGACGATCTATGTCAAGACGGGCGATGAGTGGTGGAAAAAGACGACCCAGTTCTGGATGGGGCTGCTGGCGATCAACTTCGCGATCGGCTTGGCGACGGGTATCATCATGGAGTTTGAATTCGGCACCAACTGGTCGAACTACTCGTGGATCGTCGGCGACATCTTCGGCGCGCCTCTGGCGATCGAGGGGATTATGGCCTTTTTCATGGAGTCGACCTTCTTCGCCGTGATGTTTTTCGGATGGAACAGGGTGAGCAAGAAATTTCACCTTCTCTCCACCTGGCTCGTGGCGATCGGGTCGAACCTTTCGGCGCTCTGGATTCTGGTGGCCAACGGTTGGATGCAGCATCCGGTTGGCATGACTTTCAACCCCGACACGGCCCGCAACGAAATGGCCGATTTCTGGGCCGTGCTCTTCAACCCCAACGCCTACAGCAAATTCCTGCATACGATCAGCAGCGGCTATGTGCTGGCCTCTTTGTTCGTCATAGGAATCAGCAGCTGGTATCTGCTCAAACGCAGAGATATCAAATTCGCCAAACGCAGCATCGTTGTCGCGGCGAGTTTCGGGCTTTTGACATCGTTGTTCATGCTCACGACCGGTGACGATTCGGCTCACCGTGTGGCGCTCAACCAGCCGATGAAACTGGCGGCGATGGAGGGTCTCTACAAAGGTGAAGACCGCGCGAGTATCGTAGCCTTCGGTGTGCTGACACCCGACAAGAAGCCGGGTGACGAAAAAGAGACATTCCTGTTCAGTTTCGAAATCCCCTATGCGCTCTCTTTCCTGGGGTACCACAAAGTCGACGCCTTCGTGCCGGGTGTGGACGACCTGCTCTTCGGCAACGAGAAGCTCGGCATCATGAGTGTCGCGCAGAAGATCGAGCGTGGCAAAGAGGCGGTGACGGCGCTGAAACGATACAAAGAGGCCAAAAAAGCCAACGATATGCCCGCCGCCGAAGCCGCACGAAAAGTCTTTGAAGCCAACAGCGAATATATGGGGTACGGCTATCTGAAAAAACCCGAAGAAGCGGTGCCCAACGTCCCGATGACATTCTATGCGTTTCACACGATGGTGGGGCTCGGAACGCTTTTCATCGCACTCTTTTTCATGATTTTGTACGCGGCGATGACCAACACACTCGAGAAACGGCGATGGCTGCTTTGGGGTGGTGTGATTTCCATACCGCTCGGCTATCTGGCGCAGGAGCTGGGATGGATCACGGCTGAGGTCGGCCGTCAACCCTGGGCGATTCAGGATATGCTCCCTGTGGGTATGGCCACATCGAACATGGCTTCGAGCAATGTCATGATCACATTCTGGCTCTTTGCGATACTCTTTACGGCGCTCCTGATCGCCGAAGTGAAAATCATGACCAAACAGATCTCGATGGGACCGGAAGGAGGTCATCATGTTTGAGAATTTCGACTATTTGACACTTCAACAGTACTGGTGGCTGCTGATTGCCGTACTGGGTGCGCTTTTTGTCTTCATGACATTCGTGCAGGGCGGGCAGACGCTGCTGCACACGTTGGGTAAAACCGAAAGTGAAAGAGATCTCATCGTCAACTCACTGGGACGCAAATGGGAATTGAGCTTCACGTCACTCGTCATGTTCGGCGGGGCTCTTTTTGCGGCGTTTCCGCTCTTTTACGCCGTCAGCTTTGGTGGGGCCTATTTCGTCTGGATGGCGATCCTCTTTTGTTTCATTATCCAGGCGGTGGCCTACGAGTACCGCAAGAAGCCGGACAATCTGTTCGGTGAGCGCACCTATGAACTCTTTTTGTTCATCAACGGCAGTCTCGGAATCATTCTGATCGGGACGGCGCTGGGGACACTTTTTACAGGCGGAAATTTCGTCGTCGACGAGATGCATCTTTCGCATTGGACGAAACCGACGTATGGTCTCGAAGCGGTATTGAACCCCTTCAACGTGGCGTTTGGTTTGATGCTCTTTTTCCTCGCACGCATTCTCGGATCGCTCTATTTCATCAACAATATCGATGAAGAAGATATCCGAAACCGGGCGCTCGCGATTGTCAAGCGATGTACGATCGCCTTTCTTGTCGTTTTCGCCTATGTGGCGTTCGAACTCCTGACCATGGATGGATACGGCTACGATCCAGCGACCAAAAAGGTATTCGTCGAATCGGGCAAATATCTGCACAATTTCCTGGCGATGCCGGTCGTGCTCGTCATCTTTCTTCTGGGTGTGGTCTTACTGCTTGCGGGTATCTTTATCACACTTTTCAAAGGGAGCCGAAAAGGGATCTGGCCCGCGGGTATCGGGACGGTTCTGACGGTGATCGCGCTCATTTTGGTGCTTGGTTACAACCATACGGCATTCTACCCCTCGCTGAGCGATCTGCAGAGCTCGTTGACGATCGAAAACAGTGCGGGAAGCCGATACACGCTGGTGGCGATGAGTTACGTCTCGCTGATGGTTCCTTTCGTTTTGGGATATATTTTCGCCGTATGGCGGGCGATGGACAGCAAAAAGCTGACCATCGAAGAGGTCGAAAGCGACCCGCATCACTATTGAGGAGTCTTTATGGAAGCGATTATCTGGTATGCCGCGTGGCCGGTGGTGATTTTTATCTCATGGAAGTTCGTCAGTCTCAATATCGACCACTTCTCCAAAATGGAGCGGCTCGAGGAGCTGGAGAAAGGTCATGAAAATTAAGACGACCCCATCGGTCGTCGTTCGCATCCTGCTGTGGGCCTTCATGCTCATCGGCGGGGTGGTTGGCGGTATCTACTGCGATCTTCTCTGTTTTGCAAGTTTCAAATCTCTCTTTCTCGATCCCCTCTATCATCTACTCACTTTTGTCGTCGGCTATCTCTTGATGACGATGGCATTCCGTGCCGCGGCCGCCGGCGGAAAAGAGCTCGCCAGACACGGCAAAGAGGGGGATGTTCCAAGACTCGAGACCAACCGCCTTGTGACAAGCGGCATCTATGCGCACATGCGCCATCCGATGCTTTTTGGACTCACACTCGTACCGCTGGCGCTTGGGTTGATGGTGGGCTCACCCACATTCATCACGATCATCGCACCGGTGGAGATGATTTTCATCGTTATTATGGTTTTAACGCTGGAAGAGCGGGAGTGCCGCAAAAAGTTCGGCAGTGAGTATGAGGCGTATGCCAAAAAGGTTCCGGCCGTCTGTGTGAGGCCGGAGTGCCTGAAGATGCTTTTTTCTAAAAAAGTGACCTGAACCATTCGATGCGGTCGAGTTTTTCCCACGGATATTCCGGGTACCCGACCTGTCCCCTGGCGGCGACATCGGCATAGAGAAAGGTCGTTTCGGAGGGATTGTCCAGGCCGAAGGTCTCGGTGATCCATGCGGGTGTCAGCGGAAATTCCGCCGCAATCTTTTCTGAAAGCTCTTCATCTTTCAGCCCGCTCGTTCCGGTTCCCATCGTATCGACCGTGACATTGACGGGATAGGCGTGGCCGATGACGTAGGCGATCTCGACAATCGCTTTTTTCGCCAGTTTGGCTGCTACGATATGCTTGGCGATCCATCGTGCGGCATAGAGACCCGATCGGTCCACTTTGGTATAGTCTTTGGAACTCTGCGCGCCGCCGCCGATTGGGGCGTAGCCGCCATAGGTGTCGGCCACCGTCTTTCGTCCCGTCGTGCCGCTGTCGGCCAGCGGGCTGTGGGTGACATAACGGCCTGTACCGTCGATGAAGAAGCGGCAGTTTTGGGCATCGAAGAGTGGATCATCCTTCAGCAACGCTTCGATCACTTGGCGAATCTCTTGTCCGGCCTCTTCGATACCCAGTTTTTTTGCATGGGGGATGGCGACGACGATCGTATGGATGGCTATCGGTTTCCCGTCGTCAAATCCCCCTTTCGTGCCGTAATCCATCGTCACCTGCGTCTTGATGTCCACTCCGAAGCGATCGGGATTTTCAAGGGCGTAATCATAGAGAGCATCGCGGATTTTACGGCTGTAAAAAAGCGCCGACGGGATGAAATCCTCCGTTTCGTCGGTGGCGAATCCGATCATCATACCCTGATCGCCGGCACCGAGCTCGCCACTCTCTTTATCGACACCGATGCTGATATCCGGAGACTGTTTCGATACGAGCACCTGGATATCGGCCGTTTCGGGGTAGAGTGTTTCGTTTTCTTCGAAACCCTCTTCGGGGTACCCGATGGAACTGAGGGCATCGAGCGCGCAGAGTCGGTAGAAATCTTCGCCCACGGGTGCGGTCGTCTTGACCTCGCCGCCGATGATGATATGTTTTCCGCTGACAAAAACTTCGGTGGCGACGCGCGCATGTGAGTCGAGCTCGAGCAGTCTGTCGACGATCGTGTCGGCGATGATATCGGCACATTTGTCGGGATGGCCGGCGGATACCGATTCGGACGTATAGAGATACATAAGTCTTTTCCTTTTTTAAGTCAGTTAAACTATAATAAGGTAATAAAAAAATGGAGGTATGTCAATGGCCCATATGAATCTGGACTTTTTCAGGAAAAAACTCGAAGAGGAGAAAGCGCGTATTCTCAAGAACATCGAAGCGATCAGCGACGAATTGGCGACGATTTCGGCTGAAGACGAGATTGACGATATCGAGGATCTTGCGGAACTCAAGATCGACAACGACCGGGACAAAGAGGTTTTGAGAATCCTTCTTCAGGAGCTCAAGGATGTCAGGGATGCACTGAGAAAGATCGATGAAGGGAAGTATGGCATCGACGAAGAGACAGACAAGCCGATCCCGCTGAACCGGTTGCTGGCCAACCCGGCCGCCAGAACGGCATAAAAAGAGGGGTCTGTTATGAAAATTTCCAGTCCGGCTTTCGAAAATGGCGGAACGATACCATCCAAATACACCTGTGACGGTCTCGATATCTCGATACCGTTGGTTTTCGAAGATGTTCCCGAAAACGCCCAGAGTCTGGCGCTGATCATGGACGATCCCGATGCGCCAATGGGGATTTTCGTCCACTGGGTTATCTACAACATGCCCGCGACACTCGAAGGGCTTCCCGAAGGTATCCCCAATGAACCCTATCTTTCCGAAGGTATCCGTCAAGGGGTCAACAGCTTCGGCAATATCGGTTACGGCGGACCCTGCCCTCCGAACGGGGCGCACCGCTACATGTTCAAACTCTACGCACTCGATATTCCGCTCGAGGTCGATGCGGGCCTTAGCAAACACGACCTTCTGGCCGTCATGAACGGCCACGTCATCGCCGGTGCGGAATTGATGGGTATCTACGCCCGCTGATCGCGGGCCGTTTTTATTTCGATAGCTGCATTTATGGCGTTGATATAGCTCAAAAGGTTGAGCTCTCTGCCCGGCATATAGGCGATATCGAAAGCGGTGCCGTGATCGACGGAGGTACGGACGATCGGCAGATTGAGACTGACGTTGACGCTTTCGTCGAAATAGAGCGCTTTGAGGGGTCCGAGCCCCTGGTCGTGGTACATCGCGACGAAATATCTGAAATTCTGCCGCATCTTTGGACTGAAGGCGATATCCGGCACCATTGGGCCATGAAAAATATCGCCGAAACGGTTGGCCTCTTCGATCGCCTCTTCGATGATATCCTCTTCGTTTCCAAGCACCCCGTGATCGCCGGCATGTGGATTGAGCCCCAACACGGCGACACGGTCTGCTCCCGTCTCTTTCTGAAAATCGAGCAGGAATTTCACGAGTTTTTCTCTATCGATCGCACCCGGAACCTCTTTGAGGGGGATATGCTCGGTAAAGAGTGCCACATAGAGTTTCTCGCACCCGAGCATCATGATCGCATCGCGCTTGAAAAAATCCCGCAGGGCGTCGGTATGGCCCTTGTAGGGGATATTCGCTCTCATCCACGCCTCTTTGTGGATCGGCAACGTCACCAGTGCATGACACTCTTCATCGACGACCGCTTCGACCCCTTTTCTGAAAGATTCGAAACTGTAGGCGCCGGCGTCGGCTGAAACGATACCGGGTCTGATCGGCACGGCGGGGGCGGGCGATCTGTGGTCGAAATTTTCGGGAATTTCTAGCTCGAGTTTCTCGGCGGCCTCTTCGAGAAGATCGTATCCGGCAAAATAGAGCGGATGGCAGATTTTTTGTATTTGCTCGTGGGCCCGAAGGGCGATCTCCGGGCCGATGCCGTTGGGATCGCCGATACTGACTGCGATGCGAGGTTTCATCGTCTAATGAGCGCTTTCATTTCACGTACGGCCTGTTCGAGTCCGGTAAAGACGCTGCGCGCCACGATGGATTGCCCGATATTGAGCTCTTCGATCGCCTTGATTTTTACGATCTCTTCGACATTGTGATAGTTGAGCCCATGTCCCGCGGCCACCTTGAGCCCGAGGCTTTTGGCATGATCGGCGGCACTCAGAAGTGTGGTCAGGCTCTCTTCCAACTTCGTTTGAAGCGTGTGCCTTGGCAGATCGAGATCCGCGATGGCATGGTGCGTTCGGGAGAGGTTGGAGTAGAGCATCGCGTGGATGTTGGCGTAACTACCCGTATGCAGTTCGACCCATTCAGCACCCAGCGCATCGGCCCTCGTGATGATCTCCAGATCGGGATCGACAAAGAGCGAAACCTCGATTTCATGGGCATGAAGCTTCTCGATCGCCGAGAGCGTCCTCTCTTCATACTTTATAATATCAAGACCCCCTTCCGTCGTCACCTCTTCACGGCGTTCCGGCACGAGCGTGGCGCGCAGCGGTTTGAGGGTGCAGACGATGTCGATGATCTCTTCATCGATCGAACATTCGAGATTGACCGGCAGGGCGCTGGCGGCGACTATTCTGGCGGCATCTTCGTCGTGTATATGACGCCTGTCTTCACGCAGATGAATCGTGATCTGGTCACCACCCGCGCGCTTGACGATTCCCAACGCGTCTGCAGGATCGGGATCGTTGATTTTGCGGGCTTCCCGCAAGACGGCGATGTGGTCGATATTGACTCCGAGTTTCATTCCAGTAACCCCCTTAAATAGTATCAGTTAAAAATTCGCGGACGGTCTGTGCCGCTTTTCTGTAACCCTCCGCATTCGGATGGTTCTCGTCGCTTTTGAGCGATTCGTTTCTGAGAACGGGTCCGAAGACGTCGGGGATGTAGCGCGCCCCCGTCTTTTGCGCCACCTCTTCGTAGAGGCCGACATCCGAAGAGATCATCAGGCCGACCAGATCGAGGTCGGGTACCCCGATGACAATCGGCGCGGCCCCGCTGCGTTTGACGCTTTCTACGATCTTGGTGAGATTCTCTCTGATCTTCGATCTTTTGCGCCCTGTGAGCATATCGTCAAAACCGGTCTCTATGAGGACGATATCGGGATGATGGCGTGAGAGAACCTGACCGATTCTTCTGGCCGCCTCACGACTGGACTCATTTGAACGCCCTTCGTTGATCACATCGATGCCGAGCATGTCGGAGAGCTGTGCCGGATAGCTCTTGTCCGCAGGCGCGCCACTGCCGGCGGTGAGCGAATCACCGAAGGCGACGATGACGGGCGTGCGGTCTCCGTGCATCAGCATCGGTGCATCGCCCGACTCCAGGCCATCGTCCGATGCGAGTTGATGCTGGTTGTAGAAGTAAAATCCTACGAACAACAAAACGATGAATGCAATGAATTCTGATTTACTGATATGCATTTTTTCTCTCATTTTCTGCCCTGAGGGCATTTGATATGAATATATAATAATATCGGTTATTTTTCTCTTTTATTGTAAAAATCGCGCTTGAATGACTGAAAATGACCGGAGATGATCGCCTCTCTGGCATCGGCGACGAGCTTCAGGTAGTAGTGGAGGTTGTGCAGGGACGCGAGCCTGAAATAGGTAAGCTCCTTCGCGCGGAAGAGATGGTTCAGGTAGGCTCTTGAATGTCTTTGGCACGTGTAGCAGTCACAGTCTGGATCGATCGGGGTTTCGTCTCTTTTGAATCGGGCCGATTTGATGTTGATCTTCCCGAATGCCGTAAAAAGTGTGCCGTTTCTGGCGTTGCGGGTCGGCATGACGCAGTCGAACATGTCGATGCCGCGTTCGATGTTTTCCACCAGATCTTCGGGCGTTCCTACGCCCATCAGGTAGCGGGGTTTCTCTTTGGGCATCAAAGGGGTAGTGAATTCGACGGTGTCGTACATTGCCTGGTTCGCCTCGCCAACGCTGAGACCACCTATGGCGAAGCCGTCGAAATCCATCGCACACAACGATTCGGCCGACCTTTTCCTAAAAACCGGATCGGTGCCTCCCTGGATGATCGCGAAGATATTCTGCTGCGTACCGATACCCTGGGACTGTTTGAATCGGTGGTAGGTGATCGATTCGTGGGCCCATCGCGTCGTGCGGTCGATCGAGAGCGCGATGCGCTCGGGGGTGGCCGGCAGGGCGACGAGGTCGTCGAGGATCATCATGATGTCGCTGCCGAGATTGTACTGGATATCGAGCACCTTGGAGGGGGTGAAGTAGTGCTTGCTGCCGTCGATATGACTTCGAAAGAGAATCCCCTCGTCGTCGGGCTTGCTGATGTCGCTGAGGCTGAAGGCCTGAAATCCTCCGCTGTCGGTGAGAAAAGAGCGGTCGTATTTTGTAAAACCGTGCAACCCGCCCATGTGGGCCACCGTGTCATCGCCGGGGCGAAGATAGAGATGGTAGGTGTTGGCCAGGATGATCTGGGTATCGAGGATGTGCCGCATGTCGTCTGAATCGAGGGCTTTGACGGTGGCACTGGTGCCGACCGGCATGAAGATCGGGGTCTGTATCGTGCTGTGGGCCGTTTCGATCGTACAGGCGCGTGCCGATCCGTCGACGGCATCGACATTGAATTTCATGGGACTTCCTTGGTAGATGCCTCTGTTTCGCTATAATTGCCTACTTTGATGACGAAGAGGGCATGAGGCATAGATGAAACATATATTGATTATCGCTGACGGAATTGTAGCAAAACATTTTCTCCAACGAATCGGCGAAACCTTTATCCGCTCCAACGAATATACGGTCGTGACACAGGATCGGTCGATCCTTCCGGATAAAGAGTCGGCCCATTTTATTACCTACCAGTTCGATCCCACCAGTTACATCAAACTCTCCAAACTGCTCAAACGTGAATACGACGATATTTTCATCGTCATGAAAAACATCGTCGATGCCGAAGGAAGCTACCGCAATATCCGCCGTTTGCTCCCTGAAACACGCATCACTTTTTTCAACCGCTGGGACATCACGCTCGACGACGAAAACCTCATCAACCTCAACGCCAATGAGATTCTGGCGAGCCGCCTCTACGACTTCCTGCCCAATGTGCCGGTCGTCGCGCAAAACGTCGGACTGGGGCAGGGCGAGATCATGGAGGTGTTGGTGCCGTTTGGCAGTGCCTATGTCTATCGGCACATCGGCACCATCATTCAGGAGAAGTGGCGTATCGTCGCACTCTATCGCAACAGCCAGCTCATTCTTCCGACGCCCTCTTTAATGATCAAGCCCAACGACGTGCTGCTGCTCGTTGGCAAACCGGCGGTGCTGGAGTCGGTCTTCAAGGCGATCAAGCAGGAGCTCGGCCAGTTTCCCGCTCCGTTTGGTCAGAGCATCTATCTCTTTATTGACATGGAAAAAGAGTCAAAGCCTTGCATCGATACCTGTCTGGAAGAGGCGCTCTACCTCCAGCGACGTATCAAGGGACGGAAACTCATTGTAAGGGTGACGCGCCCGAGTGATATCGAAACGTTGGAACGTCTCAAATCGATAGAAAACGACGATATCGAATGTATAGTCGATTTCAGGTATCGCGATTTCGAAACGTTGATCAAAGAGGATGTAAAAAATTACAATATCGGCCTCATTCTATGCGGAAGCGACATCTTTTCCCAGCGAAAAATCAGGCAGGTGCTCTACAGACTCCGGAAACCGGTCCTTCAATTGAGTGAAATTCAGCTGAGGCATCTGAAAAAGGCGGTTGTCATACTCTCGGAAAAGAAGAGAATGGAGGTGATATCCTCCACCGTTTTCGATGTGGCCTCGCAGCTTGGGCTGGATGTGGAGCTTCTCGATTATGAACCCGATGGCAATTTCGAGAAAAAGAGTTCGGTCATCAAACATTATGAAAATCTCGCCACGATTTTCTCGAAAAAGATGCGCCTTCGCCAGGAGAAGAGCAATCCGGTGCGTCAACTCTCCAAAGAGAGCGATTTTTTGCAGGTCATTCCGTTTAGCCAGAACATTCTTTCCAGCAGATTCCTGGCCTACATGAGCGCCGATGTCGAAAAGCTCTATTTCAAACTCTCAAAAAATCCGCAACTCTTCATCCCTGTGGAAATGGAATAAAAAAGCCTTTTTTAAACTCTTTTTAAGTAAGATTAAAGAAAAAAATTCAAGAGGCCCGAATCCCATGGCTATAAAAGTCCCCATCCAGCTCCCCCAGCAGCCCAGCCGCGACTACGATATCACGATCGGATCGCTCCCAAAGATCGTGATCGACGGCAAAGCCGCCATTGTCACCAACCCGAAAGTCTCAGGTCTTCATCTTAAACGCCTCCTGGAGGCCATATCGGCCAAAGAGCTCCACATCGTCACGATCCCGGATGGCGAAAACTACAAGACGATGGAGACGATCGAATGGATGCTCGATCGCTTTTTCGACCACCGGCTCGATCGCAAGTCCACGCTGATCGCTTTCGGAGGCGGCGTCATCGGCGATATGACGGGATTCGCCGCCAGTATATTCCAGCGCGGCATCGACTTCATACAGGTTCCGACGACGCTTCTGTCGCAGGTCGATGCCAGTGTGGGCGGCAAGACGGGTATCAACAACCGCTTTGGCAAGAACCTTGTCGGGGCGTTTCATCAGCCACGGGCCGTCTATATCGATACGCACTGGCTGAAGACGTTGCCCGAAAGAGAGTTCGCCGCCGGGGTGGCGGAGATTATAAAAATGGCGGTGATGTTCGACGCGCCTTTTTTCGAGTGGCTCGAGAGCCACGACCTGCACGACGACGAAAATCTCAAGGAGGCGATCGCCCGTTCGGTGACGCTCAAAGCACGCGTCGTCAACGAAGACGAAAAGGAGAAGGGCGTCAGAGCCGTCCTCAACTACGGCCACACGTTCGCCCACGTGATCGAGAATTTCAGTGGTTACGGCACGCTTCTTCACGGAGAAGCGGTCGCGATAGGGATGGTGATGGCCAACGCGCTGGCGATCGAATACGGCCTTTTTGATGAAGAGGAGGCCGAGCGTGTGCGAAGGCTGCTGGAACGGTACAACCTTCCGACGGAGTACCGCATCGAAGATGCCGACACCTTCTACGAACAGTTCTTTCTCGATAAAAAGAGCCACGACAACCAGATCACTTTCATCGTGCCCGAAAAGATCGGAAAGTGGCACATGCTCGTCGATCCTGAAAGAGAGCGCGTTGTCAAAGTGCTGAAGCGATGGCAGAAAAAAGGCGAGGATCGTGATCAGTAAAAGAGGGCTGAAACGTACTGTTTTTGTCGCGTTATGGTGCTGTTTCGCCACCATTTTGGCGGCACAGACCCCACCGGCCGCCTCCGCTCAGGAGAACAATGGCACGCAGGCGATGCGCCAGGCAGAAGTGGCGACGCTCAAAACCGAACTTCAAGCACTCAACAAGCAGATAGAGGAGGGGAGTGTCTGGCACAAGATCTATGCCAATCATCTTACCTACAATACGATCGCCTCCAAAATTCGTGACGTCGAAAATGAGATTGAGCGTTACAAGAGACTCGGAGCCAGAAAATACCGTACAAAAATTGCGGAATTGGAGGATAAAAAAGCGCAACTGCAGGAACAGCTCGATCTGCTCAAGGATTATGCGCAGAATCCTTTCAAAGCACTTTTGAAACCAAAAGAGATCGAAAAGGTTCCCACCGTCACCAACCCGATCGCGATTATTGGGGCCTTCTCTTTTATGAAACAGATGACGGAGCAGTTGCAGCGGTTTGAAGAGAAGATTCGCTCGCTTGAGATCTTTGTCGATATGCTCCAAAAAAAGAGCGATCTGTTGAAGAAGATGATCGAAGCCGAGCCTTCGAATCTAAAGCTTCAGGAGATGCTTTCCCAGACACTTGACGAGCTTTCCGATGCCGACGAAGCCCTCGAACTGCACAAGACGGCGCTTGTTATCTACAAAAAGAAGGTCGACGAGATCAAGCTGCGTCTGACCGACCAGATCAAAGAGCAGGCGAAAAAGGCAGGCACCATCGGCATGTCGATCTTCTTCCTGCTGCTGATCGTCCTCTTTTTCAAATGGCTGGCGAAGCGGACCATTTCGGACAACGAGCGCTTCTATATGGCCAACAAGATCATCAATTTCTCTTTTGTCTTCATCGTGGCAATCATTCTGATGTTCGCCTATATCGAAAACGTCTCCTATTTGGTGACGGTGCTCGGTTTCGCATCGGCCGGTATCGCGATCGCGATGAAAGACTGGTTCATGAGCATGCTCGGATGGCTCGTCATCGTATTGGGCGGTTCGATCCACGTCGGCGACCGCATCCGCGTCGACCGCGATGGTAAAAAATATGTCGGCGACGTGATGGACATTTCGCTTCTGCGCATGACGATTTTCGAGGACATCACGCTGACGACCTACGAACACAACCGACGGGCCGGGCGTATCATCTTCATTCCCAACAACTACATCTTCACCGACATGATCGCCAACTACTCCCACGCCACCCTCAAAACGGTATGGGACGGCATCGATTTCACGATCACATTCAACTCCAACCACAAGAAGGCGACACATATCGCCAGGGAGACGGCGAGAAAGTATGCCAAAGGCTACACCGACATCACCAGGAAGCAGCTCAACAAACTCAGAGCCCGCTACAATCTCAAAAATACCAATGTCGATCCGAGGGTCTTCACTTTTATCGAAGAAAACGGTATAAGAGTGAGCGTATGGTATCTTACCAATGCCTATGCGACATTGACGCTTCGAAGTACGATTTCCGCCGAAATCCTCGATCTGATCAAAGAGGAGGAGGATATCGTCCTGGCCTATCCGTCGCAGCATATCTATCTCGATCAGGCGAAGTCTAAACCGACGCTGCCTGATCTGTCCGAGGGTCGAATCACTGTATGAAAAAAGTCTATTTTAAAACGTTCGGGTGCCGGACGAACCAGTTCGATACCCAGGTCATGATGTCACACCTGGGTGAATACAAAATCGCCCACAATGAAGAGGAGGCCGACGTCATCGTCGTCAACTCCTGTACCGTCACCAACGGGGCCGACAGCGGCGTGCGCGGCTACATCAACCATGTGGGCCGCATCAATGGTAGCGCCAAGGTGCTGCTGACCGGTTGCGGCGCCCATACTAAAGGCGAATCGCTTTTTGAGAGCGGAAAGGTCCATGGGGTTTTCGGGCACAGTGAAAAAGAGAGAGTCACCGATTTTCTCGAAAAACCGGACCGGTTCTACGAAATCGGCGATCTGGAGCATGTCGATACGACGGTGGTGGAGCAATTCGTCGGCAAATCGAGAGCCTTCATCAAGATTCAGGAGGGGTGTGATTTCCGATGCAGCTACTGCATCATCCCCTATGTCAGAGGCAACGCCAGAAGCCTCGACGAGATGCTGATATTACAGCAGATCGAGCGGCTTGCCGCCAATGGATTCGGTGAGTTCATCCTGACCGGCACCAATGTCGGCAGCTATGGAAGAGACCGCGGCACCTCCATCGCCAAACTGCTCAAGCGCATGAGCCTGATACGCGGCGTGCGCCGCATCCGCATCGGGTCGCTGGAGCCCATTCAGATCGACGACGAGTTCAAGGAGCTGCTTGAAGAGCCGTGGATGGCGAGACATCTGCATATCGCCCTGCAGCACACCAGCGACAGAATGCTCGAACTCATGAATCGGCGTAACCGCTTTGAAAGCGACATCGCACTCTTTGAAGAGCTGTCCGGGCATGGGTACGCGTTGGGTACTGATTTCATCGTCGGCCATCCCGGTGAAGGCGAAGCCGAATGGAAAGAGGCGATCGATCGGGTGCGGCAGCTGCCGCTGACGCACGTGCACGCCTTCAGCTACTCCAAGCGCGACGGTACACCGAGTGCGACGATGAAGCCGCAGGTACCGGGCAATATCGCCAAATTGCGCCACAAGGAGCTGACCGAACTGGTAAAGGCGAAAAATCATGCCTTTAGACGCTCTCTGAAGGGGCCGCTGGATGTGCTGGTCGAAAGTGAAAAAGAGGGCCGCTTCGTGGGGCTGGACCAATATTTCAACAAAGTGGTGATCGAGAGTGACCGCGATCTTCGCGGCGAATGGATCCGGCTCGAGGATTTCGATGCCGATACGGCGATGAACCGTGCCGTTTTCAGAGGCGCTTTGTAAAATGCAGATGTCCAAAAAAAACCGCATTATCATCGCAGTGTCGGCACTTGTCGTGGTTACGGTACTGGCTTTCGCCTATCTCAAGGACCGTGCACGAACCGTCGATGCCGGGACGGCGCAGAACCTGATCGAAAATTCTTTGGTGACCGATGCGGTGATCGACGGGCCCTACCTCTACTTCAAGAGCGGCGGGGAGCGCTACCGTGTGCCCAAGGATGCGGTGGACCTGAAAAAGATCTACGAAACCACCGCCGTGACGATCAAAGAACCCAATCCCTATCTCGCCGACATCTTCACGATACTGATTCTCGCACTTCTGGTGGCCTATCTCGTGCGGTGGGCACGGAAAAACAGAGAGCAAAGAGAGCAGCAGATCAGTGAACAGATCCAGCTGGCGAGCGAACTGCAAAAACCCGCCGACATCAGGCCGATCATCTCGAACATCACCTTCGAGGATGTAGCGGGGATCGACGATGTCAAAGAGGAGCTCGAAGAGATCATCGATTTTCTCAAACACCCGCAAAAATACCGCAACTTCGGCATACGGATGCCGCGCGGGGTGCTGCTGGTGGGGCCTCCGGGTGTCGGAAAGACACTCATCGCCAAGGCTGTCGCGGGCGAAGCGGGCGTGCCCTTTTTCTATCAAAGCGGCGCGTCGTTCGTTCAGATCTATGTGGGCATGGGGGCCAAGCGGGTGCGCGAACTCTTCAAACGTGCCAAATCGATGGCGCCGGCGATCGTCTTCATCGACGAGATCGATGCGGTGGGCAAAGCCCGCGGCGGTATGCGTAACGACGAACGCGAAGCGACACTCAATCAGCTTTTGACGGAGATGGACGGTTTCGAAGACAGCAGCGGCGTCATCGTCATCGCGGCGACCAACAAGATCGAAATGCTCGACGATGCGCTGCTGCGTCCGGGCCGTTTCGACCGTCGCGTTTTCGTTTCGCTCCCAAACAGGGAGGAGAGGAAATCGATTCTGAAGATCTACCTCGCCAACAAACCCCACTACGTCGATCTGGACGAACTGGCGCAGATGACGGTGGGTTTCAGCGGTGCGGCCCTTTCGTCATTGGTCAACGAAGCGGCGATTCATGCCCTCAAAAGCGGCAAGAAGGTGATAGAGAACGACGATTTCCTGGCCGTCAAGGACAAGGTCCTGCTGGGAAAACGGAAAATTCTCACCTACAGCGACGAAGAGAAAAAGATCCAGGCGGCCTACCAGGCGGCCAAAGCGGTGACCGCCTACTGGCTGGATGTCCATTTCACCAAGATCGGCCTTCTGAGCGACCATTTCGAAAACTCCGAAAAGGAGATCGTCTCGAGAAACGAACTTCTCAATCGCATCAAGGTACTTCTGGCTGGGGATATGATGATGCACATCCATTTTCACGAACACTTCACCAACGCCGCCGCCGATCTCAAAGAGGCGAGAATGCTGGCGCAGGATATGGTCGAACACTACGGCATGGGTGAGCGTTTCCATGCCGACCCGGCCGATGTCGAGAAGATCCTCGAAGAGGCGAGACTCGATGCGGAAGGATTCGTCGCACGGATGGAAGAGGGGATATTGAGGCTCTCCAGTGAGATTCTCAAGCGCGAAATCGTCACGAAAGAGGATGTCAAAGAGATACTTCATGACCTTTTTTAGCGGTTTTTGCCTGCATAATGAGTCGGAACTCTTTGGCGACTACCTCGATATGTGGCGTGAAAATCCCTATGTCGTGGCCGGCTTCAGTTACGGGGCGATCAAGGCGCTGGAATACACGCTCTCCGCTACCCGTCGAATCGACAGGCTTCTGCTGCTGTCACCGGCATGGTTTGTGGACAAAGAGAGACGTTTCATCAAACAGCAGACGATCTTTTACAGGAAAGATCCCACCAGGTACAGGCAGACCTTCTATCGCAATGTCGCCTATCCATCCAATATCGATCTCTCATCTTATGCGATAGAGTCACCGGTCGAAGATCTTCAAGCGCTTTTGACCTATCCGTGGCCGAAAGAGAAGCTCGAAGCGGTGGCGGGCAAAGGTGTGCGAATAGAGACCTACCTCGGCGCCAAAGACCGCATCATCAACGCCGAGGCGGCCCACGAATTTTTCAAAGCGTATTCGACGAGTCACCTTTTCAAGCCGTTTGGCCATCTTCTTCGGTGAGCACGACAAAAGTGTAGCGGTAAGGGGAGTTGGAGGTTCCGAGAATGATCGTATCGCCGTCTTTGATTTCGGTGCGCTCCTCTTCGGTACCACTGCCGATTCTCACGCCGTTGGCTTCTGAACCGCATTTGCTGCCTCGGTCGAGAATGTAGTAGCGGCCGTCGATATGGTCGATGCGGAGGTGTTCTCTGGAGAGCTGGAATTTTTCACCGAAATCGACGAGGTAGAGGTCGTTGGTTCTGTCGGTGACGAAACTGTGTTTGAAGCGCTCCTTGACCAGGAGCTCGCCATCTTCTCCGATCTCCACGCGCGACTCTCTGCCGATGCGAAAAGGAAAATCCCATATCGCGACGATCTCGTCCTGCTTGTTCTGCATAGGAACGGCCGCCGCCGCTTCCACCGTTTGCGCCACGAGTGCCGCTTTGGGGATGAACGCTTTTTTGATTTTCTGCTTGTCGATCGGGTTTTGCATACGATGCTCCGCTTTTTTAACCAATTTTAGCGAGTTTCGTCTTAGTTTTCGACTATAATGATTTTTTTCATTTTTTCACCACCTCTTTGAGAGGTATAAAATAGGGTAGAATATATACAAATCTGTACAACACAATGTGATGATGACAAAGGAGTGAAATGGATACCATCAAAGTAGGCGTAGTCACCGCCAGCGACCGTGCGAGTGCCGGCATCTATGAAGATATTTCGGGTGTGGCGATCATGGATACGCTCAAAGCGTACCTCCAAAACGAGATCGAGTTTCTCTACCGCTGCATCCCCGACGAACAAAACGAGATCGAAAAGGCGCTTTTGGAATTGGCGAAAGAGGAGGGGTGTGACCTGATCGTCACCACCGGCGGAACGGGGCCCGCCCCGCGTGACGTGACCCCCGAAGCGACCGAAGCGGTCTGCGACAAAATGATGCCCGGTTTCGGCGAATTGATGCGGCAGGTGAGCCTGCAGTATGTCCCCACTGCGATACTGAGCCGCCAGACGGCCGGCATCTGCCACAAAAGCCTCATCATCAACCTTCCGGGCAAGCCCAAGTCGATCAGGGAGTGCCTGGATGCCGTCTTTCCGGCCGTGCCCTACTGTGTCGATCTCATCGGTGGACGCTACATGGTCACGAACGACGACGTGATCAAGGCGTTCCGCCCAAAAGGAAAGTGAGGAAATCCCCGACAGTATGGCAAAAAAGAAAAAGAAGTTCATCAAATACAATCAGGCCATTCGCAAGATCTTCGGCGGCGAAGGATTTGACGAAGGGATCGCACGCGTACCGCTGGACAATCTGATCGAGATGGCGATGATCCTTTCGCTCAAGGAGCAGAAACTGAGCAAAGCCGATCTCGTACGGGCGTTCAGGCGCCTCTGGTCCAACGGCGAGACGGCCGACAGGGCGCTGATCACCGAATATCTCAAATCGCTCGATACCACCTTCAAGCCTGAGAAGACGATCACCAACGTCGAGGCCAGAAGCGAAAAGATCGATGAAATACTCTCGACCATTGCCCATACGGCAGGCGAAGAGGTGGCGATCAAGGAGCATTTCGCGGATGTGAAGCTCAAAAAGATCACGCCCCAACGCATCCTGAGAGAGTTGACGAAGCTGCGCAACAAACAGAAACGCTCGCATCTGGAAGAGGTGTTTGACGGCACATTCGATGACGAGGGGAACTTCATCTTTTTTCATGCGTTCGAATTCAGGGTTTTCGAAGAGAAATTCCACAAGATTCTGCAGTTGCAGTGCCATCCGTTCGAGGATGAAGAGATCCTCGAAAAAGAGGAGGAGGCGCTGAAGGCCACGCTTGCCGAATGTAAGGAGCACGCCATTTCAGTGATGATGGAGCGCATCGCCGCCTTCCTGCGTCGCGCCGAAGCGCCCAACCGCTATATGGACAAAGATCAGATCGTCACGTCGATCAGGCGATTGCCCGAAGATTGCGATATGGTCTATGCGCCTATCCCCGATGCCATCGTCAGCGAGATCTTTCTGAAAAACTTCGAGATCGCCGATATCGAATTTCGCGCCGACACGATCCGCCTTTTCAGACGAGAGCGCAAAACACTGTTCGGCAACGAAGCGTGGGAAGTCGAGTATCGACTGCTGCTGGAAGTCGAAAAACGGTGGGTCTATCAGGCGATCTGGAACAATGAAGCAATTCCGATCGACGAAGATTTCGCCCTCAAACAAGATGAGGTCGAATCAAGGTTCGAAGCGGAGCTCGAAGCGCTCAAAGATGCCCTGATGCTCGAAGCCGAAGGGCTGGGGATGAAAGAGGAGCAGATTGCATCGATCATCGCGGGGGCGGTCATTGAAGCGATCGCGAAGAGTGAAATCCTCGAAATTCCCTACAAAACCCTCAAATCGATCAACCGCTATTTCGCCAAACAGATCGAAGGCCTCAAGCTCAAGAAACAGCGTGAAGAGCTTTTGGCACGGACGATCAGGGATTTCAAGAATCTCTTTCCTCTCGCGCGGGAGATGAATCGAAAGCTCGTTTTCCATGTGGGCCCCACCAACAGCGGCAAAACCTACGCCGCGATGCAAAAGCTGATCGAGGCCGATACGGGCTACTATCTCGCCCCTTTGAGACTGCTGGCGCTGGAAGGGTATGAAAACCTCAAGAAAGCGGGGCTGGAGGCGTCGCTGGTGACGGGTGAAGAGCAGCTGATCGACGAAGAGGCGGCCCATGTCAGTTCGACGATCGAGATGGCCAACTTTCAGGTCGACGTGGATGTCTGCGTCATCGACGAAGTGCAGATGATCGCCGACCCCGACCGCGGCTGGGCGTGGGCCAATGCCATCATCGGCATCCCCGCCCAGACGGTCATCATGACAGGGAGCGAAGATGCCCTCAGCGCGGTTAAGGAGCTGGCGGAGTGGCTGGGCGAGGCGCTGGAGGTGGTGCGCTTCGAACGAAAAGCGCCGCTCATTCTCAACCACCACCCCACATCGTTGAAAAAACTCGAACCTTCCACAGCGATCGTTGCCTTTTCGAGGCGCGATGTGCTCTCGCTCAAGGAGCAGCTCAGCGGTCGTTACGACGTTTCGGTGGTCTATGGTAACCTCAGTCCCGAAGTGCGCCGTGAAGAGGCGCGCCGCTTCAGAGAGGGCGAATCGCAGATTCTGGTGGCGACCGACGCGATCGCGATGGGGCTCAACCTTCCGATTCGAACGATCCTCTTCGCCAGAGATTCCAAATTCGACGGCCAGAGCCGGCGTCTGCTGACACCGTCGGAGATCAGGCAGATCGCCGGCCGGGCAGGGCGCTACGGCCTGCACGAAGAGGGGTACGTGGGGGCGCTGACAGGCCCGGTACTGAACACCGTCATCGAACTGATCGACGAGCCGGCCCCCCAGATCCATGGCCCCTACCGCGTCATGGCCAACTTCGAACATATCGATCTCATCGCCAAAATTATCGAAACCGAGAGCCTTTCGGAAATCTTGGGCTTCTTCGTCAAAAATATGCGCTTCGACGGCCCGTTTACCGCCGCCAATATCGAAAACATGCTCGAAATCGCCAAAATGGTCGATCTGTACAATCTCGACCTCAAAACGAAATATCATCTCGCATGCGCGCCGCTGAGCCTGGGATCGGCCTATCTCGAAAGCGTCTTCCACCGCTATCTCATCGCCCTTGAACGCCACGAAGCGATCCCCTTCCCAATGCCCGAAAACCTCCCGACCGTCGCCAAGACGTCCGATATGCTCTTCGAAGCCGAAGAGCGTGTCAAGGAAGTATCGCTCTACCTCTGGCTCTCCTACCGCTTCCCGGAAGCCTTCGTCGACACCGAACACGCCCTCAAAGCCAGAGAGATCCTCAACGGCTTCATCGAAAGATCCCTCCGCCAGGGCGTCTTCGCCAGAGCCTGCAAACGGTGCGGCAAACCCCTCCCGCCAAACTTCCGTTTCGGCATCTGCCAGGAGTGCTTCAGAGGAGGGCGTCAGGTGAAGAGGTTTTCCAGAAAGTAACGCTAACAAGATGACTGCAATGTGCTTGGCTGTTTTCTCGGCTCTTATTTAACTGATGTTACGCACTATACACCATCATCCGTCAAACGAGAACGCATACGATGCGAGGCGAAAAGGTTCGGGTGTAGCCAATGCTACATTCGGCTCTTTTTAACGAGGTCAGCGTGTGCGTTATCGTTTGACCCCGAAGGGGCGGCACCATCGCCGAACGATTGCTTCGTTGCGACGGCATCGGCGTAGCTTCGGCTACGATATCTCAATACAAAGCAAACAATTTTGCTTTGTATTGAGTAAAATCGCTTTGATACTAAACAAAATCGCCTTGCACTCGCACGACGCTGATGCCGCGGATAATAGTGTATAGTGCGTAACATCAGTTATTTAAGCGAAGTTTATTGTTGTCACCTCGTCATATAACCAGCGAATCTTTCGCCCACGCCATTCTCGAAGTGCTGCTCAAAAATGTCGAAGGAGTGGTGCAGATGGCCGAAGAACGTGGCCTGGCAGTCAAAGATCCGGCACAATTGCATAAGGCAGATAGACTGAACCATACCCTTTGGCCAAATCTTTGGCATGAAGTTGCTCAACATACTCTACCTGTGCTTTTAGTCGCAGTTTAAGAACCTGTGGCAACGGCACAGTGCGGTCTTTAAGACTTTTGCTGTCCCAAATGTAGATTTTGTCAAATCCAAAGTCTATGTCTTTGATACGCAGATTCAACACCTCCTTCATTCGTAACCCACAGCCGTACATCGTCTGTACCATAAGCTGATATATACCTGTAAGTTCACCGATGACCTTTTGCACCTCCTCTTTTGTCAGTACCTGCGGGATATGTTTTCGCTCCTTTGCCCTGAGGGCTTGAATATTCCATTCACTCATATCTATGCCAAGCACCTCTTTGTAAAGAAACAAGAGTGCCGCAAAGGCCTGGTTCTGTGTGGAAGGAGAGACTTTTTTCTTTACCGCCAGATACGTCAAAAACTGCTCTATTTCGGGTTTTGCCATCTCAAGGGGGTGTTTTTTATTGTGAAAGAGTATGTAGTACTTTATCCAGTACCGATAGGTTCTCTCCGTCGAGAGGCTATAGTGTTGAATGCGGATCTTCTCTCGCACTATCTCGAGTAGTTTTTTCTTTTGTTGTTGCATCGTTTTCCTCCAAATATAAAAAAGGACATAATGTCCGTTAATGCCAGAAAAACACTTTTGGCAGACATAATGTCCTGTGAACGGATATATCCCGGCTAAAAGGACATTGGATTTCTTGTAATTGTAAGCTTTTTCAAACAAAAGGTTTCAAAAATTGTCATAATGATATTTTTTGAAAAATTAACGGACATTATTGTGTATTGTTAATATTTTATTTTAATAGCGATGTCGCTATAATGTTCCTTGAATAAATAGTTAGACAAAAAAATCTCAAAGGATAAACAAAATGGCTTTAATTGAATGTAATGAATGTGGGAATCAAGTATCAGACAAGGCTGCTTCCTGCCCAAAATGTGGTGCCCCAATTGCAGACAAAATAGTTGAGAAGCAGCAATCAATAGTCGTGACAGCACCAAAAAGCCGTTCACTAGCAATTGTACTTGCCTTATTTCTAGGTGGTTTTGGTATCCATAAGTTTTATTTAAATCAGCCTGGTCAGGGCTTCCTATACGCTATCTTCTGTTGGACTTTTATTCCTGCAATAATTGGTTTGCTTGAAGCAATAATTTGGCTGTTTACCT
>JAUUDL010000026.1 GCA_030826715.1 Hydrogenimonas sp. | reverse complement strand
GTGAGCCAGTGCAGAATGGTAAAGTAGGTCATGGGTAGCACCTTGCGATTGGAGTGAGTTCAAAAGGTTGCCTGTCGTAGCCGTCCAGAAGAAGGGAAAAGGGTTTCTCTTCACCTACGACAAGCGGAAATTGAAGCGTTTCGATACGGATCTCATAGGGCTTGAGATAGGCTTTGAGGGATGAGAGCGCATCGTGTGCGGGTGCATGAAAAATCAGCACCAGATCACAGCGTGAAAAATCGATCTTTCCTCGGTTTTTGAGGGTGCCTTCGATGGCGGCGGCATGGCTGTAGCTGAGCACCTTGACCGACGTGACCGTCACATCGGCGGCTCTAAGATAGCGGTCCATCACCGCTTTGATCGTCGGAGGACCCACGAAAAAGAGAAAGAGTCCGATAAAAAGAAGCGTAAAAGAGAGGCTTCGGCGACGGACGAAGGCACCCAGCAGCATCAGTAGAAGGGAGAGAAAGAGGACCCATCCGATCGCCATGTAGTCATACTTGCCGAGTGAATGGAAGGTGTAGTAGAGATAGTGCCTGAGCAGTTCAGCCATCGTTTCTGCTGTTTTTCTCTTCGATGCCGCTGATGCCGAAGCGTCTGGCGAGCTCCTGCTTGATACGATCAGGCGAGATCTCTTTTCTGCCGAGTGCGACGAGTACATGGTAGGTCAGATCGGCGCATTCGTAGATAATCTCATTCTCGTCGTTGTCTTTGACGGCGAAACAGAACTCCCCGGCCTCTTCGACCACTTTTTTGAGCATACTGTTCTCTTTGCCCTGAAGCAGTTTGGCGGTATAGGAGCTTTTGGGATCGGCGTTTTTACGTTCGAGAATGGTGTGGTAGAGGGTATCGATCACACCATACAGAGCCGTCGTATCGACCTGCGGCTCACCGGTCGTTTCACCGGCGCCGATGTCGGTGAAGAAGCAGCTTTTGCGACCGGTGTGGCACGCCACCCCCTGCTGATGGACTTTCAGCAGCAGGGTATCGCCGTCACAATCGAGAAGCATCTGCACGATCTGCTGGGTATGGCCGCTCGTCTCACCCTTCTTCCAGAGCCGCTGGCGGCTTCTGGAGTAGTAGTGCGCATAACCCGTCTCACGGCTCTTTTCGAAAGCTTCTTTGTTCATGTAGGCGAGCATCAGGACTTCGCCCGTGTCGGCGTCCTGGACGATCGCGGGGATGAGCGGCGTCTTCTGCCAGTCGATTTCGATCATTCTCAGTGTCCTACGGATGAGGTTTTCTGCTTGTCTTTGGTGTCGAGCCAGATATTGGGCACGGCGCCACCGGGTGTCAGGAATATCTTGGCATCTTTGTTGGCTTTGAGCGCTTCGTTGAATGCACCTTGTACCTCGATCTGCCTCAATGTCAAAAGCTTGTCGGTCAGTGATTGGCTGATGAGCTTGTTGGCCCTGGCCTGCGCGTCGGCTTCGATGCGTATCTTGTCCGCTTCACCCTGTGCCTGGATCTTTTTGGCTTCGGCAGTACCCTGCGCCAGCGCGGCTTTCTTTTCGGCTTCCTGCTTGGCTCTGAGCACTTCGTACTTCACGCGTTCAGCCTCCTGCTTGGCAATCTGGACGCGCTCGATCTGCTCTTTGATCTTTTTGGGCAAGATAATGGCACGCAACTGTACGGCCACCAGTTCGACCGGTTTGCCCTCGAGTTTGTTGACCTCTTTGGCGATCGCCGTTTCGATCTTGATCGCGATTTCGTTCCGTTTGACGGGTAGCTCTTCGGCTTTATACTGGCCGATGACGTTTCGAACCACGTCGCGCACGACAGGATTGATGATCTTCTCTTCCCAGTTCAGACCCCATTCGGCAACGGTCTGGGGCGCGTGCATCGGGTTGAGACGGTACTGCACGGTCAGTTCGATGTTGACCGGAAGCCCCCTGGCGTCAAGTACTTCGATGGCAGGCTTGATCAAAACGCCGCCGCGTCGGTTGAAATCCCCTTCGCCGGCCTGGCTTTTATAGTTGACGATGCGCACACGCGTATCGACGACGATGACATCCTGAATGCCCGGTATGAAGAAGTGGATGCCCGGCTGCAGGGGGGTCGGATCGAATTTACCCGCCGTTTTCAAAATGCCCACTTCGCCCGAGTTGATCACGACGAAAGGTTTGAAGAAGATGAGCAACGCGGCTACGATGATCAAGACATAGAGCATCGTCGCTTTCTTGCTGAAATCCTGGATGAATTGGGGAGGTTTGGGCGGTTTGTTCTCGCCGCCTCCGCGCTGTTTGTTGAAGTAGTCGTTCATGTCTGCTGGCATGGTGTTCCTTTTTTAAACTGAAAACTAAAAGTTAAAAACTTGAAATTTTTGTGAACCGCTTGCGCGGACCTTTAACCTATGAAATATAGGTCAGATAGTGTTCGAAATCTTTGTTGCGTCCGTAGACGACATCGAAATACTCTCTTTGAAGATGCTCGGTGATCGGGCCACGTTTGCCTTCGCCGATGATACGGGCGTCGACTTCGCGTACTGGTGTCACCTCCGCGGCCGTTCCTGTAAAGAAGGCTTCGTCGGCGATATAGACTTCATCGCGGGTGATACGGCGGAACTCGACGTTGTAGCCAAGCTTTTCGGCCAGTTCGATGACGGTGGCCTGGGTGATGCTCTCGAGGCTGTTGTCGTGCGGCGGTGTGATGATCTTTCCATCGCGGACGATGAAGAAGCACTCCCCGCTTCCTTCGGCGACGAACCCTTCGTCATCGAGCAGCAGCGCCTCTTCGTAACCCGCCTCGAGCGCTTCGAATTTGGCCATCTGGCTGTTGAGATAGTTGGCGACCGCCTTGGCTTTGCCCATCGTCGATTTGACCGAGTTTCTGGCGAAAGAGGCTATTTTGACGCGGATACCCTTTTCGAGACCCTCGTCGCCGAGATAGCTGCCCCACTCCCATGCGGCGATCGCCGTCTCGACAGGTGCATTGACATGGTAGAGTCCCATGACGCCGTAGCCCAGATAGATGATCGGGCGGATATAGACATTGCTTTCAAAATGGTTTTCGCGCAGCAGTTCGATCTGTGCAGCCTCGAGTTCCTCGAGGGTATAGGGGCACTTGATCATCGTGATCTTGGCGGAGTTGAGCAGGCGCCTGGTGTGGTCGCGCAGCCTGAAGATCGCCAGGCCCTTGTCGGTTTTGTAGGCGCGTGTGCCTTCGAAGACCCCGTTGCCGTAGTGCAGGGTATGGGTAAGAATGTGGACTTTCGCCTCGTCCCAGGGGACGAGCTTACCGTTCATCCAGATGGTATCGGCTTTGTTCATGAATCGCTCCAGTTTTCGTATGTTTTGCCACCGCATCACAGTGGTTTCAAGAAAAAGTGGTAGATTTTATCTTATAATAAATTAAAAGCAGTTTTCAGGAGATGTATAGAATGACAGACGCGAAAATATTTATGGGTTCAAAAGAGGTGGACAGACCCGAAAAAGTGGTGCGGAAGAGTCCCTACAACGGCGAAGCGGTTTCGAGCGCGCCGTTGTGCAGCGCAGAGGATGCCAAAGCCGCGCTCAAGCTAGCTGAACGGGCGTTCACATCGACCAAAAAGGCACCCCTTTCACAGCGGATCACCTGGCTGCGCGACGTGGCCGAGCGTCTCAGGCGCGATCGCGAACGCTTCGCACGCACGATCACCGACGAAATCGGCAAACCGATCACCTTCAGCCGGATCGAGGTGGACCGCTGTATCGAAACCGTCGAGCTCACCGCCGATGCGCTGACCCATCTGCGTGGTGAGACGATTCCTACCGACGCCACTCCCAGCGGCAGGAAGTCGACCGCTTTCTGGCGGCGCGTCCCCGCAGGCGTGGTCGTGGCGATCACGCCGTTCAATTTTCCGCTCAACCTCGCCGCGCACAAACTCGCCCCCGCACTTGGGGCCGGATGCAGCGTCGTGCTCAAGCCGACCCCCGAAGCTCCCGCGACGGCCTACCTCTTCGCCAAGGCCTTCATCGAGAGCCCGCACGCCGTCCCCGATGCCCTCAGTGTCGTCTATGGCGATGCCGAAGTGGGCTCCGCACTGGTCTCCAGCCCCATTCCACGCGTGATCAGCTTCACCGGAAGCGTCCCTGTGGGCAACATCATCACCAAGAGTGCCGGCATCAAAAAAGTGAGTCGGGAGCTTGGCGGAAACGCCGCGACGTTCGTCGAAAAGAGTGCCGATATCGCCCATGCCGCCTCCCGATGCGCCTTTGGCGCCTTCGTCAACAGCGGGCAGGTCTGCATCTCTTTGCAGCGCATCTATGTCGATGCCGCCATCTACGACCGCTTCGCCGACGCGATCGCCAAAGAGACGAAAAAACTCAAAGTCGGAAGCCCCTACGAGGATGAGACCTTCATGGGACCGCTCATCAACGACGACGCGAAAGAGCGGGCGATGAAGTGGGTCGAAAGCGCCAAAAAAGAGGGTGCGCGCGCCATCGCCGGCGGCGAACTCGTGGACGGCATCTTCGCCCCCACCGTCATGGCCGACGTCACCGACGACATGGCCATCGTCTGCGAAGAGGTCTTCGCCCCGATCGTCAGCCTCGTGAAGGTCGAAAGCTTCGAAGAGGCCGTGGAAAAGATGAACGACTCCCCCTACGGCCTGCAGTTTTCGATATTCACCAATGATTTGAAGATGACGCAAAATGCGTTGGATCGTTTCGAGTGCGGCGGTATCGTCGTCAACGACGTTCCGACCGTGCGATTCGACATCCAGCCCTACGGCGGCATGAAACTCAGCGGTGTGGGCCGTGAGGGACCCGACTACGCCCTCGAAGAGTTTACCGAGATCCAGTCGGTGGTGATATTCTGATGGCAAAAAAAGTGGCTGTCAGCGCCTGTCTTTCCGGAAAGAACTGCCGCTACAACGGCGAGCCCAAAGGCAATCCTGAGTTGATCGAAAAACTGGAAAAAGAGGGGTGCGAGATCGTCTATTTCTGCCCCGAAGACACCTGCTTTGGCACGCCGAGGGAGGCGATGGACCTGACCGTCACCGACGAAGGCGTCAAGGCCTTGACCAAATTCACCAAAACCGACCGCACCGGCCCCATCGCCGACTACGCCTGTGAATTTTTCGACAAGCACAAAGAGATCGATCTCTTTATAGGCAAAGCCAGAAGCCCAAGCTGCGGCGTCGCCACCGGAAAACTCTATGATGAAGAGGGCAATCTCATCAGCGAAAAAGAGGCCGGCATTATGGCAGCCGAAGCGAAAGCCCGGGGGATCGACGCCGTGGATGACGAAGAGGTTGAATAATTGGACATTACAAATGTGACCCACATAACCTACATATCTTTCCGTGTCTTTACCATCAGGATGGTGGTTGGATTCCTACATTACAACAAGTATTAGACAAGAGCAAATGAAAGTGAGTTATGGAAAAAATATACTAAATCTCAAAAGCAAAGTATTGAAAGTCTCATATATTCTTATGGTTGCAGCGATACTGTTTTTTATTCCGGGTAAATTGTATGTAGGGCAGAGCGAAAATTATTTCAGGGATACCCTGGTTAAATCGGGTCTCATGTATGCTTCTATCAGGGGGACCAATGCCGTTGTCTCCGTATTGAAGGAGAGTGAATTCAATGTCGAGCCCGGAGGGTTGGGTGTGACGTTGGCCGTTGGTGAACTTCTTGATCCGCTCGATGATCTGACCGAGAGGATTTCAACAATTCTTGTCTATAGTATCGTTGCGCTCGGTACTCAGGAGATCTTATTGCAGGCCGGGGAATTGCTTGATTTCAAAATAATTTCTGTGTTACTCATTCTATCTTTGATTGGATTATCAAAAAACACTATTTTGAAAATTTTTGGCAACGGTATGCTCAAATTGACATTCATTCTATTGCTGTTGCGTTTTTTATTGCCCGCGAATGTCTATCTCAATAAGCTGTTTTACGATGGGTTTTTTGGCGCAAAAAGCAGAATCTTATCGAGAGAGCCTTTCATATCTCGTTCCTGATGAAGAGAACATCATTGACCTACAAAAGCAGGAAAATTCCGTGGCCTTTGATTGGACTTTCGGCATATCGAATGCCACTGAAAAAATTGATTCGTTGAAAAAAGAGTATGATGTATTGAAAAAAAATTTTACAGAGATTATATCTACACTTCTTTCTATTGGAAGCCTCTATGTGAGTGGATTTTTATTTCAGGTCCTTTTTTTACCGTTCATGTCGATTTTTATCATTTACCAACTTTACAGAATACCTATGAGCTATTATTAACCAATAGGGGCTTGTCTGAGCCATATTGAACCTATTTTTATTCAAACTCTTTTTTGAATTGCTGCATCCACTCGAAATTCTCTTCGACCATGTTTTCATATTTCCGCTCGAGCTCTTTTTTGATGGATTCGAGCTCTTCGCAGGTGAAGTAGGCGAGATAGTCGGGGTTGATCGTTGTGTTGTTGCCGTCGAAACTGAGTAGTTTTTCAATCTCTTCGAGGAGTTGTTCCTTTTCCATAGATGCTATACTATCGAAAAAACAACTAAGGAGAAAAGATATGGTTGAAGTTGGCCAGAAGGCACCGGAGTTTTGTCTGCCGAATCAGGGTGAAAATCGTTAAGAAAAAGCGAACTGCTTCGCTTTTTTAGATTTTCACGAGTTTTCGGTATGCGCTGAGCATCCGAAAGGTCCGGTAACCGAAAGAGAGAGCGAAGCGAACGGGTTAAATTTAAAAAGAAGAGGAGAAAGAAGATGGTTGAAGTTGGCCAGAAGGCACCGGAATTTTGTCTGCCGAATCAGGATAACGTCGAAATCTGCCTGCGCGATCTGAAGGGCAAATGGATCGTGCTCTATTTCTATCCGAAAGATCTTACGCCCGGCTGTACGACCGAAGCGTGTGAATTTACCGAAGCGATGCCCGATTTCGAGGCACTCGATGCGGTGATTTTGGGTGTGAGCCCCGATTCTCCCGAAAAGCACCGGAAATTTATCGAGAAGAAGGGGCTCAAAATCACGCTGCTCAGCGACGAGAGCAAAGAGGTGCTCAAAGCCTACGGTGCGTGGGGCCTCAAAAAGCTTTACGGTAAAGAGTACGAAGGGGTGATCCGCTCGACATTTATCATCGACCCCGAAGGGAAGATCGCTGCGGTTTGGCCAAAGGTGAGAGTTAAAGGGCATGTGGAAGCGGTGAAAGCGAAACTCGAAGAACTTAGAAATGGTGAACGGTGAACGGTGAATGGGGAGCGGCGAAGGGACTGGTTGTCGGCTGTTTTTCTATCCGCTTTCGAAAAGCTTAATTTCAGCTCCATTTTAGTAAAATTGCACTCCATTTTCTCTTTACACTATTCTGATCTTCTCGAAAACGAATGTTTTCGAAGCTTCAGAGGGGTGCAGGGGACGGTGAGTCCCCGCCAAAAAAAGGGGCTTTGCCTCTTTTTTGTTTAGAAAGATGGAAACCTCGCATGTGTCAATCCTTGACAGGTTGCGCGTTTTCGCGTTGATGGGCACAGAGGAACGTCTTTTGACGTAAAAACCTGGCCATATGGCACAGACAACACCAAAATTTTCTCAAGGAGAACCCATGGTCACTATGAAAGACCTTCTCGAGTGCGGTATGCACTTTGGACACCAGACACGTCGTTGGAACCCGAAAATGAAGAAATTCATCTTCGGCGTCAGAAAAAACATTCACATTATCGACCTGCAGAAGACCCTTCGCTACTTTCGCTACACCTACAACGTGGTTCGTGATGCGGCGGCCGAGGGCAAAACAGTCATGTTCGTCGGTACGAAAAAACAGGCTCGCAACGCGATCGTCGAGCACGCGCAGCGCTGCGGCATGCCTTACGTACAGACACGCTGGCTCGGCGGTATGCTGACCAACTATCAGACGATCCGAAAATCGATCCGCAAGCTCGAAGTGATCGAAGAGATGGAAGAGACCGGCAAGATGGACCTTCTGACCAAAAAAGAGGCCCTGATGCTCAAGCGCAAAAAAGAGAAACTCGAGCAGTATCTCGGCGGTATCCGTCACATGAAGAAACTTCCCGACTATCTCTTCGTGATCGATGCGGTCAAAGAGCGCATCGCGATCAAAGAGGCACGCCGCCTGAACATTCCGGTCATCGCACCGCTGGATACCAACTGTGATCCGGACATCATCGACTACCCGATTCCGGGCAATGACGACGCGATCCGCTCGATCCAGCTCTTCTGCCGCGAAATCGCCGATGCGATCATCGAAGGCCGTGAACTGGCAGCACAGGAAGCCGAAACCGAAGAGGAAGTGACCGAGGAAGAGATGGCCAAAGTAACTGAAGAAGCGGTTGCTGAAGGCGAAAAAGAGGGGACCGAAGAGGTCGCTGAAGAAACCAAAGGAGAGTAACCATGGCAGTCACTGCAGCAATGGTCAAAGAACTGCGCCAAATGACTGGCGCAGGGATGATGGACTGTAAAAAAGCGCTCACCGAAACCAACGGTGACCTCGAAGCCGCCGTCGAATGGCTTCGCAAAAAAGGGCTCAGCAGCGCCGCGAAAAAAGCTGGCCGCGTCGCCAGCGAGGGTGCGATCAGTATCGAAATCAGCGACGATCACCGCAAGGGAACGATCGCCGAGATCAACTCCGAAACCGACTTCGTCGCCCAGAACGACAACTTCAAGTCGCTCGTGAAAAAAGCGACCCGCCACGTCCACTGCTCGACGGCAACGACGGTCGAAGATCTGCTCGAAACTGAAATCGACGGTACGAAATTCGAAGAGTTCCTCAAAGGCGAGATCGCCAAGATCGGTGAAAACATCGTGATGCGCCGCTTCGTCACGATCGACGCGGGCGAAAACGGAACCGTCGAGGGCTATATCCACGGGAACGGAAAAGTGGGCGTCCTCGTCGCCGCCAAATGCGACAGCGACAAGACCTGCGAAGCGATCCGTCCGACGCTCAAAAACATTGCGATGCACATCGCCGCGATGAATCCTTCATACCTCGACGAAGAGGCCGTACCGGCCGAAGTGATCGAGAAAGAGAAAGAGATCGCGATCGAACAGCTCAAAAAAGAGGGAAAACCCGAAAAGATCTGGGACAAAATTCTCCCCGGAAAGATCAATCGTTTCCTCAAAGACAATACGCTTGTCAACCAGCCGTTTGTCATGGACGACAAGAAGACAGTCGGACAGGTGCTCGATGAGGCCGCCAAAGCGGCGGGTGGCACGGCGAAACTGGTCGAATTCGTCCGTTTCGAGCTCGGCGAAGGAATCGAGAAGAAAGAGGAAGATTTCGCGGCGGAAGTCGCGGCACAAATGGGCGAATAAGCCTGTATGCCTCAAACCGACCTTCCCGGCGCACCGAATACCGATGCGCCGGAACTCCTCAGAGCCTCCGGGCTCTCCCACGCATTCGACTATCCCCTTTTTCACCATGTCGATCTGACACTCAAAGAGAATGAAACCGTCGCCGTCGTCGGCGTCAGTGGAAGCGGCAAATCGACACTGCTGCATATTCTGGCGACACTGCTCAAGCCCGACAGTGGAACGGTGAGCCTCTTTGGAAGTGAAGATATCTACACCCTTTCGCCCAAAGAGCAGTTGGCGCTTCGACGCTACGCTATCGGCATTGTCTTTCAGTTTCACTATCTTTTCAAGGGGATGAGTGCTGCCGAAAACGTGGAAATCGCGACCCTTTTGAGCGAAAAAGAGCCCGATGAAGCGCTGATAAGGCGGCTTGGGATCGAATCGGTGATGAACCAACGCGTGACCGAGCTCTCCGGAGGACAGCAGCAGCGCGTCTCGATCGCCCGGGTCCTTTCGAAAAAGCCCCGCATCATCTTCGCGGACGAACCCACTGGAAATCTCGACGACAAAACGGCCCATATCGTGATGGATGCGATCTTCAGCCATATCGAAGAGGTGGCCGGTGCGCTCTTTCTCGTCACCCACGACGAGCGGATCGCCGAGGTGTGCGACAGGGCCTACCGTCTCGAACATGGCAGGCTGGAGCGGTTTCGGTGAGCTGGTACAGCCTGCTTCAGCCCGACCATATCTACACGTTCCTGCTTCTTTTCGCCCGCCTCTCCACGCTTTTTGTTTTCCTTCCGTTTTACAACCATATGTCGATCTCCCCGTAGGTCAAGGCGGCGTTCGCCTTCTACCTGGCACTGGTGCTCTATCCGCTGATGCCCGTCACGCCGGAGCCGCAGCACTGGACGGTGATGGCCGCCGCCCTCTTTTCGGAGGCGTTGATGGGGCTGATCGCAGGTGTCGCGCTCAATATCGTCTTTGGTATCTTCAGCTATGCCGGCGAGCAGATCGCGTTCGTGATGGGGTTTTCGCTCGCCAGTGTCATCGACCCGCAGAGCCAGATCCAGTCACCGCTGGTGAGCCAGTTTCTGACACTGACGGCGATGCTCGTACTGCTGGCCTTCAATGGCCACTATATGATTTTGACATGGATGGTCGACGCGCTGAAACACGTGCCACTGGGCGGCTTTGTCATGAACCATGCGATGTTCGACTATCTGATGGGCGCGATGGCCCACCTTTTTATGATGGGCTTCTCGGTCGCCTTCCCGATCATCGCCCTCTCGCTGCTGGCCGACATTATCTTCGGGATGCTGATGAAGACGATGCCGCAGTTCAACCTGCTCGTCGTCGGATTCCCGATCAAGATCGCCCTCTCGCTGGCGGTCTGGATGGCGGTGCTCGGGTCGATGATGATGATCTTCAAAAAAGAGTTTCTCGGTGCGTTGCAGGTGCTGTTGCAGTGGGTCCAGTAGGGCTGTGCAAGAAATCTAGTAAGGAAGGCTCTTTCCGAACATCGTTGCCAACCCTCGTTCGAACTTTTTGGCCAGGGCGTAGTCGTCGGTGAAGCAGAGGTATTCGTAATTTTTGCCGAAGGCCGAGTAGGTCCAGTTGGCTGAGCCCATCACGACTCTTCTGTTGTCGATCACCATCACTTTCATGTGCATCAGCGCCCGGTCGTTTTCGTCGCGACGATAGGGTTTGCCCGCTATGAGCATGGTCTGGATGTTTCTGTATTTGGCGAGGTACCCGATCTGGCTTTTTCGGTTGCGGATGTTGGACTCTTTGTCGAAGACGATGCGAATCTTCACGCCGCGGCGCGCTGCGGCGGCGAGCCGCCTGGCGATCTTTTTGTGGGTGAAACTGTAGATGGCCGCATCGATCCTGAAATGGGCGTGATCGATACTCTCCAGCATGGTATGCAGCGCCTTTTTGGCGTCGGCAGGCATGAGATAGCAGCGGCAATCGGCCGCATGGAGGGGAGAAAAGAGAAGAGCCAGGGTGACGATGAACGCAAATTGCAACCTGTTCAAGATATTTCCTAAAGCAAAAATAAATGATGTTGATTATACAATAAGAACCATATCAAATCTGCGTCCCGATGCGTACGAACACCCGGACGGACGCACACCAAAGGCTCTTGCGATGCGAATGCTTCTGATCAACCAAAACCCCGTTGTATCGAAACTGGCGGGCTTGAGTGCCCAGAAATCGGGTGTTGAAATCGTCGAAAAACCTTCGCTCGAAGCGCTGGAAGAGACGGCCGGCCACGAAGCGTTCGATGTGCTCTTCATCGACGACGCGAAACTCGAAGAGGCCGATGTGCAGCGGCTCAAAGCGATGAGCGGCGCGAGAAAGGTCGGGCTCATCTATGCGGACGACGAATCGAAAGCGCGCGGTTTCGACTACTATCTGAAAAAGCCGTTCCTCCCCACCGAGATGGTCGATATGCTCGGCGAAATCAAAGAGGAACTCTCATTGCCCGAAATGGAGGAGAGCGCCGAGGCGGGTGGGGTGGCGGAACCGGCCGTAGAAACTGAACCGACCGAGGCTGTCGAAGCGGAGGAGGCGCCGGGCGAGGCCGCTTCCACCGAACCCGAAGGCGGTTCCATGGAGGAGACGGCCGAGGAGGCAGCCGCCGAAGAGGATTTTTCTTCACTTCTGGAAGAGATCGACATGGATGAAGAGGAAGGCGAAGAGACGGCGGAATCTTCACCCCAGGCGGCCGAGGAGACGGCCGAGGAGGAAGATTTCGACGCACTGCTGCAATCGCTGGAGGAAGAGAAGGCGGAAGAACC
>JAUUDL010000120.1 GCA_030826715.1 Hydrogenimonas sp. | reverse complement strand
TTCACACGGCTCTTTTGCGCTCGAATACGATAGAGCCGCAAAATTGTGTCAAAACGTGAAAGTGCACTCTTTTGTGCCGGTTTCGACCAGAGTTTTCCGGCGAATCGTACCGCTGGCCATTCCTCTCGTTCGGCACTGGCGCACAGTGGCATGTGACAGGTGCACTCTCCATCGGTGTGGAAGGTGCCTATCGATACGCTGTGAATCCCCAACTTGATGCCGACATCGACGGCGGCCTCACGCTTGATCTGGGGACGGCCGATGGTTTTATGATCGATGTTCCCATCACGTGGCGTTTGGAATCGGGCTTTTTTCTTCAGGGAAGCTACACGTTCGACCGCTGGCGTATCAAACCTTCAAATATTGTTTACGGAGCGAGCGGTCATGGGTATCAGGAGCCGGGCAGTACGACGAACAACCGCCTCCTCTCCTTTCGCGTGGGGTATGAATTTTGAAAAATTATCTGATCGCCCTGGCCGCGGGCATATCGATCTGGATATCGGCGGCATGGTACCTCGAACACAAAAAAGAGAGCGTCGAAAACGCCTACAGAGAACGTGACGCCGTCACGCAGCGCTACGAATCGCTCGGAAAACTCTGGTCGAAACCGGCACAAAAGAGTGCACTTTCACGTTTTGACACAATTTTGCGGCTCTATCGTATTCGAGCGCAAAAGAGCCGTGTGAACAACCGGCAGATATACCGGTTCGAAGTCGCCGCCGAAAATGCCGATACGGTGCTTTCGAAGATACTTGCCCTGCCCCTGGCGATCGAATCGTTCGAAGTTCGGCGAAAAGACGATCACGCACTCGATGTGCGCGTGGGAGTAGCCCCATGATCTGGGTCAAACGTCTTCTGATCGGCTTGGCGGCACTTGTCGTATGGATCGTGCTCGTCTCTCTTTTCGTCTCCAAAGAGCGGCTCTGCAACCTGGCGATGCAGGAGGCCGCCCGCGCGCAGGTGACATTCTGTTACGAAGGTCGTAGGTCATCGCCGATCGGTTGCGACACGACGAAGATGCGAGTCAACTACGCTCACTCTCCCGTCGCCCAGATCGCCTCACTCACCGTGCGGCCGTGGCGCCTCGAAGCCGATGGAATCAAGCTTCAAGGTATCGCCGCTTCGCTGATGCCGGCGAATATCCGTTTCGTGCGTTTCGATCCTTTGAGCGGGAAAGTGCGGGCGGAAGGGGATTTCGGCACACTTAACGGCGAGCTTTCGTGGCCGAAGAGAAGGCTCACGCTCCGCCTCAAAGCCTCGCCGCTCATGCGTCGGGATTTCGCCCAGAGCCTGCGCTATTTCAGCGTGAAAAACGGGGAGTACATTTATGTCGCTGCGTTTTAAAGCCTGGATGCCGGCGGCGGCTTACGTTGCCATATTGATACTTTCAGCCAAGCTCGCGGCGCTGTCTATCGATGCCTTTTTGCCGCCTGGGGCGACGATCGAGTGCAAAAGTCCGCTCTCGTTTCCCAAATATAACTACCCCTTCGCGCGCGCTTTCGGGTTGACGACGAAACAGCCCGAAAAGAGAAAGAGAGCCGCCGCGTCACGCCCAGAAGCGACCCTGAAAGGGTATACACTGACGATGACGGCTGTCGGCACACCCAGCATGGCGATTATCGTCCACAACCGAAAGAGCAAACTGTTAAGCCAGGGAGAGTCGATCGACGGCTTCAGACTCGAAGAGGTCTATACCGACCGCGTCAAACTGGTCAAAAACGGCAGAACCTACTGGCTTTCGATGAAAAAGTCCAAATCGGGGGTCGCGACGATCGTATCGAAAAAAAAGAAACCCAAAAACGGCGAGCTGATCAAACAGATTCGCCAGGAGGGGAACACCTATTACGTGCCCAGAGAGCTGCTGACACAGATGCACGATCTGAAAAAGATATTTCAATATATCGCCATCAACCCCGTCTATCGGGACAACAAACTGGTGGGCTTTGGGGTGGCCAACGTCAAAAAAGGTTCGGTATTTGATAAAATGGGACTACGCAAGCGCGATATCATCGAAAAAGTCGACGGCAAACCGATCACCGACGAAGGTGACGCATTCAAATATTTCAACAACATCAACGCACTCGATTCGCTGAGCCTGACGATCAAGCGGGGCAGCGAACGCAAGGAGCTTCATTATGAAATTTATTAGAAACTTTTACCTCGCTCTGCTTCTTCTGGCACCGCTGACGCTTTCGGCCGAAGCGATCACCGTCAATTTCAACAACACGCCGATTAGGGACGTCATCCAGTTCGTCGCCAGGCAGACTCACAAAAACATCCTCGTCACCGACAAGATCAGCGGAAGCGTCAACTTCATCTCCGAAAAACCGATCGACAAAAAAGAGCTGCTTCCCCTGCTGACGCAGATTCTGCAAAACCGCGGCTACACGATCGTCGACGGCAACAACGGCTACATGATGGTCACGCGCGCCGCCAACGCCAAAAAGATGGCGCGCCCCGGAAAATCGGAAGCGGGCATGATGACCAAAATCATCCCCGTCCACTACATGAAAGCGAGCGACGCGGTGCAGAAACTGCGCTATCTGAGCAGCCAGTTCGCCTCGGTCACCTTCGACAACAACAAAAACGTCATCATCATGAGCGACTATCCCGACCATATCAAAAATTTCGAAGCGACGCTCAGAAAGATCGACCGCCCGATGAAAAAGGAGATCCGCTTCATCTCCCTGCGAAACGCCGACGCCTCCGCAGCCATCAAGGAGCTGGATGCGATCTTCAAATCGCTCAACACCACCTTCCGCTACCCCGTCACACTCAATGCCGACGCCAAGAGCAACAAGATCATCATCATCGCCGATGCGCACGACATCAACCGCGCCGTCAAGATCGTCAGGAATTTCGACAGCGAGAACAGGGCCAAAGAGGTGACCAGCGACGTCGTTTTCCTCGACAACGCCGAAGCGGCTGCCACCGTCAAGATCCTGACCGGACTCATGAAGAGTTTCGACAAGCAGACCCAGGCACAGGTCTCGATACAGCCAAAAGAGGATATCAACGCCATCGCCATCACGGGCACGCCACAGGCGGTGAAGCTGATCACCAAAGTGATCAAAAAACTCGACATCGAGCAGCAGCAGGTCTACATCAAGGCCCACATCTACGAGATCAGCCAGAACAAACTGCAATCACTGGGGGTCAAGTGGGGGCTTGCCGGCGGGGCCACCAACGGCACGACGATCGCCACCTCCATCTTCAACATGGGCGGCTCCTCCTTCGTGTTGCCACCGACCCTTTCGAGCACGATCGATTTCGGTACAACCACCAAAGGGATCGCGATCGGGGCGATCATCGACCTGCTCAGGCAAAACGGTGCGGTCAACGTCATCTCCGAGCCCAATATCCTCTGCATCAACAACAAAAAATCCAACGTCTACATCGGAAAGACGATCTCCATCCTCACCAGCCAGGCGACGGGTACCGAAACCACCTCTTTGACCCGCAACACCTACAGCCGTGAAGATGTCGGGCTCTCCCTGGAGGTCAAACCGCAGATCGCCAGCGACGACAAGGTGCTCGTGGAGGTGAAGACGAAGATCGAGGATATCGACAGCTCCAGCACCGTCTCGGCCGACAGGCCCACCACCCTCAAGCGGGAGGTCAACACCGTCTCGATCGTCCACGACGGCGAAAGCGTCATCATCGGCGGACTGCTCAAAGACTACTACTCCAAAGGGGTCTCCAAAGTCCCGATTCTGGGCGATCTGCCGTTTCTGGGCGGACTCTTCCGCTCCACGAGCGAAAACAGGGATCAGATCAACGTCATCGTCATTTTGACCCCCTACATCATCAAAAACAGCGCCGATATGGCGAGGATCCAGCAAAAAATCGCCAAGAGCGAAGAGCTCAAAGCGAAGCTGACGGAAATTCTCAAAAAAGAGCTGGGCAATCCGAAGGAGAGCCGATAATGCTCTCGAGCCCCGTCAAAGCCGATCTTCAGCCCTATATTGAGGTTGAAAATCTCGACTTCTTTCTCAAAAATGGCCTTCTTTTTGCGATCTATCAGGGCAAACCGTATGCCTGCATCAGAAAAAATCCCGATACCAACATGCTCAACGCACTCTCGCATCTTGGCGGGAAATTTCCTTTTCTCGTCCTCGAAGAGGAGAGTTACGATACGCTCAAAAACCGCTTTCTCGAAGCCAGGAGCGAAGAGGGCATCGGCGGCATCGAAGGGTATGAAAGCCCCGAAGAGATCGAAAATTTCCTCCAAAACGAAGATCTTCTGGCCAGTGAAGATTCCGCCCCGATCATCCGCTACGTCAACTCTCTTTTTGTACAGGCGATCAAGCGGCGCGCCACCGACATCCATATCGAAACCTTCGAAAAAGAGGGCGACGTTCGCTTTCGCATCGACGGCGTGCTGAACAAGATCGCGACGCTCAAAAAGGGGGCGATCGGCTCCATCATCAACCGTATCAAGGTCATCTCCAACCTCGACATCTCCGAAACGCGCATCCCCCAGGACGGCCGGACTAAAATCACGATCGCCGGAGCGAGCGTGGATGTGCGGGTTTCGATTCTGCCCACCTACTATGGTGAAAAGGCGGTTTTGCGCCTTTTGATGAAAGGCGAGTCGATCCCGTCGCTGCAAGAACTCGGCTTCTCCGAGGATGTCTACACCAAACTGCGATCGCTGCTCAAACACAGTTACGGCATGATTCTCATCACCGGCCCCACCGGAAGCGGTAAATCGACGACGCTTCACTCCTTTCTGAAAGAGATCGACCACGAGCACTACAACATCATCACCGTCGAGGATCCGGTCGAGTACAATGCCGAAGGGATCAACCAGATTCAGGTCAACGAAAAGGTCAACCTCACATTTTCCGAAGCGTTGCGTTCCATTCTGCGGCAGGATCCCGACGTCATCATGGTCGGGGAGATGCGCGACAAGGAGACGGCCAAAATCGCCACGCAGGCGGCGATGACGGGCCACCTGCTCCTCTCCACGCTCCACACCAACAGCGCCGCAGCCGCCATTCCGCGCCTGATCGACATGGGGATCGACCCCTTTCTGGTCAGCTCCACGCTGATCGGCATACTCGCCCAGCGGCTGGTCAGGCTGCTCTGCCCCCACTGCAAGGCTCCCTACCACCCCACCGATGAAGATATCCGCTACTTCGACCTGCCCCACGGCATTACGCTCTATGGTCCCAAAGGGTGCGACAAGTGCGGCGGCACGGGCTATATCGGCCGCCGCGCGATCGGCGAGATCATCATCGTCGACGAAGGTTTCGCCGCCCAGATCAAGAGCGGTGCCGACGAACAGCAGCTTCGCCGCTACCTGAGCGAGCATACCGATTTCAGGCCGATGTTCGAGGAGCTCCGCCGAATGGTCATCGAAGGTGAAACGAGTGTGCCCGAAGCGGTCCGCATAGGGGTTAAGGGGCTATGACCTTCGCCTACAAGGGGTACGACGCCGAAGGCAAACGGGTCAAAGGGCGCATCGACGCCCCCGACGAAGCGGCGGCCAAAGAGGAGCTGCGAAGGCGGCAGATACTGATCGAAAGTCTCGCGCCCAAACGCACCCTCTTCAAACGCGCCATTCCGCCCTCTCTCATCGCGGCGCTCGGGCGCAACCTCAGCCTCTATCTCAAAGCGGGTATTTCGCTCAACCAGGGGCTCAAACTGGTGGCCGATAACTACCCGCCCCGCAGTAGGCAACGCGCTTTTTTGCAGGAGGTGGCCCGTCAGATCGAAAGCGGCGGCTCCTTCTACGACGCACTGGCGGCCCAGAGCATCTATTCGATTCCGCCCTATTTCCTGCACACGATCAAAGTGGCCCAAAAGAGCGGCAACCTGGAGATGGTGCTGCTGGAACTTTCCGACTACGTGCAGGAACAAGAGCGCATCAAGCGCGACGTCGTCAAGGCCTTCATCTACCCCTCTTTCATTCTCCTGATCGCCGTGGCGATGATCAACTTCATGCTCACCACGATCATCCCCAAAATCGTCGACATGTTCGAATCGACCAAGAGCGAGCTGCCCACCTCCACGAAAATCACCCTGGCACTGTCGCACTTTTTCCAGGCCTATTCGTGGCTGATGCTTATCGTGACGGTCGTGCTGGCGGCGGGTCTGTTCCTGACGTGGAAGCAGAACGCAAGATTCGGCTATCTGATGGACAGATTGTTGCTCAAAACGCCCCTTTTCGGCCCGATGGTGGCCTATATGGAGCTCGGCCGCTTCGGCCGAGTGATGGCGCTGCTGTTGCAAAGCGGCGTCCCTTTCGCGCAGGCGCTCAACTATGCCGCACAGACCATCGGCAACCGCTATCTTCAAAAACTTTTCGGTAAAATAGCGGCACAGATCGTCGAGGGCAAGAGCTTTACCCAGGCGGTCAGGGAAAACGTGAAAAAGGGGGATATCCCCAACGATTTCATCAACGCTGTGGCCCTCGGCGAAAAGAGTTCGCATCTGGCCTTTTCGCTCAAAAGCCTCTCGGAACTCTATGCACAGCAAAACCGTGACCGTATCGAAGTGATGCTCGCACTTCTGGAACCGGTTTTGATGCTCACCATCGGCGGCATCATCGGTTTTCTGGTCATATCGATGCTTCTGCCGATATTCAGCATCAGCCTGCAATAGATAATTGATATTTAAACGATAAAGGAACTTCATGCTCACTACCAGACGCAAAGCCTTCACACTGCTCGAACTGATGATCGTCATTATCATCCTGGGGCTTCTGAGCGCGCTCGTACTGCCCAATCTGCTGGGCAAGGCCGAAAGCGCCAAGCGCAAACTCGTCTGCATCCAGATGAAACAGATCGAAGAGGCGCTCAAATCGTTCAAATTCGACAACGGCGTCTATCCATCCACCGAAGAGGGGCTGCAGGCGCTTTTGAAAAACCCCGATCCGGAAAAATATCCCAACTACGCACCCAGCGGTTATCTGGAGGGCAAAAGTCTCCCGAAAGATCCCTGGAAACATCCCTATATCTATATCAACAACGGCGACAGCATCAATATCATCAGCCTCGGAGCCGACGGCAAAGAGGGGGGTGACGGGGATGCCAAAGATATCACGCTGCAGGAGTGTCAACGGCAGTGATCAGTGAGAAGCCCCGAAAAGAAGTGGACACCGGGGAGCCGAAACGACTTCCCGCGTCCCACTCTTTTGCATTCACGCTCGTCGAACTGCTCATCGTCCTTTTGCTGATGGGTATCGTCTATGGCATCGCTTTCGACACCTTTTTGCCCAAATCGCCCGAAGAGAATATGAAAGAGGGGTTGACACTCAAAACCGTCGATACCCTTTTCCGGCAATCCCCACTTTACGGCACATCGGAGATGACACTCTACTGCACGGAGTCGGGCGATTGCTATCTTACCAGCGGCGGCAAAGTGACCGAACGCGTCAGCGTGCAAAACCCGGGAATCGCCTACCGCCTCAACCCCGATGAAACGCTCCAGCGGATCGACTATCCCCATATCCGTCTCGGGCGTGACGAATTCCGCCCCATGTTTCTTGTCCGATGCCGCGAAGACGGTCTTTTTGAACCGCAGATCATCCGTGTCGGCGAGCGGTGGCTCTATATCCATCCCTATCTTCCGCCCCGCTTCTTCGACGATGTGACCACGCTGGTCGGCTCGATGCGCCAAAGCGACTATCTTCCCGACAGGGCCGGTTATGCGCAGTAGAGGCTTCACCCTTCTGGAGGTGCTTTTGAGTGTGTTGATCCTCTTCACGATGGGGCTGGCGCTTTTGAAATTCGACGGATGGATCAAGGAAGATGTCGCCAGATATCGCGACAAGGCGATCCTGCTCTACCAAAGCACCCCCCTGCTCTTTCAAGACATTCACAGGATCGGCCGCGACAGTGTCAATATGTTCGACGCCACCCGTTTTTCGAAGCTGCGTGACGATGAAATTTTCTGGCTCAAAGGCATCAAAGCCCGTGCCGACATCGGCAAATCGCAGAAGAAGACACTCTTTCAAACCGGCGATCTGGATTTGAGCTACAGACTCTACCCTCTGCGGATCGAAAACGATACAAGTTCGGTCGGCTTCTTGAGGATCGAACCGTGAATCGCGCCTTCACGCTGATCGAGATGCTGATCGCGATACTGCTCACGGCGATCGTCTTCACCTATCTCTACGCCACCCTCAACAATGTACGCGCCAACCACGGGCGGTATGAAAAGGCGGTCGAGGGCGTCAGCGATGCGGAACGGATCTTCTCGATGCTCCAGGCAGACCTGACACAGTCGCGCGATGCTCCGCAGATCGTGCACGAGGCGGGGTTCGACCGCTTCTCCGTCACGACCGCCCACTCGGTCTACGGCATCGCCCGTCCGTGGGTGCACTACTATATCAGCCGCAAAGATCTCGCGCTGATCCGTGTCGAAGCCGACAGGCCCATCGATTTTTCTAGAAGCGGCTATATCGGGGACATCAACGGCACCTACCTCTTCGCCGACAGGCTGGCGGAGGGTTGCAGCTCACTGCGAATCAGTGCGAACGGATCGAAACTCGATCTTCTGCTACGCTGCCGGCAGATTCCCCCGATCGTCATCTCTCTTTACAAAGGCGACCGATGAGGCGGGGGATCGTACTTTTTATCACACTCGGGATCTTGCTGCTGCTCAGTTCCATCGTCCTGCTCTTTCTGCATCAAAACAACCTGCTCAAGGCGAGCGTGAGAAAAGATATCGATACGGTCCAGACCAATCTGCTGCTGCAGGATATGAGCGGGTTTCTGAAATCACAGAACTTCTCCCAGGAAGATATCTTCTACGGCAGCGGTATCCCAGTCGCGCTCGATCTTGGACAAATTTCCGGAACCGTGGCGCTCTCTTCGGCACAGAGCCGGATCGATATCAACGCCATGCTCGGTCAGATCGACAAGAGCCAGGAAGCGCTCCAGGCGATGCTGCAGTGGATGGATGATCTTCGCGTCAAATCGCCCACTTTGCTGATGGCGTTGATGATGGACACCTTTGATACCGACCTCTACGAACGCGCCCCCGGCAGCGAAATCCGCCTTCAGAAACCCTGGTTTCAAAACGGCGCCATCGCAAACACCAGAGCGATGGAAGAAATTCTCTTCACCTATCGCATGCTCTCGGGTGACAACAACCTCACCCGCGACACAATCGAAGCAACGTTCGGATACGACGATCCTAAATTCGACCTCAACTACGCCACCAGCGAGCAGCTTCGGCTGCTCTACCCCGATTTTCCATCCGTAGTGATCGAAAAGCTCGCATCC
>JAUUDL010000098.1 GCA_030826715.1 Hydrogenimonas sp. | reverse complement strand
AGCTCCTCTTCAAGAGAACTTTTGGCGTCGTTGACGGTGCGCTTGACGCTTCTGAAAAATTTGGCGATCTGCACCATCGCGTCTGGCAGTTTGTCGGGCCCCAGGAAGAGGATGGCGATGACGACAATAAAAAATATTTCACTCAATCCCATGCCAAACATGGCGCATCCTTTTTTATTAACTGACTATTACGCAAAGCATGAACAAAGTCCATGCTTTGGCGGGGACTGACCGTCCCCTGTGCCCCCCTAAAGCTTCGAAATCGAAGAATTCGAGATAATGTTATGCTTTTGCGTAACATCAGTTATTGATTGTATGTAGTTAGAATTTTGCGATAATGCTATCCAAAAAGTGATTAGCCAAGTATAAAAAGGGCGATTTCGTCGCTCAGAAGGAAGTCGGGATTGTGGTAACGTCCCCCTTTGTATCGAAGCTTGCCCTCTTTGACGAGCAGCTGCGCCCTTTGAAGCATCGGAGTAGGAAGCGTCGCTTCGTCTATGCCGACGACGCTTCTGAGACCCAGAAAGATCCTCTCTTCGAGCATCTCCTCTTGACCCAATTTTTCGGTGCGCTTGAAATCGGGTTTTTTGATATACGCCTCCAATACCGTGTGCGGATAGTAGCGTACATTTCCGATGCGTCCGACGGCACCGCTGCCGATACCCAGATAGGGGCGGTATTGCCAGTAGCCGAGATTGTGGCGGCAGGGATCGCCGAAGTTGGAGATTTCGTAAGGCTCCCATCCGGCCTCTTTCGCCCCCTCGATGATGCGTCGCGACTGTTCCAGGGACTCCCTGCGGACATCGGGGTTCTTGGCAAAGGGGGTTCCCTCTTCGATCGTCAGTTCGTAGGCACTGAGGTGGGATATGGGGAGTTCCCGTGCCCGGGCGATTTCGGCATCGACCCTTTCAGGGGTGTCCAGCGCCGTCGCGTAGATCAGGTCGATGGAGAGACGCTCGAAGCCCGCGGCTTCGGCCCGCCGGACGGCATTGACAGCGTCGGTGGCACGGTGGGCGCGTCCCAGCAGCTTGAGTTTGTCGTCGAAAAAGCTCTGCACGCCGAAACTGACACGATTGACGCCGAGCGATCTCATGCCCTCCAGCCACGAAGCCGTGGCGCTGTTGGGGTTGGCTTCGGTGGTGATTTCCGCCTCTTTTCGAAGATAGGGGGTCATGGTCTCGAAGATCGGTTCGTAGAGCCCGGGATCGACCGTGGATGGCGTGCCGCCTCCGATGAAAACAGTGCCGATGTCGCCCGGACGGATCTCAAAATGCGCCAGATCGTTTCGCAGCTGCCGATGCAAAGCCTTCATATAGGCCGCTTTGAGTTCGAACTTGTCGACATAGGAGTTGAAGCTGCAGTAGTGGCATTTACTGTCGCAAAAAGGAATGTGCAGATACAACAGTGTCATTCTCAGTGACCCTTAATCGATATTTGAATACAATCTTATCAAAAATGCGTCGCCCTACAACCAGCGGCGACGCGGTAAAAGATTTGACCAATGAATGATCAACCAACAAAAGAGAAAAAATACAGACCCAATGTCGCGGCGATCATTCTCTCACCGAAATATCCGGAAAAGGTGGAAATTTTCATCGCATCCAGAACCGACGTGAAAGATGCCTGGCAGTTTCCGCAGGGTGGTATCGACGAGGGTGAAACGCCCAGAGAGGCCCTGCTGCGTGAACTGAAAGAGGAGATCGGCACCGACGAGGTCGAGATTCTGGGCGAGTTCCCCGAATGGGTCAGCTACGACTTTCCGGAGATGATCGCCAAGAAGATGTACCCGTTCGACGGGCAGCGCCAGAAATATTTCCTGGTTCGGCTCAAGCCGGGGGCCAAGATCGACCTCGAGACGCACGAGCCGGAATTTTCCCAGCACACGTTCGTTCCCTATCGGAACATCTTCGACTATGTGACCTATTTCAAGCGCCCCATCTATAAAAAGGTGCTCGACTACTTCAGAAAAAAAGGATATCTCTGACATGCTGATCGTACAGAAATATGGTGGCACCAGTGTCGGCGACCTCGACCGTATCGCCAATGTAGCTAAGCGGGTGGCCCGCACGCGTGACGAAGGACACGACGTCATCGTCGTCGTCTCCGCGATGAGCGGGGAGACCAACAAACTGATCGAATATGCCCACTTCTTCTCCAAAACGCCCGACCGAGAAGCGATGGACCTGCTTCTGAGTTCCGGCGAAAGGGTGACCAGCGCACTGCTCTCGATCGCCCTCAACGAGATGGGATATCCCGCCACGGCGATGACGGGACGGATGGCCGGCATCGTCACCGACAAAACCCATACTTCCGCGCGCATCGAGCATATCGATCCAAAACCGATGGGTAACGAGATCAAAAAGGGCAAAGTGGTGGTCGTGGCCGGTTTTCAGGGGATCAACCCCGACGGGCGCGTCACCACGCTCGGCCGAGGCGGCAGCGATTTGACCGCCGTGGCGATCGCGGGTGCGATGAACGCGGATCTGTGTGAAATCTACACCGATGTCGACGGTGTCTATACGACCGATCCGCGCATCGAGCCCAAAGCGAAGAAGATGGAGGCGATCAGTTACGACGAGATGCTCGAACTCGCCTCGTTGGGTGCGAAGGTCTTGCAGAATAGATCGGTCGAACTGGCCAAGAAGATGGGTGTCAACCTCGTCACCCGCAGCAGTTTCAACGACAATCCCGGTACATTGATCACAAAGGAAGAGAACATCATGGAAAAACCACTCGTCAGCGGTATCGCTCTTGACAAGAATCAGTCGCGCGTCAGCCTCAAAGGGGTCGAAGACCGTCCCGGCATCGCCAGTGAAATTTTCAACGCCCTCGCCGACGAAGCGATCAACGTCGATATGATCGTCCAGACGATCGGTGCTGATGGCAAGACGGAGATCGACTTCACGGTTCCCCAGAGCGAGCTCGAGCGGGCCAAGCGTGTGATGGAGCGTTTCAAAGGCAACATCGAGGCGATCGAATACAAAGAGAATGTCGCCAAAGTCTCGATCGTGGGTGTGGGGATGAAGAGCCACAGCGGTGTCGCGGCCAAAGCCTTCAGCACGATGGCCAAGGAGAATATCAATATCGAGATGATCAGCACCAGCGAAATCAAGGTGTCGATGGTGATCGACGAAAAGTACGCCGAATTGGCGGTCCGTTCGTTGCATGAAGCGTACGAACTGGATAAATGAGAGTGAACAGTTAACAGTGAACAGTGAACAGTTTCGGAAGGTCGCTTCGCTCCTTTCTATTCAAATAAAAGCCGCAAAGCGGCTTCCTGATACCATTCACCATTCACCATTCACCATTCACATAGGTCTTTCACGAAAGGAATTTTCGTGAAAGACTTACTCACCTGGACCCTCGAAGCGATCCGCAGCGACGATACGATGATGAGCTGGCTCGAGGAGCGCCGGTACGAATGGGCGCCGATCGTCGGCAACGCCATCGGCAAGATCCTCGAAGGCCAGAGCGTCATCCTCCTCACGGACGACCAGAATGCCTGGTTTAACAGTTATGTGGTGCGCCGCATCAACCGACCGGGCATCAACCGTCCGCTGATGCCATTTTACTCATTCGAGGCCATCTACCCCTTCGCCGATTCGATTCGAAAGGACCAGGATGTCGATCTGCTTTTCGATATGCTCTCTTTGAGCTTTCCACAGGGATTTTTTTTCTGGTATATCGGCAAGGCCGACCACGCCAAAGCACGCATCGCCCTGCGTCATGAAGAGTCGCTGTTGTGGGTGATGGACGAAGAGATGACCAACAGTTTCACGCTCCGCTCCTACGACGAAATGATCGACATCAAACTTCTACAACTCTTTCAACTCTTCGACAAGACGCTCAATGCGGCGCTCTTCGCCGAGATCGATACGGGGGCGTGACGCGGTGGAACCCATCGCTTCGAAGATCGTGCTCACCGATCGCTTCGAGGAGCGTTTTTCGCAACTGAAATCCGATTTTCCGGATGCCATGTTCTTTCGTGTCGAAGCCGACGACTTTCTGATCGAACACGCCAAAGAGGCGATGGCCCACGCCTATTTGACGAGCGAAAAAGAGAAAATCATCGTTCTTTCGGCCAAAAGATTCACGCCGATCGCCCAGAACAAGCTGCTCAAGATTCTCGAAGAACCCCCCTCCAAAACCCACTTCATTCTGATGACCCCGATGAAATCGGGGCTTTTGCCCACGATCCGCTCGCGTCTTCCGATCGAGACGGATACTATCGACAAAGAGATCGAGCAATCGGGTCTGGATCTGGCCCGTTTCGATCTGGCGCAGCTTTTCGATTTTCTTCAAAGCAACCGGCGCATCGATGCCAAGAGTGCCAAAACACTCTGTGAAACCTTGGCCAAAGAGGCGGTGCAAAGCGGCCGCTACCGGCTCGACGAGTCTCTTTTGAAAGCGTTCGAAGAGAGTGTCAGACTGCTGGATATGGGATCGCCACCCAACTTCGTGCTCACGAGGCTCGGTGTGAAGCTTTTGGGGAGAAAAAGATGATGAAATTCATCGATATGAATTTCTCTTGCTCGAAAGAGCAAAGTTTGAGTGAGAGGAATTTTTGTCGGAGCTTCGCTTTGGCAAAAAGGAGATATTGATGATGCAGATCTACCGCATCGATACGCCGGCTCGCAAAAAAGAGGCGCTTCAGGCGCTCGATTGCGACAAAGGCGGCGTGACGATCATGGCGCAGAAGATGGAGACGCTTCTTTTCAAGATCGAGCGTATGCCCGTAGGCGCGGCCAACATTCTCAAACAAGACGCCCTGGCGCTCGGGGCGGAGCTCGCGGTACCCACCGGCGTGGTCAACTGCAAAGAGAGCCATTTCGACGCTATTTTGATGGGTACGCCCCGGCAGTTGGCGAGGTTGGCGCGCAAGGAGCGGGTGCAGCCATTCGGCCTCAAGGAGCTTGGCCGGCAGCTGGAGAGTTTCTTGAAGGAGTACCGTTTTCAGACGAAGATCATGGGGGTCGTCAACGCCAACGACGACAGCTTCTACCCCGGCAGCCGCTTTAAAGAGGAGGCCGCAGTCGAGAGGATCGTCAGGATGATCGAAGAGGGGGCGAAGATCATCGATGTGGGGGGTGTCTCCTCCCGCCCCGGCAGCGAACCGGTGCCCGCGCAGGAAGAGCTCGCACGCATCACCCCGATCGTCGAAACGATCCAACGGGAGAAATTGACTGAAAAAGTATCCTTCAGCATCGACTCCTATACACCCGAAGTGGTCGCCTTCGCCCTCGAACACGGCTTTTCGATCGTCAACGACATCACCGGGATGGCCGACATCTCTTTGGGTGAACTGGCATTGAAATATGATGCATCCTATGTCATCATGCATATGAAAGGGACGCCCAAAACGATGCAGAAAAACCCCACTTACGAGAATGTGGTGCTCGAGGTGGACCGCTTTTTCCAGGAGCGGATCGAGCGTGCCGAAGCGATCGGGCTGGGACGTGAGCGGCTCATACTCGACGTGGGCATCGGTTTCGGGAAGCGTTTGCGCGACAATCTGGCGCTGCT
>JAUUDL010000068.1 GCA_030826715.1 Hydrogenimonas sp. | reverse complement strand
TTGTAAGGACTGCAATGAGGTTCTTTTGGTTTCTTTATGCGAGTATCAGCTCTTTTTACGGGGAGGTACGAGTGCCTGTACGAGGCCGATCAGCAGCTGCGCCAGATCGATCCGGGCCTCGACATCTCCGATATGCTCCGCGCCATCGACCAGGGAGATCCGAAAAAGGCAGGCATGTCGTTGTTGATGGAGGCCGCGACGGATCCCTCCGCCATCACCTATTGGTCCCCCCTGCTGATCGGCCTCGTACAGGCACTCGTACCTCCCCGTAAAAAGAGCTGATACTCGCATAAAGAAACCAAAAGAACCTCATTGCAGTCCTTACAAAACGCTCAAAAAAAGAAAGGAGCAATGCATGAAAACGCTGTATAGAAAGACGTTTTGTTTCCTCTTGTTTTTATTGCTGCCGTTTCATCTGCATGGCGCCGATATCAATGCCACGATAGTGCAGGGTACGACAAAAACATACGAATCGATTCTCGCCGGTTTGAAAAAAAGCAGAGCCGACGATACAGTTGCACTTCAACGTGCCCTGCTCTATAAACTCATCAACATCTCAAAGGAAGCGCCGCCGAAATCACCAAAAATCGAACCACCGAAAGATGAAAAAGAGTACAGACATTTGGCCAAATCCTACGGTGAATGGTCGCTGCAAAAACTCGATATCCAAAAGAGTCTCGAAGAGATCGAAAACAAAAAGGAGGTGATCGAAAACCAGATCGCACATATCGATGCCAACACCAGTTCGCTCCTGACCCTTCAGCTTCAATACGCCTTTTACAAAAAGGGAGAAAACCTCTACCAACAAAAGCTCGGTATCGTGAAGGGTGCGATACAGAAAGCACCCGACGCATTCGTCAAGGGGCTCAAACGGATCGATCTGGACATCAACGCCTCAAAAAGCCGCCTCGAAACGATCGAAAAAGATATCTCGAAAATAGATAAAGAGATTCAGCGTGACGAAGTCGAAAGAGAGCGGCTCAATCTTCTTGGCAGGACAACCGAAGCCCAAAAGCTGAACGACGCGATTGAAAATTTGCAGAAAAAGCGGATCGAAGCGATCAATGACAAACTTTTGGAGCTCTTCATTCAATTCTCATATGCACTACAGAGGAAAAAGAGCGATCAAGTCTTTGCACTTCATCAAAAGATGATGGATATCGCCAAGGCGATCTATCCGGACGAAGTGAGAGACAATTTTCAATCACTTTTCACGCAAATGGAAACAGCAATGCTCGGACGCGCCACCACCATTAAAGGGGCGACATTCGAAAAGATAAAGTCGGCACTCTCACTCTTTCTCGAGGAGGTCAATGCGCCCATATTTACCATCAACGGTGTTCCCATCTCTGCCGCGAAGATGTTTTTCGCCCTCCTGGTTTTCATTCTGGGTTTTTTCATTGGAGGATTTTACAAAAGCCATGTCGCCAGAATTTCTTTGCGAAATGGCGCCATCAGCGCTTCGACGCGGACACTTCTGGCCAACCTCGGCTACTACCTCATCGTCATTATCGCCTTCTTCATCGCCCTCAACATCGTGGGCATCAACCTCTCATCCATCGCGCTGGTTGCCGGTGCCCTCTCTGTGGGCATCGGTTTCGGGCTTCAGAACATCGTCTCCAACTTCGTCTCTGGCATCATTTTGATGTTCGAACGCAGCATCAAGATCGGCGACTATATCGAACTCGACGAAAATCTGCGCGGCCATGTCAGCGACATACGCATGCGTTCGACCACCATCAATACCAACGACAATATCGATGTCATCGTCCCCAACCAGGATTTAATCCAGAACCGCGTCATCAACTGGACGATGAACGACCGAATCCGCCGCTTTAAAATACCTTTTGGCGTCGCCTACGGGACCGACGCCAACCAAGTAAAAGATGTCGTATTGGCGGCGGTGGCCAAGAGCGGTTTCGACGACATCTACAGCGACCTTTACCGTAACACCCGCGTCATTATGACCGGCATGGGCGATAGCAGTGTCGATTTCGAACTGATGGTGTGGATTGAAGGGCCAGAGATTTTCTATCCAAAACGGACCATATCGCGTTTTTTGACACTCATCTACACCGCCCTCAATGAAGCGGGCATCGAAATTCCGTTTCCGCAGAGGGATCTGCATCTTCGAAGCGTCGATAGCGATGTCGTCGTGCCCGTACAGTTGAACAATCGCGATAAATGCATGCAAAAATGATCGGTTTATCATTTATTTCGGTAAATAGTTTCATTATTCAGTCAATTTATCAGAAAGATAATATATAATACTCGCACCAAATCAAAAGGAGGTTTCAATGAAGAAACTGACATCTGCACTACTCAGCTTGGCGGCGGTAAGCGCCCTCATGGCAGCCGAACCGGCCGACTGCAAATATTCGATCACACCGATGGTCGGCGGCGAGCATGGTATCGCCAAAGACTATCTCAAAAACGGTACGAGCCTTGGTGCACGCCTTGGTTACAACTTCGATGCGGCACAGAGCGTCGAACTCGGTTACGACTTCCTCAGCGGCGTCGACTACAAAAACATCGCCAACCAGGATACGGATGTTCAGCAAATCACATTGAACTACCTCTATACCTTCTATAAGCACGATACCGTGCAGCCCTACCTGCTCGCGGGTCTTGGCTACGAAGACTACTCCGACGCGCTTGGCAAAGTCGACGACGGTGGTCTCGGTGACATCGGCGTCGGTATGAAAGTCCTGCTGACGAAAGCGATGTCCCTGCGCCTCGAACTTCGTGACTTGATCCGTTTCGACGACGGCGGACACACGCTCGCCTATACCGCGGGATTACATATTCCGTTCGGTAAAGTCGAAAAAGCGGCACCTGTCGCGGCACCCGCACCGGTAGTCGAAAAACCGATGCCTCCGCTTGACACTGACGGTGACGGCGTCATCGACAGCAAAGACAAATGCCCCCATACTCCGATGGGTACGATCGTCGATGATAACGGCTGCCCGCTCGATTCCGACCATGACGGCGTGCCGGACAATCTCGACAAATGCCCCGCGACACCGTCGGGTGTGAGTGTCGATGCCAAAGGATGCCCGCTCGATTCCGACAACGACGGTGTGGCCGACTTCATGGACAAATGCCCCACGACTCCCAAAGGGTTCAAAGTCGATAAACTCGGCTGTGCCGTCGGTTTCACGATGCACG
>JAUUDL010000002.1 GCA_030826715.1 Hydrogenimonas sp. | reverse complement strand
GGTCCCGTAGTTGGCAGAGGCAGATTGGTGAAAACGGCGCACGGTTTCAAGGGACGTTACTTTTCGCTGCAGGCGATCACGGCCACCTCTTCGGCGGTGACGCTGCAGGCTCGGCATACCTCCTACGTGCAAACCAGCCGTGTCCGGTATCTTCTTATGGATGAGACAGAGGACGATCCTCCCGATGATCCACCGATTGCTGCCGTATGTGAAAACAGTTTTCAAAAGGGGTCGGCTCCCTGCCATTGCAACTGCTACTTCAGACGAAAGGCATGGCTGCTTCTCACGCTGAGCCGACTTTTTCGCCGCACACTCTGCCGGTGCCGTAAAACCAAGACAGGACTGGCACCCCCTTTTTTTCAACTAAAAACTAAAATCTATCAACTAAAAACGAAATGAAAAAGGGATTGCTATGCAAAATTTTAGAAGTTGGGTGACCGGTTTTGCCCGGATTGGCGAAAAGAGGGAGTTGAAAAAGGCACTGGAGTCTTACTGGAAAAATGAGTCTCATTTCGAAAGTGTCAAGGAGACGGCGGATGAACTGAAGCTTCGGCATTGGAACTATCAAAAAGATGCCAGTATCGATGCCGTGAGCGTCAACGACTTCTCCTTGTATGACCAGACGCTCGATACGATCGTGATGCTGGGCCTCGAACCGGACCGTTTTCGTGACATTTCAGATAAAGAGGCGCGATACTTCGCGATGGCGCGGGGCGATGAGAGTCACACGGCAATGGAGATGACCAAATGGTTCAATACCAACTACCACTATATCGTACCGGAGCTTCGAAGTGGCATGAAGGGGTGTGTGGATATCTCCAAAATCATCGAAGAGTATGAAGAGGCGAAAGTGGTGGGCGTGACGCCGAAAGTCAATCTGATAGGCCCACTGACCTTCCTGGCCAATGGCCGCCGGATGGATAGCCACGACGCAGATGCAGTGACGCTCTTTTCGGAAATTTTGCCTCTCTATGAAGAGATAATCGAAGAGATCGGCAAACTCGACGACACTGTCGTGGTACAGATGGAAGAGCCGATACTGGTGACCGACAGGGCTGCCGATCTCCTGCTGCTTGTCAAAGAGGCCTACACCAGACTGGCATCGGTATGCGACAATGTCGATCTTTGTGTCGTCACCTATTTCGGTCATGCCAAAGAGGCGGCAGCACAGCTGGTCCAGACACCCATTGCCGCCATCGGTCTCGATTTTGTGCATGGGCCACAGAATATGGATGTGCTTGAGCTTGTCGCACAAAGTGGCAAACATCTGATCGCGGGTGTGATCGACGGACGCAATATTTGGGTGAGCGATATCGATGAAAAGGTGGCATTGCTCGAAAAGATTGCTCAGATAATCGCCAAAGAGAGGGTCGTGCCATCCACATCCTGCTCACTGCTGCATGTACCCTATACGCTGGCTTACGAAGAGAAGATGGATGCCCAGATCAAATCGTGGCTTGCATTTGGGCTCGAAAAACTGCAGGAGCTGCATCTGGTGTCGAAGATCTTTTTCGATGGAGCCGCATCTTTGGATGCCGATGAGGCACTTGGGTTCGCCAGAAACAGGGAAGCGGTAAAAGAGAGAAAAGTCTCTCAAAAGATTCATGATGCTGCGGTGCAAAAACGGATGGAAAGTGTTGCTAAGCTGTCCCATAAACGCATTCCTTTCAAAGAGCGCATCGTCAAACAGCACGAGCGATTCAACTATCCACCGCTGTGTACCACGACGATCGGAAGTTTCCCTCAGACACCGGAAGTGCGTTCGGTTCGCCGGGACTATAAACAGGGCACCATCTCCGAAGAGACGTATATCGAAAAGATGAAAGGCTTCATCGCCGATTGCGTCAGATTCCAGGAGGAGATAGGTCTCGAAGTACTGGTCCACGGTGAGTTCGAACGCAACGACATGGTCGAGTATTTTGGTGAACAGCTCAAAGGGGTGGCGTTCAGTGAAAACGGATGGGTGCAGAGTTACGGCAGCCGGTGTGTCAAACCCCCGATCATCTACGGCGATGTGAGCCGGCCTGCGCCAATGACGATTTATTGGAGCACCTATGCACAGAGCCTGACGAAGCGGCCGATGAAAGGGATGCTCACCGGGCCGGTGACGATCCTCAACTGGTCCTTCGTTCGCGACGATCAGCCAAGAAGCGAAACGTGCTATCAGATCGCATTGGCGATTCGCGACGAGGTGGACGATTTGCAAAAGGCAGGGATCAAGATGATCCAGGTGGACGAAGCGGCGTTCAAGGAGGGGTATCCGCTCAGAATTTCCGATCGGGCCGCCTATGAACAGTTCGCGTTGGAGAGTTTCTGGATCGCGACAGGCATCGCCGAAATCGATACACAGATCCATACCCATATGTGTTACAGCGATTTCAACGATATCATCGACACGATCGAAGCGATGGACGCCGATGTCATATCGATAGAGACGGCCAGAAGCGGTAATACGCTATTGAAAGTCTTCAAGGAACATGGATACGAGAAAGAGGTGGGACCCGGCGTCTACGATATCCATTCTCCCCGTATCCCGAGTGTCGGAGAGATCGAGCAGCAGATCGAGTCACTTCTGGAGGTGCTCCCGGCCAGACAGCTCTGGATCAACCCCGACTGCGGATTGAAAACCAGACGATGGGAAGAGGTGAAACCGAGCCTTGCACACATGGTCGAAGCGACGCAAAACATCAGAGCCCGATTGGGCTGAGAGAGGATCGAAGTTCCGCAGGTTTGCCTGCGGACTTTGGCTTATCGGCTTATGGAGCGGAGCGCTTCGTCGAACGCGTTGACTTTCTTCATCGCCTCGAGGGAGAGGGCGTTGATCTTTTCGATCGATAGGTCGTACTTGAATGCGATTTTGTTGAGTTTTTCGATGTCGTTGTTCTCGATAACGCGGGTGATGCCGAGCAACTCACCATAGAGGTTGTCGCCATCAAAAAGCGCTTCTTCGATTTCATTCGAGACATGCAGGTGGTGGAGAATCTCCCGTGGCGGTCGGTGGAAGATGAGGTGGATGAGCGAAAGCATTCCCACCAGGTAGGCGGTCTCCTGCTTCGATTTCTCGGCATTGGGATGGATCAGCTTGAGCAGGCCCATCATCAGTTCGGTTCGGTTGATCACCATCAGTACGAGCGGATGGTTGCCGTTTTCACGCTGGCTCTCTTCGGCAAAGAGCATTACGAGCAGCCATTGTGAGAGTTGGTTCCGGCCCAGCAGTGTAATCAGATGGCGCACCGACGTGACCGTCCGGCGCAGAGAGAAAAACGGGGAGTTGACGAATCTGAGAAGCTGAATGGTGATGGTATGCTCACGTTCGAACGCTTCGACCAGTTCGTCGGTGGAGGCGTCGTTGCGGATCAGGTTCCACAGCAGCAGGATGGAGCCGGTTTCGGCACGGATCGGGTACTCCTCCATCACTTCCGGTTCGCTGAAGAAGTAGCCCTGGAAAAAGTCGCTGCCCATCGCTTCGACTTCGGCATGGGCTTTACGCGTTTCGATCTTGGCGCAGATGGTTTTGATACCGTGCGCTTTGGCTGTTTTGATCACCTGTTCGATCGTCTCTGGCGAAAGTGCGGTGTAATCGAGTTTGATATAGTCGACAATGTCGAGGATTTCAGGTCTTTGCAGAAGTTTTTCGTCGGTCAGATCGTTGATGGCGAAGGTATACCCCTCTTCTTTGTAGCTTTTGAGTGCGTCGATAAAATCACTATCTTCCAGATCGCTTTCAAAAAGAGAGAAGATGAGACGCTCTTTGGGCAGGGCTTCGATCAGTTTGCGCTCAAGAAACAGAGGTGTGAGCTTGATGATACCGTAGTGAAGACCGATGACATTCTCCACACCGATGACATTGATCAGGTTGTTGATGGCCGTAGCCGTCATGACGGTGCCGCTGTCCAAATCTTCCTGCGGTGTTTTTCCCCGAAAAAGAATCTCGTAGGCGAATATACGGTTTTTTCTGTCGATGACCGGTTGACGTGCGATATAGAATGCGTCCATGTTTTCTCTTTTCCTATTTAGTGGGGTTCTTGGCC
>JAUUDL010000111.1 GCA_030826715.1 Hydrogenimonas sp. | reverse complement strand
TTGGCCGATGTGCTCGATGTGACGATGTCGCTTTTTGAAGCGCTTCATGTCGAGCCGGTGCTTCAGATATCCAATATGCAGATTCCGGTGCTGATCGCCTACGATCAGGTCTGCGGAAGGCATCGGGTTCACCTCTTCACTCATTCGTTCTCTCCTTTGCTGCGCATCTCGATCAGCGCGTCGGTATAGAGCGCGAAACCGGCTGCGGATATGTCGTCGTCGATAAAATGTCCGCCGCTCGCCAGCGGGGTGTTGCCTCTGAAACATTGGAAAAAGAGGCCGTCGTAATAGCGCATCTTCGCGTAGTACAGAGGCGCGAGGACACACTGGTTGCACCGGCACCCCTCCATCAGCGACTTCATCTTTTCCAGCTCCGGGCGCAGAATCTGCGGGACGCCGGAGAGCACGGCATCGAGCTGCTCCATATGCTGCACCCGTGCGAGATCCGCCAGCCACCGATGTTCGGTGCCCAGCAGCTTCTCCAACTGCATCGACGCGAACCACTCGAGCGGAATGCCAAATTCGTAGGCGATCAGCACCGGAATCTGCATATTGGATATCTGAAGCACCGGCTCGACATGAAGCGCTTCAAAAAGCGACATCGTCACATCGAGCACATCGGCCAACGAGCCGTCGAGCCATTCGGCCCCCACCTGGTTGATCTCGTAGGTCGGATACCGAAAGACCGGCTGTATGTAAAACCACCTCTTCTGCGTCGTCGAACGGCCCAGGCGCTTGGTGACCAGGCGCACTACGTCGATCGAGCTGTCGGCACGCAGTGTCACCTCCCTGTTCTGTGGGTCGCTGACGCGAATCAGCTCCCGCGTGTCGCGTACGCTCTGGTGCTGGTGGTAGGAGAAGTGGGGGGTGACGATCTCTTCGAACCCCTCCTTTTCGAGCAGCTCACTCGCCACCTGTTCGATCCGCCGCTTCTCTTTGGCGCTTTCGCCGAAATAGAGCCGGCTTCCCGCCGGTATTTCATGTTCGAATATCATACGTTCCCATTCATATTGGCGTAGTAGACTTCATTGAAGATACGTGACGCCGTACCGTCGTAGGGGCGTCGATCGAGCTTGTCGTAGGCCCACTCGACGGCATTGACGACCCACGCACTCTCATGGACCGGAATCAGGCCCATCTGGTTGATACGGAAGAGTTTACCCTTCAGGTGGTCCTGTCCGCCGGCGATATTGACCGAAAATTCCGTTTTCAGAATATCGCGCACGGCGTTGGCCTCCTCGTCGTAGACCGCACTCATCGAGAGGGCCGGTGTACGCGGATAGAGCTGGCAGCCGACCGCTTCGAGCGCCGCACGTGTCGCCAGGGCGCGCGCGCGTGTTTGGAGGTAGAATGTCTCATACCCCTTTGCTTCGATCATTTCGAGCACTTTGTTCAGACCGATCACCAAAGTGGTAGGGGCGGTGTAGGCGGTCGTGTTCTGGCGCTGCTTCTTGATCTCGCTGGCGAGGTTGAAGTAATAGCCATTTCCGTCTCCCACCTTTTTGACCGCAGCGTCGCTGAGGCCGATCATCGCCATGCCCGGGGGCAGCATCAGTGCCTTCTGGCTTCCGGCAATGAGTGCGTCGATATGGGTCGTGTCGATCGGTTCGACACCGACGGCGGTGATGCCGTCGGCGATCACCATGATGTCGGGGTTGACCGCTTTGACCGCAGCCGCGATCTTCTCGACCGGATGGCGAAGCCCTCCGGCGCTTTCACACACCTGGATACAGAGTGCATCGATATCCGGATCATCGAGCAGGGCCGCCTTTACATCTTCGACACTCGCGGGCGTATCCCATGCATATTTGAGCTCGACATGCTCCAGTCCGAACGCTTCGACGATCTTGCCGAAACGCTCGCCAAACTTTCCGGCATTGACGGTGAGCGCTTTTTTGGCGCAGAGGTTGGTGACGCACGACTCCATCGCACCGGTGCCGCTGGAGGCGAGCATGACACACTCGTCCATGCCGAAAAGGCGCATCAGACGGGTTCTGGCCTCTTTGAATATCGCTTCAAATTCGGGGGTTCTGTGGTGGATCGTAGGGCCCGCCATCGCCATACGGATAGCTTCGGGGACCGGCGTGGGGCCGGGAGTAAAAAGCAGCATGAGCCTACCTTTATTATCTAAAATTTTCGACGATTATATCAAATGGCGGCTGAACCGCCCTTGACTTTTACTTGCAGCGCTCTTTCGTTTCGATTTCGAAAGCGATCTTGACATCCTGCCACGTCTTTCCCTGGTGAAGCTTGTAGCACGCCTTGGTGATGGAGTGCAGCGACGGAAGCATCTCGAAATCACCCAGATCGATATACCCTTGGGCCTTCACTTTCGATCCCTCTTTTTTCAACGTCATCGGGACCGTTTTCGTCACGCCGTTCATCGTGATATCGACATCGACGACATTCTCTCCCACCTTGTTGACGACCGCTTCGATCGCCTTGACCCCCTGCACGTTGAAAAAGGCTTTCACCAGTTTTCCGTCGCGGCCGGGGTTTTTGGAGTCGATGCTTTTCGTGTCGATCACCACGCGCGCGCCATCGAGCAGATCGTCGACCGATTGGTCGGGCTTGGCCTGCAGTTTGATAGCATCGAACGTACCGCCGACACCCAGTTTCATCGGCGTCTTGTACGCCTCCCACATCACACCCACATCTTTGACGCTGTAGGTACACTCTCCCGCAAAAAGCGCCGTAGCCGCGACCATCGCCATCATCATACTTCTCATTTTCTTCCCTTTTTCCTGTGTTTATAGTTGATATTCAATAGTACACTCTTTTTCTTCGCGCACACTTTAAGAAAACGCATTAACGCAACGCAAAAGTCACACTTTTACTTCCCGCCAAAATCCTGGATATGGATTTTTTTGCCGTCGGCATACCAGATGCGGCGCACCGGATCGCTTTTCCACCGTCCCATATCACGATGTACCGTGTATCTCTCCTTGTAGAGCAGTTTGCCGGAAGTGGCATAGTCGGTTCGAAGGAGCGGCAACTCCTCGTGCGAGCCATCCGGCATCCGTTTGACCACCGACTCGGTCTCCACCGTTTCATATCCCGGCAGAAAACGGGTGCTGACGATCTTCGCCGGTGTGACCCTATTTTGCAGATAGACGAAATGGCGGTGTTCCCGGAGTTCTCCGATATTGGAAAAGTGCCAGATATTGGAGACGACAGGAATGTAGTGGCCCGGTTTGAAGTTGATGAGCCGATATCCGATGATCATCGGCTCACCGACGAATGTGTAGATCTCAACCGGGAAGTAGCGGGCTCCATCGGTGGCATAGACCAGACGTGATGCCGATGTCTCTTTCGCCTCGAGCCTGAAACTCTTCTCTCCCGCCATATCCAGCACATCGGAGAGATTGATGTCTAATGCGACGATTGGGAGCTTCAACCCCTTGAGTTTCGCCAGCATCGC
>JAUUDL010000063.1 GCA_030826715.1 Hydrogenimonas sp. | reverse complement strand
CGCGGCATCACGATCAAAGCCCAGAGCGTGCGGCTCACCTATGTCAAGGATGGCCAGACCTACATTTTGAACCTGATCGACACGCCCGGCCACGTCGATTTCAGCTATGAAGTGAGCAAGTCGCTCGCCTCCTGCGAAGGGGCGCTTCTGGTCGTCGACGCCAGCCAGGGTGTCGAGGCGCAGACGATCGCCAATGTCTATATCGCGCTTGAAAACGATCTGGAGATCATCCCCGTCATCAACAAGATCGATCTGCCGGCCGCCGATCCCGACAGGGTCGTCGAAGAGATCGAACAGACGATCGGGCTCGATTGCAGCGGCGCCATCTACGCCAGCGCCAAGACGGGACAGGGGATTCGCGAGCTTCTCGATGCGATTGTCGACCGTGTCCCTCCGCCATCGGGTGATGAAAATGCTCCGACCAAGGCGATCATCTATGACAGCTGGTTCGACAACTACCTGGGCGCGCTGGCACTCGTACGCGTCTTTGACGGTTCGATCCGAAAGGGGCAGGAGGTGCTCATCATGGGGACGGGTAAAAAGCACCAGGTGCTCGAGCTAACCTATCCGCATCCGCTCAAACCGGTCAAGACCGATGAGATCAAGGCGGGTGAAGTGGGCATCGTGGTTCTCGGCCTCAAAAACGTCAGCGACGTCGCCGTGGGCGATACGATCACCGATGCCAAACATCCGACGAAGGAGCCTGTGGGCGGTTTCAAAGAGGTTCGTCCCTTCGTCTTCGCCGGGCTCTACCCGATCGACACCGACAAATTCGAAGAGCTGCGTGACGCGCTGGACAAGCTGAGGCTCAACGACGCCTCCATCAGCTACGAGCCTGAAAGTTCGGTGGCACTCGGTTTCGGTTTCCGGGTCGGGTTTTTGGGGATGCTGCATATGGAGGTGGTCAAGGAGCGGCTCGAACGTGAGTTCGGCCTCGATCTGATCGCCACGGCGCCGACGGTCATCTACAAGGTCAAGCTCACCGACGGCGCCGAAGTGGAGGTGCAAAACCCGAGCGAAATGCCCGACCCTGCGAAGATCGAGACGATCTATGAACCCTCTGTTCGCGCGACGATCATTACCCCGACCGAATTTCTGGGCAATATCATCACGATGATGGCCGACCGCCGCGGCGTGCAGGAGAAGATGGAGTATCTCAACGAAGAGCGTGTGATGCTGGTCTATGCGGTGCCGATGAACGAGATCGTCGTCGATTTCTACGACAAGCTCAAAAGTGCCACCAAAGGGTATGCCAGCTTCGACTACGAGCCTATCGACTACCGCCCCGGCGATCTCGTGAAGCTCGATGTGCGCGTCGCCGGCGAAGTGGTCGACGCGCTCAGCATCATCGTGCCGCGCGACAAGGCGCAGAGCAGGGGACGGGAGCTCGTGAAGGCGATGAAAGAGCTGATCCCAAGGCAGCTTTTTGAAGTGGCCGTGCAGGCGAGCGTCGGCAACAAGGTGATCGCCAGAGAAACGGTCAAGTCGATGGGCAAGAACGTCACAGCCAAATGCTACGGCGGCGATATCACCCGAAAGAGAAAACTCCTCGAGAAGCAGAAACAGGGTAAAAAACGGATGAAGGCGATCGGCAAGGTGCAGCTGCCTCAGGATGCTTTCCTGGCGGTTCTGAAGATCGATTAGCGATTATGGTGAACGGTGAACGGGAAACAGTGAACGGAAGGAAAGTAGCCATATCCGCTATCTGTTCACTATTCACTGTTCACCATTCACCAGGCCTCTAAAAAAGGCCTAAAATGCGTTGTCATGTCTGCAGGGCACTCTCATTCGCGCCGCTTTGCAGGGCATGCCGACGCGAACTTCTCAACCCCGATCCCAAAATACGTATGTTAGAGAGCGGCCTCGAAGTGCTGAGCCTCTATGCCTACGAGGAGATCGAACCACTCCTGCTCACCAAACATCTGCCTCATGGCTGGGCGACCTACCGTATTCTGGCCAAAGAGAGTTTTCGGATATTCGATAAAGATGCTGGCGGTGGCATGATGGCCATATCCGTCGACGACGATCCCAAAGATGGATATAGCCACACCGCCATTCTGGCCCGTTGTCTGAAAAAGGCGGGTTACAGACCCCTTTACGGCAAGCTCCACGCCCAAAACCGCATAAGCTACGCCGGCCAGTCAAAAAGCTTCAGGCTTCAAAACCCACGAAATTTTCTCTACACCGGCCCGGCGAACATCAAAGCTGTTCTTGTCGACGATGTCGTCACGACTGGCCTCACTTTGATGGAAGCTCACGATACACTGGCAAGAAGCGGTGTCGATGTCATCGGCGCCATCGTATTGGCCGATGTGGATAGAGAATAAGGGTTGACTCAACGAGAAGAAGAAATAGGTGAAACAGAAAGTAGGAGTTGATCAACCCTTCCTCTTTCTTGTCTCGACTTTAGATTGGTTATCGGCCAAGATACCACTGGTAGATTTTTTTGATGCCTTCATCGAGTTCTATTTTGTGCTTCCACCCCAATGTATGCAGTTTGGAAGGGTCGGTCACTTTTTTCATTGTACCGTCTGGTTTTTCGGTATTGAAAAAGAATGTACCGTTATATCCTATAATCTCTTTTATCAAGTGGGCCAAATCTTTGATGGCAATGTCTTTGCCGGTGCCGATGTTGATATGGGTGTTGCGCACCTCTTTGGTTTCAGGAGGAAACGTGTCTTTGAAATCTCTCTTTTCCATAAGAAAGACGCAGGCGTCCGCCATATCTTCGCTCCAGAGGAATTCGCGCATCGGCTTGCCGCTGCCCCAGATTTCGATTTGAACGTTATTCGAATCGTTTGATGGATGTTTTTTGACGCCATACTTCTGCAGAATAGCCAGTATTGTCTCTTCCGTCGCGCTGCCATCGATACCCTCGATAGGCAATTTGTCGAGATCTTTTCGTATCGTTTTCCAGTCGTTTTGCTCCAGGGCTTTACCGAGGTGGATCTTTCTGATCAATGCCGGCATGACATGGCTCTTTTCGAGATCGAAGTTGTCGTTGGGGCCGTAGAGATTGGTGGGCATGACCGAGATGTAGTTGGTGCCGTACTGCAGGTTGTAGCTTTCGCACATCTTGATGCCGGCGATTTTGGCGATGGCGTAGGGTTCATTGGTATATTCGAGCTCGCCGGTAAGCAGATACTCCTCTTTCATCGGCTGGGGGCACTCTTTGGGGTAGATGCATGTAGAGCCCAGGAACATCAGCTTTTTCACGCCGTTGAGATAACTCTGGTGAATGATGTTGTTTTGTATCTGAAGATTTTCGTAGATGAATTGGGCGCGGTAGGTGTTGTTGGCGACAATGCCACCCACTTTGGCGGCGGCCAGAAAGAGATAGTCGGGCTTTTCTGTTTCGAAAAACGCCTTCACCTCTAACGGATCGAGAAGATCGAGTCGTTCCCATCGCACAGGCAGATCGTTTTTGGGCTTACGGCTGTGATAGTTGGCGACGATGTTGGCGTAACCTTTGCCGATCAGATTCTTGACGATCGCCGAACCTACGAGACCGGTGCCGCCGGCGACAAATATTTTACTCTTTTTTTGCATCTCTATTACTCCACTTTCTTCTAAAATTTCAATAGTTCTCTCACCGCTGCTTGTGGGCAGTTCTATTCTAAAACAGAACTGCATAAAATAGACGACTTCCGACGATTTTACTCGAAATAGTTCATGATCGTGTAGCCGCCGGCTTTGAGGTATTCGTCTTTTCGCATCAGTTTCAGGTCGCTCTCCATCATTTCGTCGACGAGATCGTTGAGTGTGTGCTCCGGAACCCAGCCGAGTTTCTCTTTGGCTTTGGTGGGGTCGCCGATGAGAAGGTCGACTTCTGTGGGGCGGAAATAACGCGGATCGACGGCGACGAGTTCCTGCCCCTCTTTGAGGTGACTCAGATCGAGATCGAGCTTCTTGGCGCGCTCTTGGTCGATGGAAGCGATGAAACCCGTTTCATCTACACCGTTTCCTTTGAACGCCAACTCGATGCCCACATATCCGAACGCCATTTTGACGAAGTCGCGCACGGATGTGGTCTTGCCCGTGGCGATGACCCAGTCTTCAGGCTCGTCGGCCTGAAGGATCATCCACATCATTCGCACATAATCTTTGGCATGACCCCAGTCACGCTTGGCGTCGAGATTGCCCAGATAGAGCTTTTCCTGGAGATTCAAGGCGATCTTGGCGGCGGCACGTGTGATCTTTCGTGTGACGAAGGTTTCGCCGCGTACGGGAGATTCGTGGTTAAACAGAATGCCGTTGCAGGCGAACATATTGTAGGCTTCACGGTAATTGACGGTGATCCAGTAGGCGTACATCTTCGCGACGGCGTAGGGGCTTCGCGGGTAGAAGGGTGTCTTTTCCGTCTGGGGGATCTCCTGCACCTTTCCGTAGAGCTCGGAGGTTGAAGCCTGATAGACGCGAGTTTTGTCCGTCAGTCCAAGCAGCCGAACCGCTTCGAGAATGCGCAGCGTACCTGTGCCGTCGGCGTTGGCGACATATTCGGGCTCTTCGAAACTCACCGCCACATGGCTCATCGCCGCGAGGTTGTAGATTTCGTCGGGCTGGACATTCTGGATGATCCGAGTGAGGTTCAGACTGTCGGTCATGTCACCATAATGGAGGATGAAGTCGCGGTTTTCGACATGAGGGTCCTGATAGAGGTGGTCGATACGGTCGGTGTTAAAAAGAGAAGCACGCCGCTTGATGCCATGAACGATGTAACCCTTTTTGAGCAGAAATTCGGCGAGATAACTGCCGTCCTGTCCTGTGATACCGGTAATGAGTGCTACTTTTTTATCTGCCAATTTTCAATCCTTTGTGAAATAATTTTTTACATATTGATGCACTTCGTCGCTTGCGAGCAGTTCATCGATGCCAAACCAGCGGTAATCGGTGTGCTGCTCTTTGGGAAGTGACCGAAGTTCCGAAACGTTGAGTCGGTAGGCGAGGTTGACGTAATGGGTCGAAACACCATCGAACACACCATCGTCGTAGAAGTGTTCGAAAACCCCGATAAACAGAGGGGTGTGCAGCAGGGTTTCGAGCCCGAGCTCCTCTTTGGCGATTCTCTTCTGCGCCGCTTCGATCGTTTCGTTTTTGAAAATCCGCCCACCGGTAGTGAAATAGAATCCCTGTGCCGGCCGGTTCTTTCTTTTGCCAAGAAGAATCTTGCCCTCACGCTCGGCGATAAGGTCGATCGAGACGAGCGGTGCATTTTGAACGACGCAGCGGAAAGTGGTGTCGTCGAGACGTTTCACTGTGCCTCTCTCTTGAAGTCATCTTCGAGTCTGACGATATCGTCTTCGCCGGTATATTCACCCACCTGCGCTTCGATGAGAACGACCGGAATCTTCCCTTCGTTGGCGAGGCGGTGGACTTCCCCCATCTTGATATAGGTCGATTCGTTGGGGCGGACCAGTTCGACTTTGTCGCCGACAGTGACGGTGGCGGTGCCGCTGACGACGATCCAGTGTTCACTGCGGTGGAAATGTTTCTGGAGGCTCAGGCGTTTGCCAGGTTTGACAACGATCCGCTTTATTTTGTAGCCGGGTGTATCTTCGAGGACCGTGTAGGTGCCCCACGGGCGGTGAGCGGTCAGATGCACTTTTGGAAGGTCCGAGCCTTGCCGCTTGAGCATTTCGACCACCTTTTTGACCTTTTGGGAGCTTCCTTTCCTGCTGACAAGTAGCGCATCCCCGGTATCTACGACCATCAAATCCTCCACGTCGACGGTAGCGATGACGCGTTCGTCGCCCACGATGAGGTTGTTTTTTGAATCAAGAGCGATATGGCGACTGTTTTTTGTATTGCCGTCGTCGTCTTTGGGG
>JAUUDL010000005.1 GCA_030826715.1 Hydrogenimonas sp. | reverse complement strand
GCTCGCCGCCAAGCTTCATGATGCGCTCGTTCTCTTCCATGAACTGGCGTCGGCTCGCCAGATCGCCGGTGATGAACTTGGTGTTCCCGCTGTCGACAATACGAACCTGTCGAAGCATCTGCGAATAGATGATTTCGATATGCTTGTCGGAGATGTTGACACCCTGGCGGCGGTAGACCTGCTGGATTTCGCTGACCATATAGTAGTGCAGCGCTTTTTCTCCCAGAATTCTCAGGATGTCGTGGCTACTGACGGTTCCGTCGGTCAGTTTCTCCCCGGCATGGACATATTCGCCGTTATGAACGAGAATCTGGCGGTTCTTGTCGACGAAATACTCATTCATCTGGCCATTCTCACCGGTGATGATAATGCGCTCTTTCCCTCTGAGCGGCTTGCCGAACGAGACGATGCCGTCGATCTCGGCGATGAGCGCCGGATCTTTCGGACGTCTGGCTTCGAAAAGCTCGCTGACGCGGGGAAGACCACCGGTGATGTCTCGCGATTTGGCCACCGCTTTCGGTGTTTTGGCGATGACGTCCGCGATCTGAACATCCTGTCCGTCCTGGACGTAGATCGCCGTTTTCGGTTCCATCGCATAGCGGATGATCTCGCCGCTTTCGGTCGCCAGTACGATCGCAGGTTTGTAACCCGGCGGTGTGTACTCGTTGATCTCCAGTCGCGTCTGTCCCGTGATTTCGTCGAACTGTTCGCTCGCGGTGATACCCGGGATGATATCTTCGAAGGTCACTTTACCGTTGGCTTCGGCGATGATGGGATCGGTATAGGGATCCCATTCGGCGATGACGGTATACTCGTTACTGGATGGCTTGGCGATCACCGTGTCACTCTCGACCTTTTCGTCGTCTCCGACCGTCACGATCGAGCCGCGGGCGATGTAGTGACGGTTGGCTTCGCGCCCCTCGTCGTCCGCCACGACGGCAAAGAGGCCTTTCTCTTCGACCTTGTGGCCCGCTTTGACCGCTTTGTAGCGTTCGAGGTAGTCACCGACGAGCAGATAGTACTTGAGCGTACCTTTCGCATCCGCTTTGATCGTCTGCGTGACGGGTGCACCGTCTTTGACCCGGAGTTCGGCCGCGTATGGAATACGGTTGGGGACGTTCCATCCGTCTTTGATCACCTCGACGATCGAATCGTGCTGGGCGACTTTCGTGCCGGAGGTGTAGGGAAGATAATATTTCCCTTCGATTTTGCCGCTGATACCCGCCAACTCGTTCGGCCGGGCCACATCGCTCTTTCTGAGAGCATATCGGACTTTCTCGTCACCGTTTTTGAGCGTCAGAATCACCTCTTCGTGGACCGTCTGAACCGTCAGTTCACCCTCGAAAGGCGCTTTGATCTTCGGTTCGACCAGCAGGATACCCGCATTACGGCGGTTGGCCACAAGCATCTTCCCTTCGCTGTTGACGTAGGTTTTGAGGTTGTAGTAGCGGATGAAGCCCTCTTTGGTCGCAACCGCCTGCCGTTCGGCTTTTTCACTCGACGCGGTACCACCGATGTGGAAAGTACGAAGCGTCAGCTGCGTTCCCGGCTCACCGATCGACTGGGCGGCGATGATACCGATCGCCTCGCCCACTTTGACATGTTTGCCTTCGCCCATATTGAGCCCGTAACATTTGGAGCAGACGCCGTTTGGTGCTTTACAGGTGATCGGTGTGCGGATCGTCACGGCGCGGACACCCGCATCTTTGATCAGCTGCGCCTTCTCGTCGTCGATCAGCGTCCCTTCCGAGATCAGGATTTCGTTGCTGATCGGATCGATGACGTCGTCGGCGAGCACGCGGCCGTGGACGCGGTCTTCGAGCGGCTCGATCATCTCCGAACCGATCGTGATGTCGGTCACCTCGATACCTTCGTGGGTCCCGCAATCTTCCATCGTCACCTTGACGTTTTGGGCGACGTCGATCAGTTTACGCGTCAGGTAACCGGCGTTGGCTGTCTTGAGCGCGGTATCGGCGAGACCTTTACGCGCACCGTGGGTCGAAATGAAGTACTCCAGTACGTTCAGACCCTCTTTGAAGTTCGAGACGATCGGGGTTTCGATGATCGAACCGTCGGGTTTGGCCATCAATCCGCGCATACCGGCTAGCTGACGGATCTGTGCCGCCGAACCACGCGCTCCGGAGTCGGCCATCATATAGATCGAGTTGAAGCCCTCTTTGTCTTCGCGTACCAGTTTCATCATCGCTTCCGCGACGGCGTTGTTGGTATCGGTCCAGACATCGACGATCTTGTTGTAGCGCTCCTGTTCGGTCAAAAGACCCGCGCTGTACTGCTGCTGAATCTCGCGGACACGTTTTTTCGCTTCATCCACGAGGCGGTACTTCTCGTCCGGAATGCGGATGTCGTCCGCCGAGATCGAGACCCCCGCCTTCGTGGCGTATTTGAAACCGAGGTCCTTGAGGTTGTCGAGGAATTCGGCCGTGATCTCGAGCCCGCCATGTTTGTAGACGTGGTCGATCAGCAGGCCGATATCTTTCTTCTTCAAAATCTTGTTCCACATATGCTCAGGGACGAAGTCGGGCAGGATCGATTTGAGAATCAAGCGGCCCGCCGTCGTATAGACCACGCGCCCTTCGACCATCGTACGCACGCGGGCGTTGATGTCCAGATGATCGCCGTCGAGCGCCGTGAGCACCTCTTTGACGTTGGCGAAGAGTTTGTTGGAACCCTTGACCCCTTTGCGTTCGAGCGAGAGGTAATACAGACCCAAAACCATATCCTGGCTCGGTACCGTGATCGCCTTGCCGCTTGCCGGAAGCAGGATGTTCATGGAGCTGAGCATCAAAAGCTTACACTCCGCGATCGCCTCCTGTCCGAGCGGTACGTGGACCGCCATCTGGTCGCCGTCGAAGTCGGCGTTGAAGGCCGCACAGACGAGCGGATGGAGCTGAATCGCCTTTCCTTCGATCAGCACCGGGTGGAACGCCTGGATCGAGAGTTTATGGAGCGTCGGCGCACGGTTGAGCATCACCGGATATTCGTCGACGATCTCCTGCAGGCACTCCCACACTTCGTTGGTCTTCATGTCGATCATGTTTTTGGCCGCTTTGAGCGTCGTCGCGTAGCCTTTCTCTTCGAGTTTGGCGAGCAGATGGGGCTTGAAGAGCTCCAATGCCATGTTTTTAGGAAGTCCGCACTGATCCATACGCAAATGTGGCCCGACGACGATAACCGAACGTCCCGAGAAGTCGACACGTTTACCCAGAAGGTTCTGGCGGAAACGGCCCTGCTTACCCTTGATCACTTCGCTCAACGATTTGAGCGGGCGTTTGTTGGCGCCTTTGACGGCATTGCCGCGGCGGCCGTTATCAAAGAGTGCATCCACCGACTCCTGCAACATACGTTTTTCATTGCGGATAATGATTTCGGGCGCATCGAGCTCCATCAGGCGCTTGAGGCGCTGGTTGCGGTTAATGACACGACGGTAGAGGTCGTTGACATCCGAGACCGCGAACTTCCCGCCATCGAGTGCCACGAGGGGACGAAGATCGGGCGGAAGAACCGGCAGGACGTCGAGCATCATCCATTCGGGACGGTTGTTGGAGTTCAAGAATGCCTCGATCACCTTCAGGCGCTTGACGTAGGTTTTGCGTTTGGCTTCGGAACCTGTCTTTTCGATCTCCTCCTTGAGGGTATGGAAGAGTTCGGCCAGATCGAGGTCGGCCAGGAGGCGCTTGATCACTTCACCACCCATTTCAGCATGGAAACCGCTCTCCGCAAAACGCTGCATCAGCGACAGATACTGCTCTTCATTGAGGATGTCATACTTCAGAACGGGCGATTTGCCTTCGTTGTCGTAACTCGCTTCACCGGGATTTTCGACGATATAGGCTTCGTAGTAGAGTACGCGCTCGAGGTCTTTCATCTTCACGCCCAGCAGCGTACCGATACGGCTGGGAAGCGAATTGACGTACCAGATATGAGCAACGGGCGTCACCAGGTCGATGTGACCCATGCGGTATCTGCGCACTTTTGATGTCGTCACTTCGACGCCGCACTTTTCACAGACGACGCCTTTGTAGCGCATCTTTTTATATTTGCCGCAGAGGCACTCGTAGTCACGGACCGGTCCGAAGATCTTGGCGCAGAAGAGGCCGTCGCGCTCGGGCTTCAGCGTGCGGTAGTTGATCGTTTCGGGTTTCTTGACTTCACCGAAACTCCAGGAGAGAATCTTCTCCGGAGAGGCGAGTCTGAGCTGGATCGCCTTGATATCCTTGGGGCGATTCTCTTCCGTGACTTCAATGGGTATCAGTTTCTTCATTCTCTTCTTCCTCATCTAAAAGCTCTACATCTAGTGCGAGTGACTGAAGTTCTTTGGTCAGAACGAACAGGGTTTCCGGTATCCCCGCGGCCGGAACGGTCTCTCCACGGGTGATCGCCTTGTAGGCGCGGACACGGCCTTCGACGTCGTCCGATTTGATTGTCAGCATCTCTTTGAGAACGTTGGCGGCGCCGTACGCTTCGAGTGCCCACACTTCCATCTCACCGAAACGCTGTCCACCGAAGAGCGCTTTACCGCCCACCGGCTGCTGTGTCACGAGGCTGTACGGCCCGGTCGAACGTGCGTGCATCTTTTCGTCGACGAGGTGGTGGAGTTTGAGCATATACATATACCCCACATTGACCCGCTCTTTCATCCGCTCGCCGGTCATACCGTCGTAAAGAACACACTTGCCGTCACTGTCGATCTTCGCCATTTCGAAGAGTTTGTCGAACTCTTCGGCATTGACACTCTCAAAGACCGGCGTCGCGAAGCGGACGCCCTTGGCCCAGTCACGGGCGTAGGCGATCAGCTCTTCGTCGCTCATCGCATCGAGCGTCTCTTTGCCGCGCATCAGCTTGGCAACATCGGCTATCTCAATCATTTTGCTTCGAAGCTGCTTGACGAAATCCTCTTTTTTCTCGTCGAATATCGCCTGGATCTGCTGCCCGAGCCGTTTGCCGACAAGACCCAGATGCACTTCGAGGATCTGTCCGATATTCATACGCGAAGGGACACCCAGCGGGTTGAGAATGATCTCGACCGGCGTGCCGTCTTCGAGGTAGGGCATATCCATTTCGGGAACGATATTGGAGACGATACCCTTGTTACCGTGGCGGCCCGCCATCTTGTCACCCACTTTGAGCTTTCGCTTGGTCGCGATGTAGACCTTGACAAGTTTCGTGACGCCGTTGGGCAGGATGTCGTCTTTTTCGAGTATGCTCAGCTTCTCTTCGTGCTCGTCGCGAAGCTGACGCTTCTGCTTCTGGAAATAGTTTTTCAGCGATTCATACTGCTGCTGGACCTCTTCACTGAAATGTTTGGCGATCGTGTTGAGGGCGAAGCGGTTGATCCCTTCGAATACCTCTTTGCCTATCTTCGTCCCCGCCTTGTAGACGGTGCCGCCGATTTCGACGTCGCTCTGCACTTCGGCGTTGCCAAGCAGGGCATAGATGCGTAGCATCTCTTCGCGATCGAGCATCAAAAGTTTGTCGTGGTGTTCGCGGTCGAGTTCCGCCTTCTCCTCTTCGTAGGCGCGGATCGCGCGCTGGTCTTTTTCGTACCCTTTTTTCGTGAAGATCTTGACATCGACGACGATTCCCTCCATCGACGGCGGGCAGTAGAGTGATTTGTTGACCACATGACCCGCTTTTTCGCCGAAGATCGCACGCAAAAGGCGCTCTTCGGGTGTCGGTTTCACTTCACCCTTGGGAGAGACTTTTCCGACCATGATCATGCCGGGCTTGATGTAGGTGCCGACCTTGACGATACCGCTCTCGTCCAGATGGCCGATATCCTCTTCGCGGACGCCCGGAAGATCTCTGGTGATCTCTTCGACGCCATGCTTGAGTTCGCGCGCTTCCACCTCTTTTTCATAGATATGCACGGAGGTGAAGGTGTCATCGCGAATCAGTTTTTCGCTGACGATGATCGCATCCTCGAAGTTGTATCCGTTCCACGGCATGAAGGCGACCATGACGTTTTTCCCGATCGCCAGCTCGCCCTGGTCCATGTTCGGCCCATCGGCGATCACCTGGCCCGCTTCGACCTTCTGACCCTTTTTGACGATGGGCTGCTGCGTGAAGGTCGTGTTCTGGTTGGTGCGCATATTCTTCTGGAGCAGATAGTGATCGATGAAGGCACCGTTTTCATCTTCGCCCATGATATAGATATTTTTGCTGTCGACCTTCTCAACGATACCGGCGCGCTTTGCCTTGATGCTCACACAAGCGTCCCGAGCGATCAGTTTCTCGACACCCGTACCGACGACCGGCGCATCGGAGATCAGCAGCGGCACACCCTGGCGCTGCATGTTCGACCCCATCAGGGCACGGTTGGCGTCGTCGTGCTCGAGGAACGGAATGAGGCTGGCGGCCACACCCACGACCATCAGCGGATTGAGGTCGATGTAGTCGATCTCGCTTCTGTCGACGAGCAGAATCTCGCCGTCGCGTCGCGCTTCGAGCAGATCTTCGACGATATTGCCGTCTTCATCGAGCTTTGTACTCGCCGGGGCGATCGTCAGCCCCTCTTCCTGAGTCGCCGTCATGTAGAAAATTTCGTTGGTGACTTTGCCGTTGACCACTTTTTTGTAAGGCGCTTCGATGAAGCCCAGGTCGTTGACCTTGGCGTAACTCGCCAGCGTGTTGATCAGACCGATATTCTGGCCTTCCGGCGTCTCGATCGGACAGATACGTCCATAATGGGTCGGGTGAACGTCGCGCACCTCGAATCCCGCACGCTCTTTGACCAGTCCGCCTTCACCGAGGGCAGAGAGTCGTCTTTTGTGCGTCACTTCCGAAAGTGGGTTGGTCAGATCCATGAACTGGCTCAATTGACCGC
>JAUUDL010000148.1 GCA_030826715.1 Hydrogenimonas sp. | reverse complement strand
TGATTTTATTGAATATGAAATTAATCCCGGTTTAAATAGTGTGACTTGAGGCCGAATTTACCGATATTTTCGACAATTTTGACAATCTGTCAGAGAAGTTGACATATGTTGTCAAAAAACGGATAAGGCACGGGTCTTTGCAAATATTGAAAGAGTAAGGAGCGTGAATGAAAAACAGTGAGGTGGTGCAGCGGGATCTGGCCCATATCTGGCATCCATGCACGCAGATGAAAGATCATGAGTCGCTGCCGCTCATACCTGTCAAAAGCGCCAGCGGCGTATGGCTCGAAGATTTCGAAGGACATCGGTATATCGACGGCATCAGCAGCTGGTGGGTCAACCTCTTCGGTCATGCCAACCCCTACATCGCCGGCAAACTCGCCGAACAGGCCTCGACGCTCGAACATGTTCTGCTGGCGGGATTCACTCACGAACCGGCCGTGAAGCTGGCCGAAAGACTCTGTGCCGTCACGCCGGGCGATTTGAACAAGGTCTTTTTCGCCGACAACGGATCGAGCGCGGTGGAGGTGGCGTTGAAGATGAGTTACCACGCCCATCTTAACGAAGGGAAGAGCCGCCCGCTCTTTCTTTCGCTGACCAACAGCTATCACGGAGAGACGATCGGTGCGCTCTCGGTGGGAGACGTGGAACTGTATAAAAAGACATACGAGCCGATCCTGATCCGCTCTGTCCAGACGCCCGTCCCCAAAGACCGTACCCCCGAAGCGGCCGAAGTGGCGGCCGATCAACTCGAAGAGATTCTCAAAATCCATGCGTCGCGCATTTCTGCGCTCATCGTGGAACCGTTGGTGCAGTGTGCGGGATCTATGCACATGTATCATCCGCGTTACCTCACGCTCGCGCGGCAGTTGTGCGACCGATACGGCATCCATCTCATCGCCGACGAGATCGCGGTGGGCTTCGGCCGGACGGGAACGATGTTCGCCTGCGAACAAGCCGATATCGCTCCGGATTTCCTCTGCCTCTCCAAAGGTTTGACCGGCGGCTTCATGCCGCTGGCTGCCGTGTTGACGACCGATGAGATCTATTCGAAATTCTATTGCGACTATCTCGAATACAAAGCCTTTCTTCACTCGCACAGCTATACCGGAAATCCTCTCGGATGCAGCTGCGCCAATGCGGTGCTCGATATATTCGAGCGTGATGACGTGATCGATTCCAACAGACAGAAGGCGCAATGGTTGCGTGAACTGATGAAACCTTTCGAATCGCTCTCATCGGTCAAAGAGGTTCGGCAGACGGGAATGATCGGTGCCGTGGAGCTGCAGGGTTTCGCGCCTGAAGATCGGGTCAACCTCAAGATTTTCAGTTGCTGTCTCGAGCGGGGCGTCTTTATCCGTCCGTTAGGCCCCGTGCTCTACTTCATGCCGCCTTATATTATTTCATATGAAGAGATGCGGCAACTGGTCCAAACAGCTTTCGAGGCGGTGAAATCGCTATGAATGTCCATATCGGAACGTCGGGCTTCTACTACGAGCACTGGCGGGGGGTCTTCTACCCAGAAGATCTGCCCAAAAGCCACTTTTTCGAGTACTATATGAAAACCTTTGATACCGTGGAGCTCAACAGTACTTTCTATCATCTTCCGCGGCTCAAGACGACCGAGCACTGGGCCGAGATGTCGCCGGAAGGCTTTCTTTTCGCGCTCAAAGCCTACCGGGGCATCACCCATTACCGGAAGCTCAAAGATGCGAAAGAGGAGCTGATCCGCTACCTGCATCTGATCAAACCGCTCAAATCCAAAACGGCGTCGATTCTTTTTCAACTGCCGCCTTCGCTGCACATGGATCTTCCGCTTCTGAAGGATTTCCTCGAAATGTTGCCACGAAGCTGGCGCCATACCGTGGAGTTTCGCCATGAAAGCTGGATCAACGACGATACTTTCAACCTGCTCAAAAGCTACAACGTGGCGATGTGCATCAACGATTTCGAGAAACGGACGACGCCGTTTGTGATGACGGCCGATTTCGGCTATATCCGTTTTCACGGCCCGACGGGACGGTACGGTGGAAGCTACGACGATGCCACGCTGCGCAGTTGGGCCGAAAGAGTCGCCGATGCATCGAAAGAGCTCAAAGAGGTGTTTATCTATTTCAACAACGATTTCGGAGGCTTTGCGGTGCAAAACGCGCTGCGGCTCAGAGAGTTAATGTATAATTCCGGAAAAACAAGACGTCATGACATCTGAAAAAATCCCCCATATTCCGGTCCTTCTGAACGAAGTACTGCACTGTTTCGAAGCGATGCCCCGGGAGGGTGTTTTCATCGACTGTACACTGGGCTATGGAGGCCACAGTGAAGCGATTTTGAAAAAATTTCCCGATATCCGCCTCATCGGTATCGACCAGGACCCCGAAGCGATCGCATTCGCCACCAGGCGGCTCGCCCCTTTCGGGGCACGTTTCGAGGCCCGGCGCGGACGATTTTCTCAACTGTTGCCCGAGCTTCTGGATCTGCCGGTCTGCGGCGTTTTGGCCGATTTCGGCGTCTCGTCGCTGCAGCTGGACGAGAAGCGGCGTGGATTCAGTTTTCTGTCGGAAAATCTTGATATGCGGATGAACCCGGACGCGACATTGAGTGCATATGAAGTGGTCAATAACTGGCCACAGGAAGCGCTGGAGCGAATATTCAGGGAGTATGCAGAAGAGCGGGCATGGCGCAAAGCGGCGCGGGCTGTCGTGCAGGCGCGTGAAAAGAAGCCGATCGAAAGCGGCATCGAGCTCTCCGAAGTGCTGGGCAGGGTGTCGCCAAAGCGGGGCAAGACCAATCCCGCCACCGCACTCTTTCAGGCGATCCGCATCGCGGTCAACGACGAACTGGGCGAGATCGAGCGACTGCTGGATGCATTGGAAAAAAAGCCGCCAAGAGGGGCCGTGGTGGGGCTCATCACCTTCCATTCACTCGAAGACAGGCTGGTCAAACAGCGTTTCAGAAAGTGGAGTACCTCCTGCATCTGCCCGCCCGAGGCGTTTCGCTGCACCTGCGGCAACAATCATGCGATCGGCGAGCCGCTGAGCCGCAAACCGATATCGGCATCGGCCGAGGAGATCGAAAAAAATCCGCGCAGCCGGAGTGCGAAACTGCGCTGTTTCAGGTTTTTCAATGAGTGACAAAGAGAAAAGAGAACTGGCCGAAAGCATCGAAGAGACGCTCTACGACCCGACAGCCGACTGGCAGTTTCTGCTGATGGTGATCGTCTCGATCCTGATCGCGCTGATGCTGCTGCTTCCCAAAATCTATCTTCGAAACGAGATCTACTATCAAAGCCGCGCCATCGACCGGCTCGAAACGCAGTACGGGGCCCTTTTGGAAGAGCACAAGCTTCTGAGCCGCAAAGTCGAGGGGATGAAGGTGAAGAACCAGATTCTCGATACACTGTTTTGAATGGGGAGCAGAGATTAGTGAACAGTGAACGGGAAACGGTGAACGGGGAATGGAGGGTTGCATGATTGAAAAGTTCATACGGTTCGCGATCGAAAAGCCGATCCTCAACCATATTTTCCTGATTTTTCTGCTGTTCCTTTCGGTCTTTGCCTACATCAACATTCCCAAGGAGATCTTTCCTCCCGGGACGCTCGATCGTATCACGATCACGGGACACTACAGCGGTGCCAGTGCGGATCTGCTCGACAAGATGGCGGTCCACTCGATCGAAGATGGCCTCAAGAACCTCAGTGAGATCGATACGATCGAGTCGGTGATCAAAAACGGCGATTTCATGATCGGCGCCGACATCAAACCCGGCAACGATCCGGATATGACCCTCAGCGACGCCAAAGATGTGATCGCCAACATCCGGCGCGACCTTCCGGCGGACATGGACGAACCGATCGCCAGAATCGCCAAGCGCAACTTTCCTCTGGTGCTGATCGCGGTGGCTGCCGACAAGCCCAAAAAAGAGCTTCTGAAGGTGGCCGACGAGATCAAGAGCGATCTGGCCGATTTCAAGGATCTCAGCGATATCGTCATCTACGGCGATGCCGACGACGAACTCGATATCGAACTCGACAGTGCCAGAATCGAAGCCCTGGGGCTGCACTTCGCCCCTGTGGTCGCCGCGATACGCCAGTTGGCGTCGATCTACCCGATCGGTTCGGTGAAGCAGCGTGGCGCACATCTGTTTATCAGTACGATCAACGGCGAAAAGAGTGCTTCGGCGCTGAAGAACACGATCCTCCATGCCGAAGGGAAGCGTTTCTATCTCAAAGATGTCGCCAATGTCCTTTTTACCCTGAGCGATCCGAAAGAGATATCCCACTTCAACGGCACCAAAAACGTCTCCATTTCGGTCAGCAAATCCGAAGAGGGCAACGCCATCGCCCTCTCCAGGCAGATCCGTTCAATGCTCGAAGGTTACAAAAAACGGTATCCCGGATTTACCTTCGACGTCTATACCGATACCTCCGTCTGGATCAAAAACCGTCTCAATACTGTCGTTTCGAACATCATCTTCGGCCTGGGGCTCGTCTTTCTCTCGATGCTTCTGTTTGTCAACGCCAGGATCGCCCTCGTGGTGGCGGTAGGGATTCCCGTAAGCTTCATGATCGGGCTCGTCGCCTCGGAGATTCTCGGCTACAGTCTCAACATGCTCACGCTGTTGGGGGCGTTGATCGCCCTGGGCATGCTGGTGGACGAAGCGATTGTCGTGGCTGAAAACATCTACCGCTACATCGAAGAGGGTATGGCACCCAAAGAGGCCGCGATCAAGGGTTCGGTCGAAATGTTTCCGGCGGTTCTGACGGCGACGATGACGACCGTTTTCGCCTTTTTGCCCCTTTTGATGCTCAGTGGAAAGCTGGGTGAGTTTATCAAGGTCCTGCCGGTGATGATCACCGTCTTGCTGCTGAGTTCGCTCTTTGAAGCCTTCTATTTTCTGCCGCTTCATGCCAAAGACATACTCAAACCCACCAGGGAACTGGGCTTCAGCCAGCGCTTCTGGGAGAGAAACTACCGCATCTACCGCACTCTGCTCGGACCGCTGATACGTCATAAATTCATCGCGCTGCCGACGATGGTCTTATTGATTATGCTGGGGACGTGGGTTCTGGCCAAGCAGAGCAAATTCCAACTCTTTCCCGATTTCGACACGACCCAGATCTATGTCAATGGAGAAGTGGATATCAACAACGACCTCGATGACAACGAAAAGATCGTCTCACGTCTCGAGGCGCTGCTTTTGAAAAATCTCTCCAAAGAGGATGTCTCGTCGATCACGACGGTGGTGGGACTCAAGCTCGACAGCAACAACAAAGGAGAGAATGCCGACAACCTCTTTCATATCTTCGTCAACCTCCACGAACCCGTGCCTCGAAACTTTTTCGACAAATACCTTAATCCCTATCTGAGTCCGGAATACGACAGCCACGACATGATGCGACGCCATTCGGCGCAGCAGATCGCCGAAGAGATCGAAAAGATCGTCGCACCGCTCAAAAAGGAAAAAGATGCCTACGGTCCACTCTTCAAGGAGCTCAATGTCATCGTTCCGCAGGCGGGGATCGTCAAGAGCGATGTGGAGATCGCTTTCAGCGGTCAGGAGAGCAGGGTGCTCGAGGCTATAAGGGAGGTCGAAAAGAGACTTTCGAAGATGCCAGGTGTCTCCAACATCACCAACGATGCCAAACCGGGCGAAGAGGAGCTGAAACTGCGCATCAACCGGTACGGGCAGTCGTTGGGCTTTACCGAAGGGGAGGTCACACAGGCATTGCAGCCCTTTTTCCTCAAAGGCGAATACGGGAAGATGTTCAACGACGAAGGGCTGGTGCGCATCCGCCTGGAGGATCTGAAAAAGGATGAGGTGGCGCGCTTTTTCGATTTCGAACTGCAGGTCCCGGGTCGTGGCCAGTGGGTGCATCTGCGCGACATCGTCGATATGGCGCGCATGAGGCGTTTTGCGAAAATTTTCAAGAGCGACGGCAAACGGGTGCGGACCGTCTATGCCTCCTTGAACAAGCGCAAAATCACCTCTTCGGAGGTGATGGAGCGTCTTTCTCCCATTTTCGACAAGGTGCGAAAGAGCGGTGTGCGCATCGACATCAAAGGCGAAGAGAAGGAGAATCGGACCGTCAAGCGCGAAATCGTCGAGTCGGCGATCGTCGCCATCTTCCTGATCTTCGTGGCGCTGGTATGGATGTTCGACTCGGTGGCGCTGCCGCTGATCACACTGTCGACGATCCCGCTTTCGATCCTGGGGGTGCTGGTGGGGCATGTGATCATGGGCCTGCACCTGACGATGCCCAGCCTCATCGGCATCGTGGGTCTGGCCGGGGTCGTCGTCAACGACGGGTTGATCATGCTCGACTTCATCAAGCACGCCCGGACGTCTGAAGAGTTGCTGAGCAGAGCCAAGTTGCGGCTTCGGCCGATTCTTCTGACATCGTTGACCACGGTGTTGGGGCTCTCTTCGCTGATCTTCTTCGCGTCGGGGCAGGCGTTGATACTGCAGCCGATGGCAGTGACGCTGGGCTTTGGTCTCATATGGGCCACGGTGCTCAACCTCTACTTCGTTCCATTGCTCTTTTCTATGCTCTATCGTGTCAAATCAGACAGATAATAGATCAATTTCCATACAATACAATACATAAGAGTTCACAACCTTTCGTTTCGTGCGAAAAAGTGACTTTTTTGCTATTAATAGATTCGTGAATGCGCCGATATAGCTGCACATTCCGATGATAAAAAGAATAAGGAATGTACGATGTTTCGATTTGTAGTGGCCAATGAGGGCGAACTGCTGATAAAAGTATTCCGCTTCAGGTATACCATTGCCTGCGAAGAGCTGGAAGTCTATAAAAAAGAGGATTTGCCCGACGGGTTGGAGAGGGACGAATACGACCCCTATTCGGAACATTTCGCCCTGCTGGACGAAGAGGGGGAGGTCGCGGCGAGCATTCGTTTCATCCACCACTCCCCGATCGGGTATCCGACAGAGAATACCTACGGCCTCGACCTCGAAGCGCTTGGTCTCGAACCCGAAAAAGTGGGTGAGTTTTCCCGCATTTTCATCCGTTCGGACTGTAGAAAACTGAAAGAGAATAGAGAAATATACAGCATGATGAAAAAAAATATTGTCGAACATGCCCTCGAAGCCGGTATCGAATATACCCTGGGTTCGGTCGAAAAACGTTTCTACACGCTTCTTCGGCGCTTCGGGTTTCCCTATGAAATCATCGGTGAAGGAAGAATCTATGCAGGAAAAGAGCGTTTTCCGGTACTCATGTCGACGAAAAAGTGTATCGAAGAGAACAAAGAGCTTTTCGAAGGTATGACGATCCAATGAAAAAGTTGTTCATGACACTCCCTTTGCTGCTTCTTGGCGGCGGTTTGCACGCATCGGAACAGACAGCTTCGATCGATTCACTTATCGACGAGATGAATAAGATTTCCCGTCTGGCGGAGAAAGTGAAGTTGAACGAACCCTATCAGCCCTACATCGTCACCGTGTATCACGGACGTGAGATGGAGCGCATAGGTGTGACCAATCTCAAAGAGGCGTTGGAACTGGTGCCCGGTGTCGATATGGCGACCGACAACGTCGACAACAAGCGGGCCATTTTCAGAGGGTCGAACCCCTACGCTTACGGACAGAGCCGCCTTTTCATCGACGGAATCGATGTCGACGATCTTTTTACGGACGGATACGACGGCTACCTCTCCATGCCGATCGAGATGATCAAACGGATCGAAGTGACGCGGGGGCCTGGCAGTGTGAGCGACGGCTACAATGCCTATGCCGGATCGATCAGGGTGATTACCTATGCGGAAAAGGGGTTGAGGAGCGATCTTAACGAGGGGCGTATCGTCGTCAAGGGGGGAGCGTACAGCTACGAAATGGGTGGATTTCTCAAAAATTACCAAAATGGAGATTTTTCTCTCCATACACAGTTTTACTACCAAAGAGACCATAAATTTCTGCCGGCAGGCCCCGATGCGCTGGCGACGGGCTTCTATGGCGCCCCGAATATCGCGCTCTCCCGAAACGGCGAAGCGCCGCTGTGGATGAAAAACCATATGCTGCAGCTGACGATGGGATACAAAGATGTAACGGTCCGCGCCGGTTCGCTCTACTATGAAAAAGGGAGTGCCTATGGTCTCAACGGGGCGCTTCCCGAGCCGAACGACCATGTCAAAGGGCCGCAGAGCTATGCCGAAGCGGACTACCATCCCACGACAGGTGCATGGGAACTGCACGTGAAGGCGGGGTGGAAGGATTCTGAGTTCAAAAGCTACGCGCATCTGTTGCCGGCCGGATTCGTCGCGGGCCCGGGAATCGTCTACGATGACGGTTTCTACGGAGAACACGAAGCGAAATTGCGCCGTTTCTACCAAACCTCCTACGGCGACTACAGCGGCTTTGGCAGCCACCGTTTCAGCATGGGGTACTACCTTGATTATACGCAGACCTACAAAGTGGTCACCAGGACGACCGACAAATACGGCGGTACCGGTATCGTGGACTATTCGAAGAGTGAGCCCTTCACCGATCCCGATGCCTCCATGCGAACCAAGCGCCTATTTCTGCAGGATCGATTCAGCTACAACGAAAACCTCTCCATGCAGGCGGGCCTGAACGTGGAGAAGGTGACGCGAATGAAGACACAGTACAATCCGCGCCTCTCGATCGTCTATCAGAGCGACGATCACAATATCTACAAAGCAATCTACAGCCGTTCGAGCCGGACACCTTCCTGGCAGGAGCTCTTCACGATCAACAACCATGCGCGTGTGGGCAATCTGGATCTCGATCCCGAGACGGTCAACGCCTTCGAAGCGGCCTATATTCGGAAAATGGGTGTCGATGCCTTCTTGCAGCTCAACCTCTTCTATCTGCTCAACGACAAGCAGATCGACAACAACAATCAGGAGCACCAATATCGAAACGCCTCCGATTCGAAGATCTATGGTGCGGAGGTGGAGTGCAAGACGCCGATCGGACTCAACGATACGCTCTATATGAACTATTCGTATGTCTACGGTCAAGAGAACGGCGATGATCCTCTGGCCAACAGTGCCCGTCATATGGCCAAAGGGTACTACCTCCACCAATTCAACGACGCTCTTGATCTGGCGTTGGTGGGCAAGTATGTCGGATCCAAAACACGAATGAAGGGCGACAACCGGCCGAAACTCGACAGTTACACCACGCTCGATGTAACACTCGGATTTCATGACAACGACGATCTGAATATTCGACTGAGTGTTCAGAATATATTCGATGCCGACGTGCGATACCCCTCGGTGCCGCACAGCTATGTGAACGACTATCCCCAGGAAGGTCGTCATCTGATGATCACACTGACCAAAGGGTTCTGATGCGTCTGATTGTATCGCTTCTCATTCTCGCACATGCAGTATGGGCATACAATTACAACGATATATTGCTGAACGTCCAAAGCAGAATCTATCCGAAGATTCTGCTTCTTGAAGAGAATTTCATGCAAAGGCATCAGAACAGACCGGTTGTGCTGACGGTGGTGCATGAGAAGGAAGACGACGGTATCGCCGCGCAAGTGGTGCAAAAGATTAACGAAATCTATGGGAAAAAGCTCGGCGACCTTCCATTTGTCGTCGAAAACATCACATTTGACGATATCGACACGCATCACAGGAGCGACGCCTACTATCTTCTCAAAGGAAGCGAAGAGGATATCAAAAAAGCGGTCCAAGTAGCACGAAAACAAAAAGTTCCGGTATTCGTCTACGATTTCGACGATTTGGCGTATGGCGGCACCATTGCCCTGACGGTCCGCCGTACGACTGTGATATATATGAACCGAAAAGCTATGCCATGGATACCGAGATTCAACCAGGCCCTTTATGCAATCGTGAGGTTTATCGATGTCTAATAAAAGCCAAAGATCACTCTCTACGACACTGACGGGTTATGTGGCCATCATGGGTATCGTGATTCTGAGTGCGACCTTTTTCCTCTTCGAACACTATGGGAAAAAAGTCCTGTACGATATAGAGAAAGAGAAGGCAGATCTGATCACGCAAATGTTCGCTCCGCAGATCGGGGTGAACCTCTATCTGGGGATGGAAGACAGGGTGATCGAGGTACTCGAGCAGCTCGTCCATCAAAAAGAGGTCGCCGGTGTCAATCTTTACCGTGGCAGCGAGAAGATCCATTCGTACCAAAATGAGAAAAAAACCGACACCGGCGACGTGATCAAAGTCCTGACACCTATCTATCAGCCCGGCGGGACACGGCAACTCGGAAAACTGGAACTCCTCTACAAAAGCGACAACTATCAACGGATGTTGACGCAGTTGACCCGCATGCTTTTGATATTTATCGTCGCATTGGCTTTTTTCTATCTTTTCATGGTCTACTTGATTCGTAGGCGTCTCTATCCGCTCAAAAAACTGGCCAACTCTTTGGCCAACTACGATGCCCAGAATCCCGTGTCGATCGAACGATCGAGCCAGGACAGGGAGATAGGCCAGATCGAAGAGGCGGTAGGGACGATGCAGGAGAAGATCGGTGAATATACCGAGAAGCTGACCCATATGAACGAGAGCCTCTATACCCAGGTCGAAGAGAAGACCAAGGCGCTTTGGGAGCAGCTCTATACAGACAGTCTGACAGGCCTGCCGAACCGAAAAGCGATGATGGAGGATCTTTTGCGTCTGGACACCGCGCTTCTGGCGATCGTGAATATCGACGATTTCACCGAGATCAACGACCTATACGGGCATCACGCGGGGGATGAGATACTCAAACAGCTGGGTGCGAAACTCACTTCGATGGGGTTCGACAAAGTCTATCGTGCATCGGGTGACGAATACGTCATCGTCATCAAAAAAGCGTTTACATCGGAGTCAGCTATGATCGAGCTGAAACGGCTCAGAGAGGCGATCGGCAGAAGCAAATTCGCTTTCGAGGAGAATCAGATCGACCTGAGGGTCTCCATTGGCGCGAGCATCGAATACGTACCGACGATCGAACAGGCCGATATGGCGTTGAAAGAGGCGAGAAAACAGCGGGTTCCTTTGATGCTCTTTTCTCCCAACTGGCGGCTGGAGAAGAGATATAAAGAGAATATTGAATGGATTTCGGAGATCAAGAGCGCGTTGAAAGAGGGAAGGATCGTCACATACGGTCAGCCGCTCTACGATTTGCGACAAAAACGCGTCAAAGGGTATGAAATGCTCATGCGGCTCGTCAAGAGAGACGGCACGGTGGTCTCACCCTTTCATTTTCTTCCTCTGGCGCAGAAAACACACTACTACCCGGAAATGACACGCCGTGTCGTAGAGCAGAGCTGCGCCTATTTCGCCGACAGAAAAGATTTGACTTTCTCGATCAATCTTTCGGTCGAAGATATCCTCAATACCGAAACGATCGAGTTCATCAAAACAAAAATCGAAGAGTATCATGTCTCGAACCGTATCATTTTCGAGCTTTTGGAGAGCGAGAACATCGAACTCTATCCCGAGGTGGCCGCATTTGTCGAAGAGATGAAAAACCTCGGCTGCCAGATCGCCATCGACGATTTCGGTACCGGGTACTCCAACTTCTCCTACCTCATGACGCTCAAGGTCGATTTTCTCAAGATCGACGGTTCGCTTATCAAAAATATCCACAGAGACAGAAATCTCGAAGTGATTGCGGAGACCATTATCGACTTCGCCCACAAACTGAACATCAAGACCGTCGCGGAATTCGTCAGTAACGACCAGGTCTGTCACAAGGCGCATCAAATGGGTGTGGATATCGTCCAGGGATATCATATCGACGAGCCCAAACCTCTCAACGAACTCGAAAAGCCGAGAGAAAATCTGCCCGTATGCCTCTAAAAATGGGATTGAAATAGCCTCTAAGCAAAGGGTGGTATAATAACTCCCTCTATCGGGCCGTTTCGTGACTCGCGGAGATATGAACGATACATAATAAGGGAGTTTAATATGCTGTTCGAAGATGAAGAGGATATCTTTTCCGGAGGATCCCCTAAAAGTAAGTTTTTCGATATTGTCTACAATGCCAACAGGAACCTCGTGGAGATGGAGCTTGACAAAATGGTCGAACGCATGTGCCTGCTCGAGACCATTTTGGAAGAGAAGATCGGGGAAGAGGCGATGGAGAGCGAGATTCAGCGGCGCACTTTCAGCGATACTGCAGCGCTCGATGACTGTAAAATGAGCAAATATATCGAATTGACGGCGAACATTCTGACACAGAATGAGTAGAAGGTTTTTCGCACTCCTTCTTTTGCTACCTTTGTTTCTCATGGGTAGCCAAAGAGAGGGGTGGGACTACAGCGACACGTTCGTTTTGAAAAAAGATCAGGTTCAGCATATTCTGATACGCGAAAAGAGCAAGATACACAAACTCGCTTTTTCGTGGACGCTTTATGCCAACGGTGGTTTGGTCATGCATGTCTCCTATGACGACAGGAAGTTCCAGCCGCTTTTGTACACGAAGTATCGGCTGGAGAGTTTTCGTATCGATCTTTTTTCAAAACCGGACACAATGTCGGGAAAAGGGGAGAGCTCTCCTTATCTTCTGCTTCAATTCAAAGCGTTTGACAGTGAGAAAAAAGAGGCATGGTTGGATCTGCTTCTTAAAGGATACGGCAAAAATGAAATTTCATATGTGCGGGGTAGATAGCGGTGATGCGTGAACGTGTTGAACGGGTGGAAGAGCGGATGCAGCAGATGGTCGGCTCGCTTTCGAACGAGGCGGTCGGCGATCTGTTTGCATCGCTTCCCCATGGCAAAAGATTGCGCGCCAAGATGGTGCTCAAAATCGCGGGCTATTTGGAAAGCAGCATTAAACTCGCCGCCGTGATCGAACTGATCCATGCCGCGAGTCTCCTGCATGACGATGTCATCGACGAGGCCCAGACACGCCGGGGGGAGATCTCTTTGAACGCCAGCGAAGGCAACCGTCAGGCGATTATGATGGGCGACATTCTCTATTCGAAGGGATTCGAAGAGCTCACATCCTTCGACCGTTCGATCGCCGCCAAGATCGCTCATGCCGTCACGCTGCTGAGTATCGGCGAAATGATGGATGTGCGCCTCTCAGGCAGCTTCAACCCCGATATCGAGAGTTATCTTCAGATGATCTACCAAAAGACCGCCGCGCTTATCGAAGCCACGGCCGCCGCTGCCGCCATGCTCGCAGGCAAAGACGAAAAAATTTACGGCCTCTACGGGAAAAATCTGGGTATCGCCTTTCAGATCGTCGACGACATACTCGACGTGACGCAGAGCAGCGAAAAACTCGGCAAACCGGCGATGCACGATTTCGAGGAGGGCAAGACGACGCTGCCTTACATCTATCTGTACGAATCGCTGAATGAAGGGGATCGGGACAAACTGATCTCGATGCACGGAAAAAAGCTCGATGATGCCCAAAAAAACTGGATTCGCGGCTTGATGGAAACCACTGAGTCGGTACAAAAGGCCTACCTCTATGCCAGGGAGCTCGGAGAGGAAGCGATTGCCCTGATGAGAGGCGAAGAGGAAGAGGCCCTTGCCCAGATTGTGGAAGATATGATCGAGAGGGAGTTTTGATGCAGTACCTCGTCGTCAGTTTCTCCCACAAAAATACCGATATCACGGTACGCGAAAAGCTCGCTTTTCCCAGTGACGAGCTAAAGCGTCAGGCTCTGATGCAGATGTTCAGGCACAAGGATATCAACGAAGCGATTCTGCTTTCGACCTGCAACAGGGTCGAATGCATCGTCAGTACGTCCAATCCCTCCGGCGCATTGGGCGAAATCTTCATGATTTTGCACCGCCACAGCAGACTGAGTGTCGAGGAGCTCGAGGGGCGGGCCGACATCTACGAGGACGAGGGTGCCGTGCACCACATCTTCTCGGTCGCCTCGTCACTGGACAGCCTGGTCATCGGCGAGACGCAGATCGCCGGACAGCTCAAAGATGCGTTCCGGTTCGCCTACGAAAACGGTTTTTGCGGACAGAAGCTCTCAAGGGTCATCCACTACGCTTTCAAATGTGCGGCCGAAGTGCGGACCTCGACCGACATCTCCAAAAGCCCGGTCTCTATCGCGGGTGCGGCCGTGGCACAGGCGAGATACCTGCTCGGCGGCAACCTCGGCGGTTTCACCGCCATCGTTGTGGGGGCCGGTGAGATGAGCGAGATCGTCACGAAACACCTGGCGGCCAACGGTTGCAACGTCATACTCTTCAACCGCTCGATCGAAAATGCCAAACGTATCGCCAAAGAGGTGGGCGAACGTGTCGAAGTCGAACCGCTGCATGCACTGGGCCGTTACATCAATCGCTACCGTCTGCTCTTTACCGCCACGGCTGCACCCGAGCCCATCATCACCGACGAGATGGTGGGCGCGGCCAATTTCGAGCGCCACTGGTTCGACCTCGCCGTTCCAAGAGACATCGATATCATCTCCGATACCAACGTCCATGTCTATGCGGTCGACGATCTGCAGGAGCAGGTCGACACCAATCTGGCACTTCGCCGGGAGCACGCCAAAAAAGCGTATGAGATCGTCGGGCGCTATACGATGGAATTTTTCAAGTGGCTCCAGTCGCTGATGATCGATCCGCTCATCAAAGAGATCCGGCTTCAGGCCAAAGAGGCCGCCATGGCCGAAATCGACCGGGCGGTGAAAAAGGGGTTCATCGAGGAAAGCTCAAAGGCCAATGTCGAAAAACTGGTTCACAACGCCTTCAACAAGTTTTTGCATACGCCCACAAAGCAACTGCGCGCCGTGGCCGATCAGCCGCGGGCGGATACGATCATCGAAGCGATGAAATATCTGTTCAAAACCGATACGGAAGTGCGAATGATGGACAAATACAAGTGCGAGTTCATCATGAAAGACGATATTAAATAGTGAACGGTGACCAGTGAACAGTGAATGGAGACCGCATACGCCATCCGTTCACCGTTTTCTGTTCACTGTTTACCAATAAAAAAAGGTTATCGATGAAATTTTCTAACATGCTCATCCCCACCCTCAAAGAAGCGCCGAAAGATGCGGTATTGCCGAGCCACATCTATCTGGTACGCGGGGGATTCATCTATCAGGTCGCCAGCGGCATCTACGATTTTCTTCCGCTGGGCAAACGGGTCCTCGACAAGGTGAGGGCCATCGTCAAAGAAGAGCTCGACACGGCCGGCTGCCAGGAGGTGCAGCTGGGGCTGGTGACGCCCGCGGAGCTTTGGAAAAAGAGCGGCCGATACGAGAAATACGGGGCCGAACTGCTCCGTTTCGAAGACCGCAAAGGCAACGAATTCGTACTGGGGCCGACACACGAAGAGATGATGGTGGAGATGGTCAAGCAGTTTGTGGGAAGCTACAAACAGCTTCCGATGAATCTCTATCAGATCAATCTCAAATTCCGCGACGAGGCACGTCCGCGTTTTGGACTGATGCGCGGGCGCGAATTCATAATGAAAGACGGCTACAGCTTTCATGCCGATCAGGAGGATATGGTCAGAGAGTTCGAGCTGATGGAGGCGACCTACCGTAAAATCTTCACCCGCATGGGGCTCGATTTCCGCGTCGTCGAAGCCGACAGCGGGGCGATCGGCGGCGAAGGGAGCAAAGAGTTCATGGTCCTGGCCGACAGCGGCGAGGATACGATCGTCGTCTGTGAAGGGTGCGACTACGGCGCCAATATCGAAGCGGCCGTCCGAAAAGCGCCCGAAGCGCCGGCCGAAGCGCCCGAGGCGGAACTGAACCGTTTCCGAACGCCGGGTATCAAAAGCATCGAAGAACTTTCGAAATTTTTCTCGGTCGATCCCTACTATCTCGTCAAAGCGGTCGCCAAAAAGGCGCTCTACGACGGCGGCAAAAGTGAGATCGTCATCTTCTACCTTCGCGGAAGCGACGAGCTGCAGGAGGTCAAAGCGGCCAACGCGGTCGGTGCGAACGAACTCGAAGATGCGAGCGAAGAGGAGCTTCGCGCCGCCGGCCTGACCCCAGGTTTCATGGGGCCGATCGAGCTGATCCGAAATGCGGGCGTGATCGAAGGGGCACCCACATTCAGGGAGGAGGCCGCCCACCCCAATGTGCGTCAGGTTTTCGACGAAAATCTCAAAAACGCCGATCATATGATCTGCGGCGCCAACGAAGAGGATTACCATCTGGTCGGGTGTGATCTGAGTGTATTGAAAGATGTGACGTTCAAGGATATCGCCCAGACGCAGGAGGGGGACGCCTGCGCCAGATGCGGCGGCAGACTCCACTACACCAAGGGGATCGAAGTGGGGCACATCTTCCAGCTCGGCACCCGCTACTCCGAACCGCTGGAAGCGACGTTCCTCGATGCCAACGGCAAACGGAAACCTTTTGAGATGGGCACTTACGGGATCGGGGTCAGCCGTCTTCTGGCGGCGATCATCGAGCAGCATCACGACGAGAAGGGCTGTGTATGGCCGGCTCCCGTCGCCCCTTTCGAAGCGGTCGTCGTCATAGGCAACGTCAAGGATCAACAGCAGAAAGAGGCGGGTGAAAAGATCTACGACGCGCTCAAAGAGGCCGGTGTCGATGTGCTTCTGGATGATCGGAGCGAACGTTTCGGTTTCAAGATGAAAGATTTCGAACTGATCGGATTCCCCTGTGCCGTCGTGGTGGGCAAGAAACTCGCCGATGGCGTAGTCGAGGTGATCGAGCGCTCGACACTCGAGCGTGAGGATGTCGCCATAGAGCGTGCGGTCGATGCCGTGAAGGCGAAACTGGCATGATCTATTTTCTGCTCTACCTCTTTGCGGAGATCTTCGTATCGGTCGAGATCGCTTCGGCGATCGGGCCGTTTTGGACCTTCGTGGAGGTGGTCGGCAGTGCGGTCGCGGGTTTACTTTTGTTGACCAATTTCCGTTATACTCTTTTCGAAAATATGCAGGCGATGATGGAAGGACGTATCACCCCCGAGAGCTTCCAGAAGCAGAACATGGCATCGCTCATCGGTGCCATACTGCTGATCGTTCCCGGGTTTTTGACCGACATCGTCGGCCTGGCGCTGCAGTTCGGGCTCTTTGCCAATATCGTGGCCAACCGGCTCGCCAAAAGAGGGCGGCGCAACGAAAATATAGATACGACACCATTTCACGAAGAAGGAGAGAGCGATGTCATCGATGTGGAAATCATTGAGCATCATAGCGATCGCAAGTAGTCTCGCATTCGCCGGTGGCGACAGCGATGTGATCGATTATGTCAAAAAGAAACTGGGACACAACCCCAACGTCAAAATCAACAGCGTCAAGATCGAGGACAAACTGCCGATTCCGGGCATTAAAGGGTGGTCGGCCTATGTGATGGGGCTGGATATCAACCTGACGCGCGGGAAGCAGACACGGCGTATCAATTTCGAAGATATCCTTTTTGTCAGCAAACAGCTCATCACCTCCGAACTGGTCGACCGCAAGAGTGGGCACGACGTGCGATCGATGATCCAGCCAAAAATGCCATCCGATATCTACGACCAGTCGCATCTGCTCTACGGAAATCCGAATGCGCCGCATAAGATCATTCTCTTTTCAGACCCGCTCTGCCCATTCTGCCGAATGTACGTTCCGGGCCTTCTGCAGGGTGTGAAAACCAATCCCGACAAGATGGCGCTCTACTATTACCATCTGCCGTTGGAAGCGCTCCATCCGACATCAATGACGCTCGTACGGGTGATGGAGCTCGCGCAGAAAGAGGGGCGCTACGATATCGTCGAAAAGATGTACCAGATCAAGATCGATCCGCAGTTGAAGGATGAGAAGAAAATTCTCGCCATCGTCGCCAAGGAGACGGGCTACAAGGTGACGCCCGAGCAGATCCATCAGCCCTGGATCGACAAAAAGCTCGGCAAGGACCGCATCATGGCGCGAAAACTGCTGGTGACGGGTACGCCCACCGTCTTTTTCGACGGAAAAAAAGATGTCACGCGAGAGAAGTACAAAAAATTCACGACAAAGAAATAGCTCATGGATAAACTTATCATCGCCACCCGCGGCAGTCAGCTCGCGATGTGGCAGGCCGAATATGTCAAGAGCGAACTACAAAAACGGTTTCCGAAGATGGAGATCGTCTTTGAAATCGTGACGGCGACGGGCGACAAGATACTGGACAAGCCGCTGGCGCTGATCGGCGGCAAGGGGCTTTTCACCAAGGAGATCGAAGAGATCATGCTCGCCGGCCGTGCCCATCTTGCGGTTCACAGCCTCAAAGATGTCCCGACCGAACTGCCCGAAGGCTTGAAACTGGCCGCGATCACCAAACGTGACGACATCCGCGACGTTTTTCTTTCACATCGATACGAAAATATCGAAGCGCTGCCACAGGGGGCGGTGGTCGGTACGACGAGCCTGCGAAGGCAGATGCAGCTCAAATCGATCCGTCCCGATCTGCAGATCAAGAATCTCCGCGGCAATGTCAACACACGCCTGCGAAAGCTGGCCGAAGGGGAGTACGACGCGATCATACTGGCCTATGTGGGGATGAAGCGTCTGGGATTGCTCGAGAGTGTGCCCTATCACGATCCGATCAGCGACGATGTGATGATTCCTCCGTCCGGCCAGGCCTCTTTGGGCATCGAAATTATTGACGATCCCGAAGTGGAAGCGATCGCCAAAACGCTCAACGATCCCGATTCGGCGCTCGCGGCAAAGATTGAGCGCGATTTCGTCGCACGCCTGGAGGGAAGCTGCCAGGTACCTATCGCCGTCAACGCCAAACCCTCCGAAAAGAGTGTGCTGGCCCGCGCGATGGTCGGCCTGCCCGACGGCACGGAGATTTTGAAAGAGATTCTCGAAGTCCCCCGAAGCGAAGCTGAAAATGTCGGTATCGAACTGGCCGACATCATGATCGAAAACGGTGCCAAAGAGCTTCTGGCACGCGCCGAGGCGATGGCGTTCAAAGAGGAGCGTTGCGAACGCTTCTAAAATCACCTATACAATTTTTTTCGTACCCCGGAGCCAAAACGCTCCGGGCCACCCATTCCACCCTCAAGCCACTTCTTTACAAAAATATATTACAATCTGGCATAACGCTCAATGCGTCATTACATATCGGAATCTTCGATTTCGAAGTTTTCGTAAGATGCAGATGAAGGTTGTTCCCTGTTGCAGCGGGGTTTGGGCTTAGGCTAGCGCAACTCAATTGGTATGAAAAAAATAGAGACGAAGGAGATGAAGATGCCTGTCAAACCTCTCGATTTGGAAAAGATCGATCACCGATGCGATCCTGATGCATTCGGTTTCGAAACGACGAAAGAGTTGATGGTCTGTTTCGAGCCGATCGGCCAGGAGAGGGCCCTTCGGTCTCTGACGTTCGAACCGGTGGTGACCCCCGATCGATACAATGTCTATGTGATGGGGCCTACCGGTCTGGGCAAACACGAGATTGTCGAAAAGGTGTTGCAGCAAAAGGCCCAAAAGAGAGAAACCCCCAGCGATATCTGCTATATCTACAATTTCAGTGAACCGAACAAGCCGGTCGCCGTAGAGTTTCCACCAGGCCAGGCGAAAGCGTTCAAAGAGGGTGTCGAAAAGATGGTCGAGTCGCTCAAAAACGCGATTCCGGCCGCTTTTGAAAGCGATGCCTACCATGCACAGAGAAAACAGATCGAAGATGCATTCAAGAAGAGCGGTGACGTGATCTACAAAAAACTTGAAGATGAGGCGAAGCAGATGGGGATGGCGATGGTCAGAACCCCGACCGGCATCGTCTTCGTGCCCCGGAAAGAGAATGGCGAGCTGATGACGCCCAAAGAGTTTCAGGAGTTGCCAGAACCCATACGTGAAGAGCTCGAAAAAAAGGTCGAAATCCTGACCGAGCATCTCTCCGAAGCATCCAGGGCCTTGATGCTGATGCAAAAAGAGCTGCTCGAGAAGATCAAAGAGCTCAACAAAGAGACGACCAGGATCGTCGCCGGCGATATGATCGAAGCCCTCAAAAGCCGATACGGCCAAAACCCCAAAATCAGCAAATATCTCGACGATTTCGAAAAAGATGTCGTCGACCATCTGCAGGATTTTCTCTTCAAGGAGAGAGAGGCGCCCGCCGGTTTCGTCCCCTTTTTCCAGCCATCCTTCAAGCGTTACGAAGTCAACCTGCTGGTCTCGCATGAAGAGAGTGACGGGGCGCCTGTTATTTACGAAGACAATCCCACCTACGAAAACATTGTCGGCAGGATCGAGCATATCGCCCAGATGGGTATGCTCATCACCGATTTCACGCTGATTCGGCCGGGGGCGCTGCATAGAGCCAGAGGTGGGTATCTGATCATCGATGCGAGGAAGATACTGTTCGAGCCTTTCGCATGGGAATCCCTCAAAAGAGCGCTGCTGTCCAAAGAGATTAAAATCGTGCCGAAAGAGCGGATGATCGGTCTCATCAGCACGGTGACGCTGGAACCCGAACCGGTCGATCTGGATATCAGGGTGATCTTGATCGGAAACCGGATACTCTACTACCTGCTTTACAATCTCGACGACGATTTCAAAACGTTGTTCAGTATCAATGCCGATTTCGAGGAGACATTCGACAAAGAGGAGAGGGGTTCGCTCGTACTCTATACTTCCATGATCGCAGCGATCGCCCAGAAGGGAGGGCTGCTGCCTTTGACGAAAAAGGGAGCGGCGCGAATGGTCGATTACGGATCAAGGGTGGCGGAAGATTCGAAAAAACTCTCTTTGGAACTGGAGAAGATCAGGGAGGTGCTCGAACAGGCCAACTATTTCGCAGTGGAACGAAAGAGTGATGCCATCGATGAAAACGACATCGAGCGGGCGTTGGACGAGATGCTTTTCAGACGCGGAAGAATCCGAGAAAAGATGCTCGAAGAGTTCGAGCGCGGCATTCTCAAAATCGATACGCAGGACAGCGAGATTGGACAGATCAATGGATTGAGCGTGATCGAACTGGGCGACATATCGTTCGGAAAACCGGTCAGGATCACTGCGATCGCCCGTGTCGGCAAAGGCAAAGTAGTCGATATCGAAAAAGAGTCGGAGCTGGGCGGAAAGATCTTTTCAAAAAGCGTTATGATTATTTCAGGATTTCTCAAAGGGCGCTACATGCCCGACAAACCCCTGACATTGACCGCGTCGGTCGTTTTCGAACAGAGCTACAGCGGGGTGGAGGGGGACAGCGCCTCGCTTGCTGAGACGTGCGCCCTCCTTTCGGCCATTGCACAGGTGCCGCTGAAGCAGAGTGTCGCGATCACCGGTTCGATGAGCCAGAAAGGCGAGGCCCAGGCCGTCGGCGGTGTCAACGAAAAGATCGAAGGATTTTTTGATGTCTGCCGACTCAAAGGCCTCACGGGTGAGCAGGGGGTCATCATCCCTTCATCGAACATCGACCACCTGATGCTCAAAAAAGAGGTGCTCGAGGCGATCGAAGCGAAGAAATTTCATATATACGCCGTCGAAAACATCGACGAGGCGATCGAGATCATGAGCGGCATGAAGGCCGGTACACGCAGTAAAAACGGAAAATTCCCCAAAGGATCGTTCAATGCGAAAGTCGAAGAGAAACTCGAAGAGTTCGTCCGAAAATCCAAATTGACCGAAAAAACGGAAGAGTCCAAAGAAGGAGAAGCAGAATAGATGGCAACGATGCAGGAGTGGCTAAAGAGGCTGGAAAGGGAGGGAAACCTCCATGTGATCGAAGAGCCGTGCGACGTGAACCTGGAGATCGCGCATGCGGCCTATGTGGAGGTGAAAAGAAGCGATTCGAAGGTGCTTCTTTTCAAACGCCCCGTCAACCGTGAAAAGGGTATCGAATACGATATGCCCGTCGTGATGAATATGTTCGCCAACTACGAGATCACCGAAGAGATATTCGGCCGCCACCCGGATGCCATCGCCGCTGAAATCGGTGAACTGATGCATATGAAGCCGCCACAGGGGTTCAAAGAGAAGCTGTCTCTGCTGCCCAGGCTCTTTTCACTGAAAAATGTCTTTCCGAAGCGGCTGAAACAGAGGGGATCGTGCCAGCAGATCGTCAAGACCGTCTCCGACGTCGATCTGGATGAACTGCCGATCCTCAAAACCTGGAGTGAAGACGGCGGGCCGTTCATTACGATGGGGCAGGTCTATACCAAAAGCCTCGACGGAAAGATGCAAAATCTCGGTATGTACCGTCTGCAGCAGTACGACAAAAAGCGACTCGGCATGCATTGGCAGATCCACAAAGACGCCAGCCACTTCTTCGACCAGTACAAAGAAGCGGGAAAAAAGATGCCCGTTACCGTGGCGATCGGTGGCGATCCGCTCTATATCTGGTGCGGACAGGCGCCGCTGCCGTACGGTATGTTCGAGCTGCTGCTCTATGGATTCGTCCGCAACGAACCGGCGCGTCTTGTCAAGTCGATCACCAACGATATCTGGATTCCCGAAGATGTCGACATTGTCATCGAAGGGGAGGTCGATCCCGACGAGATGGTGATCGAAGGGCCGTTCGGCGACCATACCGGCTACTATACCCTCAAAGAGCCTTATCCTGTCATGCACGTGACGGCGATCACGATGAAAAAAGATCCTGTCTACCAGGCGACGGTCGTCGGAAAACCGCCGCTGGAAGACAAATATATGGGGTGGGGCACCGAACGGATCTTTCTGCCGCTGCTGCAGACCACCGCTCCCGACCTGATCGACTACCATATGCCCGAAAACGGCGTCTTCCACAATCTGATTCTGGGCAAGATGGAGACGCACTACAAAGGGCACGCCAAACAGTTCATGCACGCCTTCTGGGGCGTGGGGCAGATGAGTTTTGTTAAACACGCCATCTTTGTCGGAAAAGAGGCCCCGGCCCTGATCGATTACGAAGCGATCACGGAACACATTCTCAATCGCGTCGACGCTTCGCGACTGCTCGTGACCGAAGGGATCGTCGACGCGCTCGATCACAGCAGCCCCGAAGCGCTGGTCGGCGGAAAGCTGGGCGTCGACTGTACGGGGGAGGAGATTGAAAACGGTGTGACTGCGACCATCGGTGACGAAGCACTTCTTGCCGCGATGCAGACGATCGATGTGAATGTGAAGGGTGTGCGACAATATTTCACCCATGCCAAAACACCCGTCTGTGTCGTGGCATACCATAAAGAGCGCTGCGTGCAGGCATTTTTCGACGATATCGAAGGGCTTCACGAGCATATTCGATTGCTTGTGGTCGTCGATGCCGAAAGCAACGATATTGAGAATCCCTATATGCTTGTCTGGCGGGTGGCGAACAATATCGATGCGCAGCGTGACGTGCGCAAAACGCCTTTCATCATGCTTGACGCGACGAACAAAAACGCGCTCGACGGCTACGAAAGAGAGTGGCCCGGCGATGTCAAGTGTGACAGAAAGGTACTCGATTCTCTGAAAGAGAGAGGTGTGATCGATTTCGACGATGCGTTGTTGCAGAGATTTTATATCTGATAAATAATTTATGCTAAAATAATATTGTGAATGTGTAAGAGAAATTTCATAGGAGGCAGAGATGAACTTCGAAAAGCATGCGCAAAACGGAAATGAATTCATCAATGGGCTGGCCAAAGAGATAGGTGCCGAAAAAGGCGATGCCGCCAGGATTTTAAAAGCGGTGTTGAAAGTGATCAGAAGAAGGGTGTCCCCAGAAGAGTATCTCGATTTCATCGCGCAGCTGCCCTACTGTATCAAAGCGGTGGCGGTCGACGGATGGCGCCTTTCGGAGTATCCCGACAAGGCGATCAGGAGCATCGACGATTTCGTCAAGGCGGTGATCGAGATGGATCAGGTGCCTCAAAAGGATTTCGGAAAAGGTGACGCGAAGGAGATTGTAAAAAAGGTGCTGCACTATCTCAAAGAGAGTGTCAGTGAAGGGGAGGCTTCGGATATCGAGAACAACCTTCCCAAAGCGATCAAAGAGTTCTTCGAAGAGGCGTAACCACTTTCAACGTCTGTCGCCGGCCGATTCCACCCATTGGACGAGTTCCAACGTCAATGCGTCCGCGGCAGCGTTGAGTGCGGCGACACCGCCCGGTGCATCGCCGCTTGTACAGCTTTTTTGGGCTTGAAAGAGTCTGGAATCGAGGCTTTTGCCCGTCTTGTTGTCGATCAGCGTCGCCAAAAGGGTTATCTTTGCGACGCATCTTCTATCCTGCGAGAAATCCTGTATAAAATCGATCGTATCGATCTCCAAAACCGTGTTCGCATCGGCACTCGTGGCGGCCGGAAGAAGTGCGCGGGCGATATGTGCGCGATCGAGCGCCGTCAGAATCTTGTTCTGCAGCATCGTATCGACGGTATCGTACCATCGGCTGTAAGCATAGGGCTGCCGTCGGAAATTTCCATCCTGATAGTAGATCTGCATACTCTGGCTTATCCTGTTCGAATGGGCCGTGACGATACGCAGGGCATCGAAACTCGGAGTCCCCAGTTTGAGCTTTTCGATGCCTGGCGTTATGGTTGAAAGCGCATAGGAGTGTGTCGGTGGTATTTTTTTGACGGCGCAGCCGGCCATCATGAAAAGTGCGGCAGACAAGGCTGCAAAGCGGATCATCGTTTTTTCATATCTCATTTTGGTTCCTTTTCACCCGGGCCCAATGCGGGTTCGGCCTCTTTGAATAGGAGGTCCCTGGGGCTGTTTTTGAGAAGTTCGGCATCTTCTTGAAGTTGATAGATCAATGTCTGTGAGGCGCGCATTAGCTGATTGGACTGCTCCAGCGTGCGTTGCAGAAGCTGCCTGACGTTCAGGTCGCCCTCCTGCATACGATGGATGAGGGTATCGCTGAGACGCTTGAGCGATTCGGCACCCTCCTGGATCGAGCGCAGTGTTTTGTTCCCCTCCTGCCCGATATCCTTCGCCGTCGTCCGTATATCCTTCACCGCCTCGAAGATCTCGTCGCTTCGTTTGCTGGCATCGGCGAGATTGCTAAGCAACGTATCGATATTTTTGGCATTTTTGTCCGAGAGGATCTTCGTGAGCGATTTGGAAGAGGCTTCGATATTTTTGAGTGTGTTTTCGAACCGTGCCATATTGGATTCATTGAAAAAGGAGCCAAGCTTATCGAGGGAGGTCGTGATTTTCGCGGCTACATCGCTGATCGAGGTGCCCAGCTGCGCGAGCATGGATGGTTTGGAGGGGATGACGGGGATTTCACCTTTTTTCGCTTTCAGCAGCGGTGCATTCTTTTTGCCGCCGACGATCTCAATATAGGCGATGCCCGTGATACCGGTGAATTTGAGGGTCGTGTACATCCCTTCGCGCACGCGAAAATCTTTGGGAAGCTGAAGTTTGAGCCGTATGCGGGTCGGATCGTTGGGGTCGATATGGATCTCTTTGACTTTGCCGATATCGACCCCCATGTATTTGACCGCACCGTCGGGCGGAAGGCCGGCGACCGATTCATTCATATAGGTGTAGTAGTAGGCGTACTCCTTCTGGTTGCTGTAGTTCCCCATCCAGAGGGCAAATCCTATGGCCCCAAACCCCAGCAGAAGCATAAAAACGCCGACGACGATATAGTTGGCTCTACTTTCCATGACACTCCTTTTCCAATATGCGCGCTTTGGCCCTGTTGCCTCCGAAAAACTGGCGGATGAAGGGATGATCGCTCTTGAGTACCTCTTCGAGCGTCCCCTGGGCTGCCACACGACCCTCTCCGAGTACCGACATGCGGTCTATCACGTTGAAGATCGTGTCGATATCGTGTGTCACCATGACGATCGTGAGGCCCAGCAGTGAGCGTAGTTGCGTAATGAGGTTGTCGAAGGCTTCGGCACTTACGGGGTCGAGTCCCGATGTGGGTTCGTCCAGAAAGAGAAGTTTCGGATCCATCACCAATGCACGAGCCAGCGCCGCACGTTTGACCATGCCGCCGCTCAGTTCGCTCGGATAGAGCTTCCCGACATCGGGATCGAGCCCGTAAGTGCCGAAGCCTTCGACAACCTCATTACGCAACTACGCTCACTGCTGGGCCTCACGATCGTCATGGTGACACACGATATCGACACGA
>JAUUDL010000035.1 GCA_030826715.1 Hydrogenimonas sp. | reverse complement strand
TGAAAACCTCTATACCAGGGTCGAAATCAAGAATATGAACAGCTTCCGTTTTATCCACCAGGCGATCGGATATGAAGTGGAGCGCCAGATCGAAGCGTGGGAGGATGGCGTCTACGATGAGGAAGTGTGGCAGGAGACGAGGCTTTTCGATACCGCCAAAGGGGAGACCCGCTCGATGCGCGGCAAGGAAGAGAGCGCCGATTACCGTTACTTCCCCGAACCGGACCTGCTGCCCGTCATTCTCGATGAAGAGATGATCGAAGCGGCGAAAGAGATCCCCGAAATGCCCGATGAGAAAAGAGCGCGCTACGTTTCGGAATTCGGCCTGCGCCCCTACGATGCCACCGTCATCACCTCCGACGTCGAAACGGCACGCTATTTCGAAGAGATGATCGCCGAAGGCGCAGACCCCAAAGAGGCGGCCAAATGGCTGACCATCGAACTGCAGGGCCGCCTCAAAGGGGGTATGGGTATCGAAGAGTGCCCGGTGAAAGCGCCGCAGCTGGCCAAACTGGTCAAGAGGATCAAGGATGGCACGATCAGCGGCAAGGCGGGCAAAGATGTGCTCGACTATCTTTTCGAACATCCCGGAAGCGATGTCGATGAAGTGATCGAAAAGCTCGGCCTCAAGCAGGTGAGTGACGACAGTGCGATCATGGCGATGATCGACACTGTTCTCGCCGCCAATCCCGACAAGGTCGAAGAGTACAAAGGCGGCAAAGAGAAACTTTTCGGCTTCTTCGTCGGGCAGGTTATGAAAGCCTCCAAAGGTTCGGCCAACCCCGCCAAGGTCAACGAACTTCTCAAAGAGCGTCTCAACTCTTGAAACGCCTCTTCGTCAAATATCTGGTCGCACTCTCCTACTACCTCGAGAGTGCGCCACGCTATCAGCGGACCAAGAAATTTTTCTACGATCTTCTCAACAACGACGACTACCCCTACAAGAAATATTTCGACATCTTTATGATATTGATCATCCTCTCGAGTGTGACGATTCTGGTGATGGATGTCAGGGAGAGGGTGGCGTGGTGGTTGGACTATTACGACCTCTACATCGTCACGACGATCTTCGTCGTCGAATATCTGCTTCGACTCTGGGTGTACAGCGACATACACAAAGTGGTGATCGCCGAATTCGAAGAGTCGGAATTTTTCGAAAAACCCTTCAGCTTTTCCAAAGTGCTCAAACGGATCGCGGCGGACAAGTGGCGTTATGTCACTTCACCGGCTGCCATTATCGATCTTGTCGCGATACTCCCGAGTTATCGCGAATTGAGAATACTGCGGGTATTCGTACTCTTTCGCGCCTTCAAGATGCTGCGCTACAGCAAGAGCCTGATTCAGTTTTTCGACATTCTTCGCAGCAAAAAGATCGAACTCTATACCCTTTTGACACTGCTGGCCTTTTTCACACTGATCGCATCGGTCATGATCTACGTTTTCGAAGGCAACGGGACCAATCCGAATATCCACAATCTCTTCGATGCCGTCTACTGGGCGCTCGTCACGATCACGACGGTCGGCTACGGCGACATTTCGCCCGTCTCCACCGAGGGACGCGCGGTCTCGATGCTGATTATCCTGACCGGTATCGGCGCCATTTCGTTTCTGACATCGATCATCGTATCGGCGTTCAGCGAGAAGCTGCCCGAAATCAAGGAGACGAGGGTCATGAACCTCATTTTGAAAAAGCGTGATCTCAACCTCGTCTGCGGGTATGGAAAGGTAGGCCAGCTGGTCGCCAAAAAATTCAAGGAAAGCGGCGAGTCCTTTCTCGTGATCGAGTCCGATCCCGCGAAAGTCGAGATGGCCGAACTCGACGGATGCGACGTACTCCGCGCCAACGCGACTAAAAGCAGCACGCTGCTCAAACTGAAACTTTGCGAAAACGTCAAGTCGATCATCTGTGTGACCCATAACGATATCGTCAATGTCTTCATCACGATCAATGCGCGAAGCCTGTGTAAAAGCGTACAGATCATCGCCCGGTGCAGCGACAAGAGTGTCGCGAAGAAACTGAGGCTGGCAGGTGCCAACCACCTGATCATGCCCGAAGAGATCGCCGGGCTTCTGGGTGCCGTCTATATCGGTCAGCCGGTGGCGTTCGATGCGCTTCAGGCGATCCTGACGCAGAAGAAATCGGCACGCATCGATGAAGTGGAGGTGCGTCTAGGCTCCTTTCTCGATGGCGCGAAAGTGGGGGACTTCGATTTTACGGCCAATCGGCTCGTCCTGCTCGCCGTGATGAAGCGGCTCGAGAGCAAAGACAAATCGAGCCACTACATCATTTTCAATCCGCCGGACGATACCTCGTTGAAGGCAGGTGACATACTGGTCGTGATGGGGTACAGCGTCAGTATCGCCGACTTCAAAGGAAGGGTGGAGCAGAGTGTTCGATACAAAACAGCAGTCGCGTGACATCATCCTCTTCGGGTACGGCAAACTCGGGCAGAGAATCTACGAGATGCTCTCGGGTACCTTTTCGAAAATCACGGTGGTCGACAATGACGAAGGACATATCGAAGAGGCCAGAAAAAACGGCTGTGTCACGGCCGAACTGGTCGATCTGACCGACGATAAAAAACTCGAAGCGATCGGTCTTGAGAAGAAAATTCTCTTTTGCGCGATGGACGAGATGTCGATGAACATTTTCCTTGTTCTTTCATTCAGGAGCATCACGATCGACACCACGATCATCAGTATCTCCACATCGGCGGAGAATACCCGGAAGCTGAAGTTCATCGGAGCTGACAAAGTGATCGACATCTACGAATCGAGTGCCAACCGTATCGTCGATATCATCACCCGGCCCGCCGTGACACGGGTGCTTGACGAGATCGTCTATGTCGATAACGGTATTTCGCTCGAAGAGATCGAGATACCTCACCACTCTTTTTTGGAGGGGAAATATGTGCACGAGATCGATTTCAAGGCGTATGGATTGATTCTCATCGGTATCAGCGACAAAGAGCTGGGCGAAGACTTCATCTTCGTATCACGGGGAATCGACCATAAATTCGACGCGGGAGACGTTCTCGTACTTTTGGGGGAGAGCTCTGCGCTTGAAAGATTTTATAAAAAATTGATGGAGGCGACATGAAAAAGGTGGCTGTTATCGGTGCGGGAAAGTGGGGGCAGGCTCTGGCTCACGCGCTGCGCCAGCGATGTGAAGTGGTCATTACCTCAAGGACTCCCAGAGATATCCCGGGTTTCGTGACGCTCGATGAGGCGATGGAGGTCGACAATATCGTGATCGCCATTTCGGCCCAGGCGATCGAAGGGTGGCTGCATACCCACTACGGTTTCAAGGATCATCAGATTCTTGTCGCCTCCAAAGGCATCGACGCGAAAACGGGTGCATTCATGAACGAGATTTTCGAAAAGTATGTACCCGAAACGAATCTTTCGTTCATCAGCGGTCCGTCGTTTGCCAAGGAAGTGATGGCGTCGCTGCCGACGGCAGTGGTGATCAGCAGTAAAAACAGACTGGCCGCGTCGATGTGGAGCGATCTGTTCCCCGATTTCATGAAAACCTATGTCAGTACCGACGTCATCGGTGCCGAAGTCGGCGGCTCTTACAAAAATGTCATCGCGATCGCCGGCGGTATCTGCGAAGGGCTCAACCTGGGCCAGAACGCCAAAGCGGCGTTGATCTCCCGAGGGCTCGTCGAAATGGCGAGATTCGGCCAGGCGTTCGGGGCGAGGGAAGAGACCTTTCTTTCGCTCTGCGGCGCGGGCGATCTGTTCCTGACGGCCAACAGCCCCCTTTCGAGAAACTACCGTGTCGGCCTGGGGCTGGCGGAAGGAAAAAGTCTCGAAACGATCCTCGAAGAGCTCGGAGAGGTCGCCGAAGGGGTCGGTACGGCACAAGCGCTGCACCGCATATCCGAGACGAACGATATCTACATCCCCATCGCTCGTGAAGTGTACGAGGTATTGCAGGGCAAAGACCCCAAAGAGAGTCTCAAAGATCTACTAAGTCACAGGAGGAGTTGAAATGGAAAAATATCTCAAAGAGGCCAAAGAGGCGGCGTCCGCCGTCGCGACATTGAGTCCCGAACGAAAGAAGAGGGTGCTGCAAAGAATCGCGGACGACCTGGTCGCCAACAGCGCACTGATTGTCGAACACAACAAGTTCGATATGGAAGAGGGGAAGCGAAACGGGCTTTCGAGCGCGCTGATGGACAGGCTCTATCTCGATGATGCGCGCATCGAAGCGATGGCCCAGGCGGTCCGGGAGATCGCGGCACTCAAAGAGCCCGTCGGAAGGGTGCTGGATGGGTGGACGACCGATAACGGCCTGCGCATCGAGAAGGTCTCCATTCCGATCGGGGTGATCGGCATCATCTACGAATCGCGCCCCAATGTCACCAGCGACGCGGCGGCGCTCTGTTTCAAAAGCGGTAACGTGGCCATTCTCAAAGGGGGCAAGGAGGCACAAAAGAGCAACGAAGCGATCGCAAGCGTCATCCAGAAGAGCCTCGAAGCCGAAGGCCTGCCCAAGGCGGTCATCAGTCTTTTGCCGGATGCGAGCCGGGAAGGGGTGGCCAAACTGATCAAGATGGACCAATATGTCGACCTGATCATTCCGCGCGGTGGCGAGGGATTGATACGTTATGTCAGCGAGAACGCGACGGTGCCCGTCGTCAAGCACGACAAGGGGCTTTGCCATACCTACATACATAAAGGCGCCGATTTCGAAGAGGCGATCGCCATAGCCGTCAACGCGAAGTGTCAAAGGCCTGGTGTCTGCAATGCGATGGAGACGCTGATCGTCGATGAATCGATCGCAGGCGAACTGCTGCCGCAGCTCAAAGCCGCATTCGAAGCCCAGCATACCGAACTGCTCGGTGATGCGACGACACGCGAAATCATCGATGTTGCCGAAGCGACCGAAGAGGATTATGCGACCGAATATCTCGCCAACAAACTCTCGATCAGGCTGGTCAGCAATATCGACGAAGCGATCGCGCATATCAGAAAATATGGATCGGGCCACTCCGAAGCGATCGTCACCAACGACCACCGGGCAGCAGAGAAGTTTTTGAACGAAGTGGATGCGGCGTGCGTCTACGTCAACGCCTCCACACGCTTCACCGACGGCGGTGCTTTCGGTTTTGGCGCCGAGGTGGGCATCAGCACCAACAAACTGCACGCCAGAGGCCCGATGGGCATCAACGACCTGACCACCTACAAATACAAAATTTTTGGAGAAGGGCAGATTCGCTAAGCGATGGCTGATGGCGATGTCGTACTCAAAATCGAGCATCTGACATTCGGATATTCGAAAGAGAGACTGCTCTACGAAGATTTCTCCCTTACGCTCAGGGTGGGGGAGATCGTCACGATATTGGTGCCCAGCGGCAGCGGCAAGAGCACACTCTTCGAACTAATCGCCGGGAATCTCGAGCCGCTTTCGGGAACGATCGAAAGAGCCCCTTTTTCACAAGTATTTCAGGATCCTTACAGCTCGTTTCACCCCACGTGGACCATCGAAGATCAGATCGCCGACGTGGCCAATCTTCATGGTATAGAGAACTATTGCCGGATGATGGGCATCGATCCCGAACTTTTGAAAAAACGTCCCCACGAACTCTCCGGCGGGCAGTTGCAGCGCGCCTCCATACTCAGGGCGCTTCTGATGCGCCCGCGCCTCCTGCTGGCCGACGAGCCGACGTCGGCGCTTGATAATCTGATTCAACTGGATGTGATGAAGATGCTGCTCAAAACGATCGAGGATGTGGGAATCTTGATGATCACCCACGACCGCGATCTGGCGAAGTGGTGCAGCGACAGGATCGTCGAACTATAGGTGTATACTGCGTAACATCAGTTTTTAATAGATTTTTTTGACACGGCCTACTTCGCCGCTCATGAGGCGTACCTTGATGCCGTGAGGATGTTTGGGTGATTTGGTGAGTATATCGCGTACCACACCCTCGGTGAGGCGTCCTGTGGATTGATCCTCTTTTAAGACGATGGCCACTGTCATCCCGCTTCTGATATTCTTTCTGATCGTGCCTTCGTTCATCTGATATTGTTCCTATCGTGATAGATTGTGGGACGCCAATTGTGCGTCGATGCTCTTTTGCATATCTTCCCTAAGTTTTTCATACCAATCTTTCGGGGCTTTGGAGACGTCGATACTGGGAAGAAAGATCACTTTCAGGTCTCCGCCGATCGACGTTTTCTCATGCTCGTTGACGACACTTTTGCTGCCGATGACCACAACGGGCTGCACCACCAGGCCGAACTTTTCGGCGATGAATTTGGCACCCTCTTTGAAGGGCAGGAGATTTTGCCCTTTGGCACGTGTCCCTTCGGGAAAGATCGCGACGGGTCGGTGGAGTTCGTCGAGGGATTTTTTGACATCTTTCATCAGTTTGATGAGTCCCCGTCTGTCTTCCCGGTCGACGGCGATCATTTCGGCATTTTTCAGAAGCAGTCCGAACCAGGGGACTTCGAAAAGCTCCTTTTTGGCGACCCAGTTGAGATTCTTGTCGAGTATCGCTTCCAGGGTGATGATGTCGACGATGCCCTGATGGTTGATCAAATAGAGTTGGGCGCGGTCGTCGGGCTTGCCGACGACATCGACACGAGCGCCCATGAGTGCGAGCATCGCCTTGTTGCCGTAATGCAGGATTTTCGCCTTGTGTCGCGGCAAGAGGTAGAGCAGAACGATCATCACGCTCACTACCAACGATATGACGAATGCGGAGTAGTAGAATCTAATTCGCGCAAAGATTTTCATTCTTGACCCATCCTATCGTGTGGTTTGGCAGTCGGACTTTGGTGTAGTCCCCTTTTTTGTTCATCTCTTGCGCCGTCATAGGTGAAGAGATACGCATGAACGGTGTGCTCTGGGGCGTGGGAAGCAGGTAGAGGGTGCTTCCCTCCTCGATGCAGACCTTCTTGAGCGGCATCAGGTAGGTGAGCAGGTACGCAGCGGCCACTATAACCAGCAGTGGGTAGATCCAACGTTTTGTTTTGAACCAGAGAAAGAGCCAGACCAGGATCAGAAAAATCGTCGCCGCGATTTTGAATTTGGTAAATTCGCTCTCCTGCGGATCGAGATTGCTCTGGGTGCTGACACTGCTGCGCTTGACGATGATCGGAACTTCGAAGGTTTTGTAACGGTTGGTTTCGAGATTGAAATAGCTGAAGTGTATCTGCTCCACATCGGGCGGAAAGACGGCGTAGTAAAAGAGTGTGGTGTCGTTGATGTCGCCGTTGTAGGAGTCGATACCCTGATCGATCGCACCGGCAAGATGGAAATCGTCGAAGTTGCCGTAGGCGATTTTCAACTGAAGGGCCAGGATGTTGTTGTCGGCTTTGAATGTCGAAGCCTGGAAATTGTCGAGTTCCAGATGCCGGGCGAGCACACCGCAGAAATCTTTGGGCGGGTTGAGGCGGACGGCCGAAAGCGTCACCCCAGAGAGGGTATAGATCTTTTGCGGTTCCTCTTCGTAGGAGACGAGAAAATCGGGAATCTTTACATTGGCACCCAGGGCTTTGAAGTAGTAGGTGAGACGGGCGATCGGCCGGGGCGTTATCTCACTCGGTGCCTTCACGAGTTTGACGTTGCGCCCGTCGCGCAGCTGTATGCGATAGGGACGGTTCCGTTTGAGGGAGGTGACCTTAATGGTGACGGGGAATATCTGGCCGATATAGAGTTTTTCCGGCAGATCCTCGAATGTCAGATAGATCAGATTTTCGACCGGTGTTTCTTCCACCATCGTGTCGGGGACCATGCCCTCATTCTCTTCACCTTTCGGCGCATAGGCGCTGAATTCGTTGCCCGTATCGGGAAAGACGGATGGTTCGGCACTGAGTGGCGGAACCATCATCAGCGACAGAAGAAGGAGTGAAAAAGTGAAAAGGCGCATCACTTAAAGGATGAACCCTTCGAGCATTCTGACGCCGTCGTCGGATCCCAAAATGCGTTCCATCGCACGTTCGGGGTGCGGCATGAGGCCGAATACGTTTTTCTCTTTGTTGCAGATGCCGGCGATATTGTCGACAGAGCCGTTGGGATTGTCGGGATTGCCGTTTTCGTCGCAGTAGGTCAGAAGAACCTGGCCGTTGTCGTAGAGCGACTTGAGGCCATCTTCGCCGATGAAGTAGTTCCCTTCGGCATGGGCGATCGGAATATTGAGCATTTCGCCTACTTTGCAGTACCGCAGGAAGCGGTTGTCACTGTTCTCGACCTTGAGGTATTGGTGTTTGGAGACGAAATGGAGATTTTCGTTGCGTTTCATCGCACCCGGAAGCAGATGGCTTTCAAGAAGTATCTGGAAACCGTTGCAGATCCCCAGTACATACCCGCCGTTGTCGGCATAGGCGCGGACCGCTTTCATCACGGGGCTGAAACGCGCGATCGCACCGCTTCTGAGGTAGTCGCCGTAGCTGAAGCCGCCGGGCACGACCACGAGGTCGGTATTGGCCCCAATGACCTCTTCTTCGTGCCAGAGAATCGTTACGTTTTGGCCCAGCCGCCTGAAGGCGTATTCCGTATCGAATTCGCAGTTCGTTCCGGGGAAGCGCAGGACCGTCACGTTCATTGGACGATCTCGATGCTGTAGTCTTCGATGACGGTATTGGCCAGAAGCGTCTCACACATCTTCTCGACTTCCGCTTCAGCCTCTTTCATCGAAGAAGCCTTCAGGTCCAGAACGATCTGCTTGCCGACGCGGACGTTGGAGACGTTGTCGAAGCCCAGTGCGCCGAGTGCGTGGTGAACGGCTTTGCCTTGAGGGTCGAGAACGCCCTCTTTGAGATATACGTTGACGATCGCTTTCATTTGCTTTCTCCTAAAATTCTTTTCAAAACCTCTTCATAGGCCAGTTTCAGACCGCCAAGCCCCTGTCTGAAACGGTCCTTGTCGAGTTTTTCGCCCGATTCCATATCCCAGAAACGGCAACTGTCGGGGCTGATTTCGTCGGCGAGGATGATCTTTCCGTCGGCATCGTAACCAAATTCGACTTTGAAATCGACCAGATTCAACGAACGTTTGGCGAAGAAGGCTTTGAGGATCGTGTTGATCTCTCTCCCGAGCCTTTTGAGCTCTTCGAGATCGCCTTCGTTACGGACGAGGTCGAGAATGATGCAGTGTTCGTCGTTGATCAGCGGATCACCCAGTTCGTCCTTTTTATAGTAGAACTCCACCAGTGCGAATGGTAGTTTCGTACCATCGGGGATGCCCAGGCGTTTGGTGAGACTGCCCGTGGCGATGTTTCTGACGACCACTTCGATCAGAATGATGTCGACCTTTTTGACGAGCATATGATTTTCGTCGGGTGTATCGACGTAGTGGGTCGGGATGCCGTTCTCTTCGAGCAGTTTAAACAGTTCGGTGCTTATTTTGTTGTTCAGCGCACCCTTGCCAACCTCCTGGTCGTGCTTTTCTCCATTGAAGGCAGTCAGGTCGTCTTTAAACTCGGCGATCAGCAGATCGGGATTGTCGGTGGTGAAGAGGCGTTTGGCCTTGCCTTCGTACAATAGCTCTTGTTTCGTCATTTGGTCTCCTTCGTGATAATGAGCGCGCGCAGGATATCGACACCCTCTTTGAGTTGGTTGTCGTTGAGAAGATCTTTTTTACTAATGATATTCTCCTCTTTGGGCGCCATTTTTTTGGCTTTGGTCTTGTCGATATTCTCTCCGTCGATCTTTTCGAGTTCGGTCTCCAGATGCTTTTTGAGTTCTGCCTCTTTGATCGAGAACTGATCCTCTTCAACCGTCACTTTGCCGAACGGCACCACGATATCTGGCGTGACGCCGACGTTTTGGATCGTGCGGCCGCTCGGGAGGTAGTAACGCGCGATCGTCAGACGCAACGCTTCTGTTTTGCCGATCGGCATGATGATCTGTACGCTTCCTTTGCCGAAGGTCTTTTCACCGACGACCACGGCACGCCGGTGATCCTGGAGCGACCCGCTGACAATTTCACTCGCACTCGCACTTCCGCCATTGACGAGGACGACGATGGGGATATTTTTGTGCGTTCCCTTTTTGTGCGCTTTATAGACTTCGTTTTCACTTTTGACGCGCCCTTTTTGCGACACGATGACACCGTGGTCGACGAAGAGGTCGACGGTACCGACCGCCTGATCGAGCAAACCGCCGGGGTTGTTCCTCAGATCGATGACGACCCCTTTGGCGCTCGGATTCTCAGCGAGCGCTTTGCGGATCCCTTTGACTACCTTTTTGTCGAAGGAGACAATGCGCAGATAGAGAATATCTTTACCGATCTTTTTGGAGTAGACCGATTGGATCTTGATGATGTCGCGCACGATCGTCACGACGATCGGTTTGGGCTCGTTCTTGCGCACGATCGTCAGGGTGATTTTGGTTTTCGGTTTGCCGCGCATCAGGGAGACCGCTTCATCCAGCGTCATGTTGAGTGTCGATTTGTCGTTGATCTTCAAAATGATGTCGCCGGCTTTGAGGCCCGCCTTATAGGCGGGTGTCCCCTCCAGCGGCGCGATGACCGTCAGCGCCCCGTCGCGCATACCGACTGTCACGCCGAGTCCGCCGAACTCACCGCTCGTTTGAATCTTCATCTCTTTGAAACTTTTCGCGTCGAGGAAAGAGGAGTGGGCGTCGAGGTTGGCCATCAACCCTTTGATCGCTTTGTTGATGATTTCGTTGATGGTGAGATCGTCAACATAATACTTTTCCACCGTGCCGATGACACGGGTGAATTTGGTGAGCGCCTCGAGCTTGGAGACCGTGGCGTTCGTATCGCCCTTGGCGAACAGGTTGGGTGCTGTCATGAGTGTCAGCGCCGCTGCGGTGGAGAGAAATCCTGCCGCGATAAAACCTCTTTTTTTGTGCATTGATTGATCCGTTTTCATTTTTAGATTATATGGGACAATATTATAGTGATTGGACACTGAAACGTTGATAAATAAATCGAGTGAGGCCAAACCCCTATTGATAATGAGAAAATTAGAAACATTTAATGTAGAAATTTAATAACATTGACATAAATAGACTAAAGATGTATAATTTCATAAATAAATCTCAAAAAGAAAACTGAAATGTGACTTAGGTTGCAGAACAAATTTTTGCATTGCGATAATATACATTTCAGAATTAAAGAAATCAAAGGAGAGTGGCAAATGAGTATATTTGAAAAACTGACGCACCAGATGACCGAGACGATCGAGTCGGGTGTCAGCCTGGCGCTGCACAACAAAAACCCCGAAGTCGAACCGGTCCATCTTGTCTGGGCGCTTTTGACCAACAGCGGGAGTGTGCTGAACCAGGCACTCAACCGCATGGGTGTCGACAAAGCCCCCATCGAACTGGAGGCAAAGAGTGTCGCGGACAAACTGCCGAAAGTATCGACAGTCACAAAAGAGAGTATCAAAATTTCAAGAGCGCTGCAGGAGTCTTTGCAGAAGGCCGAAGGTCTCATGGCCAAGCAGGGCGACCAGTATCTTGCGGTCGATACATGGCTGCTGGCCAACCTCGACCATCCGCAGATCAAAGAGGTTCTCGGCAAATACCTCGATATGATGGAGCTCAAGAAAACCTTCGAAGCGATTCGCGGCGGCAAGAAGATCGAAAGCCAGACGGCCGATGAGACGCTCGAAGCGCTCGAGAAATACGGTATCGATCTGAACAAGAAAGCGATCGACGGTGAGCTCGACCCGGTGATCGGGCGTGACGAAGAGATCGAACGCGTCATGCAGATTCTGATCCGAAAAACGAAAAACAACCCGATCCTGCTTGGTGAACCCGGTGTCGGTAAGACCGCCATCGT
>JAUUDL010000064.1 GCA_030826715.1 Hydrogenimonas sp. | reverse complement strand
TCGCTGGCCATCGGCATGAAAATCCTCTCATTGGCGGCGATGGAAGCGATAGAGAAGATCGAAAAAGAGAAACGACCAAAGAGCGGTCGATGAAAAAGACGGTGTCGCTGACCATTCCAAACTCCAAGCGCTTCATTCCGCTTGCCATCCATTTCATCAAGGAAGCGCTCTCGCTCGCGCAGATCGGCCACGAAGATACGATCGACATACTCGATGCGAGCCGCGAGCTGCTCTTCAATGCCGTGACGCACGCCTATCCCAGGCAGATGGAGGGGCCCATCGACATCGACGTGCGCATCCTCACCCACGGCGTGGAGGTGAGCGTGCACGATATGGGCATGCCTTTCGACTACCATCGGTACATGGCATCCGAACGCGAAGGCGGGCTCAAGCGCATCCATACCCACGTCGACGAGGTGCGTTTCGTCAATATGGGGAAAAAGGGCAAATCGTTCACGATCTACAAGGCCCATCCGCTCGATCTGGACGATATGGTCTTTCAGCCCTACTCCGATCTCGAAGACGAATCGCCCGCCTCCTTGAAACCCGCCTCGATCCAGATACGCGATTATGAACCGGGAGACGAAGAGGCGATCAGCCGCCTCATCTACAACAACTACACCTACAGTTACTACAAGGCGCTCTTCTACTACCCGCGAAAGATCCGAGAACTCAACGAGTGTGGTGAGATCGCCTCGGTGGTAGCCGAAACCAAAGAGGGCAATATCGTGGGACACTTCGCGCTGGTGAAGATCCCCAAAACCAACATCGCCGAGATCGGTGTGGCGGTGGTCCATCCCGACTACAAGGGCAAAGGCATCATGAACTCGATGCTCGATCGCATCCTCCACAAGGCCCGGGAGATGGCGCTCGATGCCGTTTTCGGCGAAGCGCTGATGCTCCACCCCTTCAGCCAGCGGGCCAACCTGCGCCACGGCTTCGGAGAGAGCGCCCTGCTTCTGGGCATCGTGCCCAACACCGTCTCGCTCACCGACCCCAACGCCGTCAGAACCGAAAAACGCGCCGCCGTGCTGGTGGGATACAAAATCATCAACCCCGCCACTACACGGGCTATATTCTTCCCTTCCCGCTACAAAACACTCGTCGAAACCATCTACGCCAACAACGGTCTCTCGATCGAGCCACTCCAAAAGCGAGAGAACAGTGAATTGGTGAACAACATACACTATGAATTGAGTGAATATACCCAAACCGGCACACTGATTATCGACGACATCTGTGTCGGCTTCGACCATGCGATACGCCACACGCTCCATACCCTCTATCGAAAGCATGTCGATATGATCTATGCCGATATCAATCTGATGCAATGCAGGGATATCGACAGTGTGGTGGATCTGCTGAGAGCGGAGGGATTCGTCTTCAGCGGGGTGATCTTCTATGGCCAAAACGGCTGCGACTACCTGCGGCTGCAGATGATCAGCAGCGACAATGTCGAAACGAAACAGATCGTCTGCCACTCCGACTTCTGCAGCCGTCTGCTGCACGAGATCAATGAGGAGATTGCAGCTTTTTAAATTTTTTCAAGGCCAATTTCAGGTCGCTCATGTAGTCCGAAGGCTCCCAGTATCCGGTAACCGGATGGATAATCATCTTTTCATCCGGCGTGAGAAAAAAGGTGGTCGGCACCATACTCGCATGGATAAAGTCGGGGAAGCCGCCATCGCCGCGGTAGACCAGCACCGGTACGAAACGGCTGTTGATGAATTCGCTCACCTCGGGGTTTTGCAACGTCCTGTTTTCAAGCTTGCGGCACCAACGGCAGGTGTGTGACACCAGCAGCACCATCATCGGTTTGCCGCTCTTTTGCGCCTGGGCTTTGGCCGAGGCATAGTCGGGCTGCCAATTCACTTCGGCCAGCAGGATGCCGGCCGTCAGCAGGATGAAAAAAAGGATTTTTTTCATAGATATTGTCCTTGTTTTTTTATTATCGTAACTTCTATTCGTGCACTCTTCGTGGAGTCAAAAGTTTTCAATCACGTCGTCGAAGACGCGTTTGAGCCCTTCGACCTCTTCGGGCGTCGTGCGTTCGTTGGGGGCGTGGATCGTGTCGTTGCGCACACCAAACTCCACGACTTCCACCCCGTATTCGGCGAGGAATCGTGCGTCACTCGTCCCGCCGGCGGTGGAGTATTTCGTATCAACACCCGTCACATCTTTGATCGCCGACGTGATCGTTTTGACGATTTTCGAATCTTTGTCGGTCATGAAGGGTTTGGCCGACTGTGTAAGTGTGAGAATATAGTTCATATCTTTGAAATGGCGGTCGACGAAGGCTTCGATTTTGGCCTTGTCGGTTTTGGTGTTGTTGCGCACGTTGAACATCATTTTCAGCTTGCCGGGTGTGACGTTGGTCACCTCCATACCGGCACGGATATCGGTAATGACGAATTTACTCGGAGCAAAAAACGCATCACCCTCGTCCAGATCGACGCCGGCGATATGCGGCAACACCTGCGCCACTTTGTGGATCGGGTTGAGTGCCTTTTCCGGATAGGCGGCGTGCCCCTGTTTGCCGATCTTTTCGATGACGCCGTTGATCGAACCCCGACGGCCGATCTTGATGGCGTCGCCGAATCGCTCTTCACAGGTCGGTTCGGCGACGATGGCGTAGTCGGGCAGGAAATCTTTCTCTTTGAGGTATTTGAGCACCTCGATCGTCCCGTGTTTCGCATCTCCCTCCTCGTCGCTCGTGAGCAGCAGCGAGAGGGTGCCGTTGAACGCTTCGGCATCACGGCACGCCTGCACGAAGGCGGCCACGCCGCTCTTCATATCCTGCGCGCCTCGGGCATAGATGTGTCCTTTTTCGAATTTTGGCACGAAAGGGTCGCTCTCCCAGCCGTCGCCCGGCGGCACCACGTCGATATGACCCGCGAAGCACAGATGCGGCCCATCCCCGAACTTTTTGTGTAGAAAGAGGTTTTTGACGTTGACCTTGTTGACCCATTCGGCCTCAAAATCGCCCAGATAGTCGCGAATGAAGGTGAGTGCCCCGTCGTCGTCGGGCGTGACCGACCTGAAAGAGAGCAGTTTGATGAAAAGTTCGATCGTATCGAGTCTATGCACGGCCGATCCTCACCCTTCGGGATTTTCGTAAAAGATATAGTTGCTGAAGTTGCTCACTTCAAAATAGAGCTTCCTCTCGCCCGGGTCTTTCTTGTAGTTGAAGTTCTTGTCCAGATAGCCGTACCCGAACCGGTAGTTTCTCGGAAGGTTGTCCTGCGTGCCGTGGGCGGTCGTGAGTTTGTCGATCTTGATAAAACGCATCACCAGTTTGTCGCCAGCATAGAGGTCGAGCACGCCGTTGGTGCCGGTCCAGTTCTGCACCGCACGTCCGAGCCTGTTCTGGGTCTCCTGCGTACAACCGCCGAGCATCGCGATCGCCAGCGCCGTCATCGCCGCCATTTTCCATCGTCGCATCACCGCTCCTTTACTTTTTCCGCGCATTATACCACGCCTTAAAATCTTCCGCGGGCATCGGGCGGCCGTAGAGGTACCCCTGAATCATATCGCATCCCGCTTCGCGCAGCCATGCCGCCTGTGCCGGCGTCTCGACCCCTTCGGCGATCGTGCGCGCCCCGAGCTCTCTGGCCAGCTGTATGATGAACCGTACCACCTTCTGGCTGCGGGCATGGTCGACGACATGGTCGATGAAGCTCTTGTCGATCTTCAGCAGATCGAAATCGATCGAAGCGATCTCGTGCAGCGAGGAGTGGGCGACGCCGAAATCGTCGATCTCCACCGCCACGCCGATGGTTTGTGCCCTCTCGATGAAAATACGCGCCGCCTCCATATTCTCGATCGCGGTGCGTTCAGTGATCTCGAGCGCGATCACTTCGCCGGCAAGGCCGTTTCGCAACAGCGTCTCTTCGAGTATCGGGAAAAAGTCCTCACGTGCCACATCTTCCGCCGAAAGGTTGACGGCTGCTTTGATGTCGAGTCCCGCATCCTGCCACGCTTTCACTTGTGAAAGCACTTTCTTGAGGACGATGCGCGTCACTTCGTCGATCAGCCCGACCTCTTCGGCCACACTCACCACGAGATCGGGACGGATGAATCTCCCTTCGTCGTCCCTGAGGCGCAAAAGCGATTCGCACTGCACCAACACCCCGGTCTCGGCGTCGACGATGGGCTGGTAGTGGATCTCGAAACGCTCCTGATTGATCGCCTCCTCGAGCTCCGCCTCCAGAAGGATGCGCCGGTGGGAAAGTTCCAGCATCCAGGGCTCGAAAGGCATGATCCCTTCACCCCCTTTCCCGTAGCCGAGCGCGCTCATACCCAGTTCGTGTAGATGCTCCATCAGCGGGGTGTCTTCGGGATAGGCGGCGATCCCGGCGCGGATGTGGACCGGCAGCGTATGTATCGACGTCTTCACGCCCGATGCGAGCGCCCTGCGTACCCGCTTGAGAATCTCCATCGCCTGCGTTTTGGTGACCCCTTCCATCACGATCGCGAATTTGTCGCCGCCGAGTCGATAGACGGTGTCTTTTTCATCGATGGTTTCACGGATTTTTTTGGCTGCGGCACAGAGCAGTTCGTTGCCCGTCTCGTAGCCGTAGTTCAGATTGACATTGGAAAAACGGCTGATGTTGATCACCCCGACCGCCAGGCTGGCGGCAGGTGTTTTGAGGCGTTCAAGAAGGGCGTTGATGTTGGGAACGCCGCAGAGGGCGTCGTGATAGCTCAGGTAGTGCATGCGTGCGCTGGTTCGGTGGTACTCCGACCAGAGCGAGATATCTTTGGCCAGCTTCAGCAGAAAATCGCGCATGCCGCCGCCGAAAACTCCGGGGGTGTCGCTGTAGAGGTTGAGGACGAGATCCTCCCTGTCCGTTGCGATCAGCGCCGCCGCCGAGGCGAAGAAACCGCGCTTGAGCATCGCCTCTCTCCAGGGCCCCATCTCCGGATTGCTTCGGGTGTCGGCATTGATGACCAGCGGCAGCTTTCTGCCAAGCGCCCTTCCTGTAGGACCGGTGGAGAGGGGGCTCTTTTCATCGGCAGTGATGGCGATCTCGTCGAGGTATCCGGTGCCGTTGCCGGCATGGCAGATCGGCACCACCTTTTCTGTTTCCGGTCGGCCTATCCAGACGAATTTGAAAAGAGCGCTCTCAACAAGCAGGCGGCAGACGGCGTGCAGCATCGCCTCCTGCTCCTCGATGTCACGCATCGCCTCCCCCGCCCTGGCCAACACCTCAGCCATACGGCGGCTCCCTTCACTCTCTGTTTCGGGGGTCCAGAATCCGAGTATCTCCACCCCCTCCTGCCCCTCGACGAGATAGACATAGTCGTCGACCCAGAGGTAGCTGCCGTCGGCTTTTTGCAGACGGTAGGTGTGGTGCAGCCGTTTTTGCCTCTGCAGCCTCTCCTGACGCGCCATCACCTCGCCCGCATCGTCGGGGTGGATATGGTTGCGCCACCAGCTTGGGTTTTCGAGTATCGTTTCGGGGGAAAAACCGGTGAGCTTCTCGATCGCATCGGAGACGTAGAGCACGCGAACGCCATCTTTTTCCATGCGCACATGGTAGACCACCAGCGGGGCGTAATGCAAAACGAGGTCGAGCTCCCTGCGGGTTTGGCGCAGCTCCGTGATATCGATGAACGAGACGATGCCCGCCGGTTTACCTTTATAGGAAATAGTGCTCGACACGGCATAGATGCGCTTCTCTCCCCGGCCCGTCTGAGTCGTCAATTCGTACGATTTCACTCCGCCTTCTTGGTTGATGTGTTCATGTTGCATCTTCTCGTAGGCGGCTCTCTCTTCGGGCGGCATCTGCTTTGGCAGAAAATCGACGGGCGTCATCTGCCGCAGCTTCTCTTCGGGCCATGCGACAAAAGTACGGGCGTAGTCGTTGCAATAGACCACTGTGGGCTGATAGATGACAACCCCGGCGGGCATATGGCGTAAAATGTTTTGCAAGATCTCGCCCTGCTCTTGCAGCCTGGAGGCAGTCGCCGATACGGCGTCGACCACTTTCTGCAGATCGGGTTCGTCGAAGGCGGGAAGTTTCCGCGCCATATCGGGTTTGTCGGGAATGGCCGCCACCGCCGCTTCGAGCCGTACGAACTTTCGAAGGTGTCTTCGGACGGTATAGCGATAGAGCAGAAGAAGTATGGCGCCGAACAGGAGTGTCGCTACGCTGAGTGCCCCCATGGACTGCATGCGGATCGAATCGATCAGTGCAGAAGGATGCGAAACGGTCGTGACGGTGAGAGGGTCGCCGAGGGGATCGGGACGATAGAGAGTCGTCTGCAGGGTGCCGCCCGTGTAGGCATAGCCGTAGCGTTCCGATGCGCTCATGCCGTTGACATCTGCAAGAGGGGCGGTCGGCACAGAAGGTACGGATGCCGTGACAGCGAGCGTCTTCACCCCGTGCGCTTTAAAAAACGAAGCGTCGACCTTCAGCATCATGGTGAACGAGCCGCCCGGCGTCGATACGGAGTGCGCCGCCGTGGGGAGGATCGGAGCGAACGCCGCGAGATAGATGTCGCCGTTTGCAAAGGCGATCGTATGGACACCGCGACCGATCTTGTTGGCCAGCGTTTGGATTTTGCCGAAAAGTTTCGGCAGTGTGCGCACCACGCCGCTTCGGCCTTCGCGCTTGAGCGCGCCGCCGAGAAACCGCCCTTTATTGTCGAAAAAGAGCATCCCGTCGATATTCAGTTTGCCCAACGAGTCGCTCTGGGCGAAATTGTGCGTCAGAAATGTGTCGTCTCCGCCTTCGGCAAAGCGATAGAGATCGTCCCAGTGCCCCCAATCATCGGCGGCCGAAACCAGATGGCTTTCATGCCCCCGAAGGATCGAGACGACACGTTGCGCCTCCTTCATCGCCAACGCTTCCAAAAATCGGTCGGCGACCCGCCCGATGTTGTGATGGCGCAGGAGGAACGCGACAGAGGCCACGGTGACGAAAAAGAGGATAAAGAGCAGTGTAAACTTGCGGGCATAGGTCATGCTTAATTTGTCTCCAGGCTTATTTCCGATTTCAAAATTGTACAGATACGTGGTCCAATCTTCTTGGACGATGTCGGCATCCGCATTCTCGCTTGATTCCGAAATGACGGCAATATCACGGATGGCAGCGAAACTGCGCGAAAACTGCATATATTATCGTCACTTTTGGAAAAAAATTAACCGGCGTGGCGAAATATGTTGAATATGAAGCCGAACATGCGCACCTTGAACTCGCACGACGCTGATGCCGCGGATGATGGTGTATAGTGCATAACATCAGTTAGTAAGTCAATTTTTTCGTTTCGCTTTTGTGATGAGCGAAAGGTTTTCGAGCCCCTCCTTTTCGAAAATCGCCAGCAGTCTGGCGACGCGGCCGTAGGGCACCGCCCGGTCGATGCGCACGATGACGGGTATATCGCTCTCTTTTTTCGGTGCCAGCGCCGCTTCCAACTGCGAAAACGTCACCACTTTCCCATTCAAAGCGATCTTCTCCGCACCCAGTTCGATCTCTATCTTTTTCGGGGGAATTTTCACCTCTTTTCCCGACTCGACCGACGGAAGATTGAGCAAAAGGGCAAGCTCCTCTTTTTTGAAGACCGAGGTGACGAGAAAGAAGATGAGCAGCAGGAAAACCACATCGACCAGCGGCGTCATATCGAGCGTCAGAGATTCGCGCCGCTTCACGCCGACTCTCCTTCACCATAGAAGCGCAACAATAACTTCTCTTCGATATTCGCTTCGATCGCATCGAGCCAGGCGACGAGATAGTTGTAGCCGATGGCATGGATAATCGCGACGATGAGCCCGCCCACCGTCGTCACCAGCGCCATCGATATACCGCCCGCGAATGCTGCGGGATCGCCCATGCCCACCTTGGCGATCGCTTCGAAGGCCATAAGGACCCCCACGACAGTTCCGAGCAGGCCGAAAAGCGTCGCCGTCGTCGCGACGATCTTGACCGTCGGTAGCCCCTTTTCAAGCTTTTTGAGACGGCTTTGGAGCAGCTCTTTGACGATGAGTATCACCGTCTCTTTATCGTGCGAACCAATCATTGCAAACTCCCTCGCGATCGCCTCCGCATGCATATTCGCATCATGGTTGTAACGCCAGAACTGAATCGCTTTGGCAATCATCACAGCCAATCCCACCGTATTCATCGCGATCAGAATATCCATAATCACGCCGCCTGATTCGACATATTGCATCAGTGTCATCTCTATCGCCCTTTCAGTGTGTATCGTATCGGGATGCGCAGCGTCAGGGTGTCGGTACCGAAAACCTCCGGCAGCGGCGCGAAACGCCCGATCTTTTCGACCGTCTTCACGGCCGCACGGTCGAGCCGCGAATGCTTGGAGGGTCTGACCACCGACACCGCCTTGAT
>JAUUDL010000096.1 GCA_030826715.1 Hydrogenimonas sp. | reverse complement strand
GTAGAGTCGGCGGCGGTAGAATGACGAGAAGTTAAATAGCGTCTCGTGCACGATTTTGTGCAGATTGGTCAGATGGAGGCAGAGGTTGGCGTCAAGGCAGACCATCTGCGCTTCCGCCTCATCGAGCATTTCCGTGAAGCGACAATGTTGGGCTCTCACCATCGGAAGCGCATCGATGTCGTCATCGCGTATCGCGGCGATGACGCTCTCCACATAGTTGCGATGTGCCGCCAGCAACGACTTGTCGGCAAAGGGCCCCACGTCGATCTCCATCCCGGGGTCGATTTTACCTATATAGGCCTTCGAGATGTAATTTTTGAGCTCTTCAAAAAGATCGTTGACGGCCAAAATGAACACTCTTTCGCTCCCACCGTCGTGTGCCATTGAATGAATCAGTTTGGCTCTTATATTGTCGATATTCCATGTCATCGCCGAAAAGGGGACGGCATGCACCAAAAAGAGTTCCGTCAACGCATCGAAAATGGCACTCATTTCACTCTTTTTCGCTTCAAGAAGCCGGGTGAGAAGCATTTTCTCCTTATCCAGAACCGAACCGAGTGCTTCCGGCGAGGTCGAAAAGAGAAAAAATGTCTGATCGGCACGGGTCAATTCTCTTTTGAGATCGACGAACAGCTCATCGAGGAAAGAGACGGCAAAATCCAATGGCATCGACAACTCCTTATGAATTCATATTACTATACATGAGCACATGTTAAGCTTAAGTTATGCTTTCCGGTAATTGATATATAATCTTACTAAAGCACAAAAAAGAGGTTATCGTGGCAACAATCATCAATTCAATCACAAAAGAGAAAATCGTCAAACCCGAACCTGTCGATCAGGAGGTACTTTTCGATGGCGGCGTGATGATCACCGAAACCGATACGGCCGGGATCATCACCTACGCCAACAGGAAATTTCGTGAAATGACGGTCTATTCCAAAGAGGAGCTCATCGGCTCGCCCCACAGCATCAACCGCCATCCCGACATGCCGAAAGCGGCTTTCAAGCAGATGTGGGAGACGATCAAAAGCGGGGAGATGTGGGAAGGGTATGTCAAAAACATACGCAAGGACGGCAAATACTACTGGGTTATCGTCTGGATAAAACCAAAATTCGACAAAGATGGGAACATCGTCGGCTATATCGCGGGCCGGAAGGTTCCCGACCGTCAGATGATCGAGAAAGCCAAGCGCCAGTATGCGCAGATGAAAGCGGAAGAGAGGGAATAAAAAGTCTATCGAATCCTGTTTTTCTGTGGATAGCGCAGCGTCATCGGTTTGCCGGGGACCTTGACATAATCGTACCCCCTGCTTTCATAGAGGATCGTGGCATCTTCGACGACCATTTTTCCGAATCGGTAACTTGCATGGGGTTTGGAAAAGAGTGCCGTGCCGATCTGCTCGCCGAAACTCGGAATCCAGGGAATCCCCGCCAGAAGTATCGAAAGCAGATAGAAGAGCGCTTTCTCCTTCGTCTTGTTGCGCACCATAAAGACGCTTCCATAGAGTACGATGCCGATGATCCAGAGCCACCATAACTGCGAATCGGCGAAAAACTGGTTGAAAAAGACCGGGATGCCGTTGGCCTCGATGTAGTTGACGAAAAGACCGCTGTAAAAGATGAAATCGAACGAAAACCAGAAGAGTGTTCCGAAGAAAAGTATCGATAATATTCTCGCCGTCATCGTATCCGCTCCTTTTTCAATCGCCTCAGTCGCCATATGGCCGACGGCGCTTTGTCGCTGAATCCATCCTTTGATTCTACCACAACATCACAAAGTTCTTTCGCGATCGCTTCGTCGAACGGCTCGCCATGAAGGTTGGCGGAGGTGGTATAGCACCAACCGCATTTTTCGATGAAATCTCTGTGACCAGGGTCCTGCACGACGCGGAACGAGAGGCCGGAGGGAAGGATGAAAGAGGTTTTTTTGCTGCGACGCACCATATTGCGATGCGCCGACGGGACACGTCCGATCGTGGCGACATCTTCGAAGCGGGGAACCGCTTTGAGAAACGGTCGCTCGGGCGATCGGCCCTTTTTTTCGGCCAGCTTTCGGGCCGACTGGGAGAGGAATCCGACGGTCGTATCGGTCTGCACCAGATAGACCAGGTCGGGACGCATCATTCGCTCAGGTAATCCTGGATCGCCACGGGTTCGAGCGCGCCATCGCTCTCGATCTCCCGGATCGCGGCGGCGGCGGCCCGTGCGGCGGCGAGCGTCGTGAAATAGGGCACATTGAAGCGAAGGACCGCCTGGCGGATCCGCCTGGCGTCGTCTTTGCTCGATTTGTTGTCGGAGGTGTTGAGCACCATGTCGATATCGCCGTTTTTGAGCAGATCTTCGACATTCGGGCGCCCTTCGGATATCTTGAGGACCACTTCGCTCTCGACGCCGGCCTCTTCGAGCACTTTGTGGGTCCCGGATGTGGCGACGATCCGGAATCCAAGCTCTGTGAAGGTGCGCCCGATGGCCGGGCCCTCGCTCTTGTCGTGATCGGTCAGCGACATGAAGATCGTACCGCTTTCGGGAATGCGGTTTTTGGAGGCGAACTGGCTCTTGGCAAATGATATGCCAAATGTCTGGCTGATCCCCATTACTTCGCCCGTCGACTTCATCTCCGGACCTAGAATCACATCCGAACCCGTCAGTTTGGCGAACGGAAAGACCGCCTCTTTGACGGCCACATGGTTCTTGAGCCTCGGTTTGAGCACGTTGCCGTCATTCGTGACCACGTTGAAGGTATCGTAGAAGGCGAGCGCCTCACGCAGATCGCCCTTGACCATGACCCTAGTCGCCACCTTCGCCAGCGGCACGCCCGTAGCTTTGGAGACGAACGGCACGGTTCGGCTCGCTCTGGGGTTGACTTCGATCAGGTAGACTTCGTCACGGAAGATGGCGTACTGGATATTGAGCAGTCCCTTCACGCCAAGGCCCAATGCGATCGCCTTGGTCTGGTTCTCCACATCTTTCAGGAGTTTTTCGCCGATGGAAACGCTCGGCAGCGAGCAGGCGCTGTCACCCGAATGGATCCCCGCCTCTTCGATATGCTGCATGATCGCGCCGATATAGACATCCTTGCCGTCACTGATGGCGTCGACATCCAGTTCGATCGCGTGGTCGAGAAACTTGTCGATGAGTACCGGCGATTCGTTGCTCACGCTTACCGCCTCGTCCATGTAGGATCGAAGCTCCTCTTCGTTGTAAACGGTGCGCATCGCCCGGCCGCCAAGAACGTAACTGGGGCGAACGAGTACGGGGTACCCGATACGCGACGCGATGGCGAACGCCTCCTCCTTCGTGAAGGCGGTGCCGTTTTCGGGCTGCTTGAGGCCCAGCTCCTTGATGAAGGCCGAAAATTTTTCACGGTCTTCGGCTTCGTCGATCACCTTGGCGCTGGTACCTACGATCTTTCCGCCGATCGAGGTGATCTTCTTGGCCAGTTTCAGCGGTGTCTGCCCGCCGAAATGGACGATGATCCCGTCGGGATTTTCGGTTTCGATCACCTGGCGGACATGCTCGAAATCGATCGGGTCGAAGTAGAGGATGTCGCTGGTATCGTAGTCGGTCGAGACCGTTTCGGGATTGCAGTTGTACATGATCGACGTGATGCCCATATCTTCGAGGGCGAAAGAGGCGTGCACGCAGCAGTAGTCGAACTCGATCCCCTGCCCGATCCGGTTGGGCCCGCCGCCGATGATGAGCACCTTTTCTCCATCTTGCTTCTTCGTTTCCCCTTTGGCGTTCTGCGGCAGTGGCATGATATTGGTCGAGGAGTAGAGATAGGGTGTCAGCGCCTTGAATTCCGCCGCGCAGGTATCGACTTCGTGATACTCCAGTTCGATGCCGTGGCGCTTTCTGGCCGCGTAGATATCGTTTTCACTCAGGTCCATATGCTCTTTGGCGTTGATGATTTTGGCGATCATCGCGTCGCTGAAGCCATCGGCCTTGGCGCGCCTGAGAAGTTCGGGGTTCTGGAGCGCATCCACATCGATCGCATTTTCGAGTTCGACGATGTCCCGGATCTGGCGAAGGAACCACGGATCGATGCGACATAAAGAGACTATCTCTTCGACACCAAGACCGTCTCTGAACGCCTGGGCGACATAGAGGAGGCGGTTTTCGTTGGGGCGACGGATCTCTCTTTTGAGCGTCTCCTCGTCGCAGGCGATCGGATCGAATCCGACCAGCCCTGTTTCGAGCGAGCAGAGCGCTTTTTGAACCGACTCCTTGAAGGTGCGCCCGATCGCCATCACTTCGCCGACGCTCTTCATCGACGTCGTCAGTGTCGAGTCGGCCTGGGGGAATTTTTCGAAGGTGAAGCGCGGTATCTTCGTAACGACATAGTCGATCACCGGTTCGAAACTCGCCGGGGTGCCGGTGATGTCGTTTTTGATCTCATCGAGCGTAAAACCCACCGCCAGCAGTGTCGCCACCTTGGCGATCGGATAACCCGTCGCCTTCGACGCCAGGGCGGAAGAGCGGCTCACACGCGGATTCATTTCGATGACGATCATTCGGCCCGTCTCGGGATTGACCGAAAACTGCACGTTCGACCCGCCGGTATCGACACCGATCTCGCGAAGAATTTTGAAGCTGGCGTCCCGCATTCGCTGATACTCTTTGTCCGTCAGTGTCAACGCCGGGGCGACGGTGATCGAGTCGCCCGTATGCACACCCATCGGGTCGACATTTTCGATCGAGCAGACGATGATGCAGTTGTCGGCGCGGTCACGGATCACCTCCATCTCGTACTCTTTCCATCCCAGCAGGCTCTCTTCGATCAGGATTTCTGTGATCGGGCTCGCTTCCAGGCCCGCTGCCGCCAGCGTCTTGAACTCGTCCATGTTGTACGCCACACCGCTGCCGCCCCCGGCGAGTGTGTAGGAGGCGCGGATGATGAGGGGAAATCCGATCTGTTCGGCCGCCTTCACCGCCTCCTCCATCGAGTAGGCATACTGGCTCTTTGGAAGGTCCATGCCGATTTTAATCATCGCCTCTTTGAAGGCCTGCCGGTCTTCGCCCTTCTTGATCGCTTCGGGATTGGCACCGAGAAATTCGACACCTCCCAGCATCCCCTTTTCGTGCATACTCATTGCGACATTGAGTGCCGTCTGGCCCCCCATCGTCGGCAAGATCGCATCGACACCCTCTTTTTCGATGATTCTGGCGATCACCTCTTCGTTGATCGGCTCGATATAGGTACGGTCGGCAAATTCGGGGTCGGTCATGATCGTCGCGGGGTTGGAGTTGATCAGGACCACGCGGTAGCCAAGCTCTTTGAGCGTTTTGGCCGCTTGAGTACCCGAATAGTCAAATTCACACGCCTGACCGATGACGATCGGACCCGATCCGATCAGCAGAATGGTCTGAATATCTTCGCGTTTTGGCATGGAGAAGCGCTCCTTGGAGAAATTTTTATATGGTCAAAAGCTCATGAAGCTATGGCTGTCAGGAGTTTATAAATGTGTTTATTTTACTCTATGTGCTCTTATAATGCCCTTTCAGGGCTTGCTCACCCAGACGAATTCCGGATGGAGCGTGTCGCCGTAGAGCTGGATCTTCGCATTCTTGAAACCCTGCATCTTTTTCACCGACAACACACGGCCCACGGGAACGCCTGCCGGAAAGATGTGGTCGAGCCCACTCGTGAAGACCTCGTGACCCCTGCGGACGCTCATCCATTCGGGAATGTATTTGACCACCATATGGCGAGCATCAAGTCCGGTCGCAATGCCCGGCGCCCTCTCATCGCCCATATTGATATAGACGGCGAAGTTGCACTCCTTGTCGCCTGCGAGTATCATCAGGGGTTGACGCCGCTTTTCGACCACGATGCCTATGGCGAAACCGTCACGGATCACCCCGTAGTTGACGAGCGGATTGTAGCTCTCAAAATCGTCCAGCCACAACTGCTGGAAGTTGCCGAGTCTGGCGTATCCTCTCGCGTGTGCGGCCTCCAGCGTGGCATTGAAATCCTTTGAGAGTCGCAGTGCCGACGCGATGGCCCGAAAATTGGCTGCATCGCTCTTGCACCGTATCATCTGCCGTTCGAGTTCACGGTTTCGTGCATGAAGGCGATCGATCGTTTCGGCCTGTTCGATATGGCGCTCGATACCCGTTTCGATCGCCTTTTTGGTATGAAGAACAGCGGATTGGAGGGTTTGGGAAAATGCGGAAAAGAACGATCGTACCGTCGGACTGTAGAGGATCAGCCCCGCTACAGCCAGTACGATCAGAAAAAGAGGTATCTTTCGGTTAGTCATACGCCAGCTGCTGGAGAATGTCGATCTCTTCCAGCGCGCGTCCGGTTCCTTTGGCGACGGCGAGCAGCGGCTCTTCCGCCACATAGACCGGCAGCTTGACGATATCGGAGAGATATTTGTCGAGCATTCGTATCAGCGCACCGCCGCCTGTAAGCACAATGCCGTTTTCGACGATGTCGCCCGCCAGATCAGGCGGCGTCTGCTCGAGTATATTCTTGAGCGCCTCTCCGATCTCTCTGAGAGGCTCTTTCATCGCCTCCCTGGCATCTTCGCTGGTCAGCTCCACCGAGCTGAGCAGGCCGCTGACCTGGTCGCGGCCGTTGACGATCATCGAACGCTCTTCGGAAAGCGGAAGAGCACTGCCGATCTCGATCTTGATCTCTTCGGCGACTCTGTCGCCGATGAGGAGGTTGTATTTGCGTTTGACATAGTCCGCGATCGCCTGGTCGATCTTGTCACCGGCGGTACGGATCGATTTGCTGATCACCAGCCCGCCGAGGGAGACGACACCGATCTCGGTGGTACCGCCGCCAATATCGACGACGAGATTGCCGTGCGGCTCCTTCACCGGCAGCCCCGCGCCGATCGCCGCCGCCATCGGCTCTTCGATAAGGAAGACTTCTCGCGCACCGGCCGTAATGGCCGACTCGCGAATGGCACGACGCTCCACCTGGTTTGAGCCGCCCGGCACACAGATCACGATCCGGGGAGATGAAAAAAACCGGTTCTGCTGCACTTTGCGAATAAAGTACTTCAGCATCACCTCCGCCACCGTGAAATCGGC
>JAUUDL010000069.1 GCA_030826715.1 Hydrogenimonas sp. | reverse complement strand
CCAAAAAGGTCGGCGAGGCGCTTTTCGAGGATTTCAAAGGCTTCGTCGTTTTGCATCGAAAGGGTGATGACGGGTTTTCCGTTCTCCTCTTCGATACTCTCGACGATCTTGAGATCGACGATCGATTTGTCGAGTCCGGGGTATTTGACGCTTTTGAGCGCATCTTGAATCTGCTCTTTATGCATAGGGGTCGCTCCTCATTTCACGTTGGAGCAGAAGGGCCGTGGAGCGTGCCTTTTGCATCATGCTCTGCAGCAGCGGCGCGGCAGCGGGAAAGTTTTGGGCGAGCTCCCCGTAGGTTTTGGAGCGCTCCTGCAAAATGGTGATGAAGCCCTGCATCATCTGCGCTTTCGTACCGGTTTCGTGGGCGTGATGCATCAGGTCTTTCAGCAGTGCCAGCCGATCTTTCATCGCCAAATCAAGCCCCACCATTTTACCGACGCGGACGATATCGGCGTTGGTGATGTAGACGCCCGAGTAGTAGACAGCCATCAGGTGGCGTTCGACCCCTTCATAGGCCGGTGGCAGCTCCTCTTCGTATCGTCGCTTCTTCTTCATGCGTGGCTCCTTTTGGAGAGATTGACTTCCGCGGCTTTCCTGACATTCTCGTCGCTGTCATTCATCAGTCTCTGCAGCAGCTCCTTGGAGGCGTTGGGGTTTTCGGCGATACGCATGCGGACCATCTTGTCGGCGTCGTCGGCCAGGATTTTGAGCAGTTTGGCCGGGGTGTTTGGGTTGCCGGAGAGTCCGTCGCGTACGATCTTTTCGTCACTGAAAAGATTGTGCAAAATCGTGGGTGGTGTGTTGGGGTTGGTCGCCACGAGGGCACGGACGAGGTTGACGCTGTCCTTGGAGAGTTTTTCGAGCACATGGGCGGGCGTATGGGGGTTTTTCGCCACGGCCCATCGGCTTCCCATATCCTCAACCTCCGAGAGAGCCACCAGCAACTCCTCCATGATGGGGTCTTTCTCTTTTTCGCGTTCATAGACCGACGTGCGGAGGCTCAGGTTCATCGCCACATGGCCGACAACCTGCATATCGTCACGGAAAGCTTCGAAGATTGCTTTGACTTCCGTGAGCGGAAGATGCCTGTCTTCGAGTTTTTCTATCGCTTCATCTCTCACCATATATATACTCTCTCTTTTGTTTTGATTTTGGGGTATGGTATCAAAAAGGTATCGGGTAGTCAAACGTCGCAGGCCTCTGCGAGTATAGCGATCGCGATGGTCCTCGCAAAAGGTGCAGTGTGCGCAAAGTCTATCAATTATTTTTGTGCTCTCCTTCACGATTACTGGACAATTTGTTTCCTTTCAGCGACGAATTACTTACGAATGTAAATGAATTTTATATTTGGCCGTTTTTAAAGCCGCATTAAGAGTTGTGTTTCTATAATGAATCGTTATCGGAAATACCGAGAAATGGGCGTATTATGCGTCCTAAACCAAAACATAAGGAGTGGTAATGAAGCAATGGCTCAAAGCGCTTTGTTTTGCGGGCCTCTTTTCTGCCTCGGCTCTGCTGGCGGCGGATAAGATTACGATTCAGCCCGAAGAAGCGGTCAAGCTCATCGGCAAGCCGGGCGTCGTCTTCGTCAACGGCGATAGTGAAACGGCCTATGAAGGCGGACACATCAAGGGATCGCGCAATATGTACGCGCACCACCTGCACCATGCGGATATCATGGGCAACCTGGAGTGTGAACCGCTCTATCAATGCCCCGAGCACGCGGAGCATCTGATCTCGAGCAAGGGAATCAAGAACAGCGATACGGTTATCGCCTACGACAACTGGAGAGGGCCCAACGCCACGGGCGTTTACAGTTTCTTCAAATCGATGGGCCACGACAAGGTCTATGTGCTTGATGGCGGTCAGGACGGTATCAAGGCGCTCGACCCGAATCAGAAGATCTACGACGACCTCAAAAAACAGAAGCGTGCCGCCAAAAAGGCGTATAGAAAAGCCAAGAAAGCGAAGAACAAAGCTGAAATGGCCAAGTACAAAGCTGAGCAAAAGGAGATCAAGCTGAAGATGAAGCAGCTGGAGAAAAAACTGCTCGTACAGCGCGGCAAAGAGCCCAAATGGCATCATACCCATTACAAAATCCACCATCCGAAACCTGAAATGCTTGCAACGACCGAAGAGGTGTATACAGCCGTTCAGGATATTCTCAAAAACGGGGAGAAGAGCAAATATGTCGTCATCGATTCTCGCAGCATGATCGAAATCATCGGTGAGCGCAAGATGGACAACGTGGCTCGCGGCGGTCACATTCCCGGTTCGACATTCATCGAGTGGAAAAAAATAACCGACTTCGATCGCAAAAAGAGTTTCCGTACACCCGAAGAGCTCAAGGCGATGTTCGCCAAGTATGGTGTGACACCGGACAAAACCGTCTATGCCTACTGCCAGGTCGGTGCGGGACGCGGTTCTGAAATCATCACGGCACTCGAACTGCTGGGATATAAAAATGTCAAAGTCTATTCCGGTGCATGGGATACCTGGGGCAACAATATGAATCTGCCGATTCGACGCTAAGGGAGAAAGAAATGGTAAACAGCAAACGACGAGATTTTCTCAAATTTTCTGGTGTGACCGCGGCTCTGGTCGCGTCACAAGGAAGTCTGTTCGCGAAAACCGGTGCGATGAAAGTCGAAAACGGGAAAGAGAACTATCCGAACACGACCTACACCGAAGAGATGTACCGCAACGAGTTCGGTTTTACATACGGTAAAAAAGAGGAGCACGGCTTCGCATACCACTGCGTCAACTGCCAGGGTAACTGTGCCTGGGAAGTGTGGTCGCACAACGGTGTAGTCACACGTGAAAACCAGTCGGCACGCTACCCGTCGATCAACGCGAAGATTCCCGACTTCAACCCCCGCGGATGTAACAAAGGGGTCCAGCATTCACAGGTGATGTACGAAAAAGACCGTATTCTCTATCCGATGAAGCGTGTCGGCGAACGTGGCGAAGGCAAGTGGAAGCGCATCAGCTGGGACGAAGCGGCGACGGAAGTGGCCCAACATATCTGGGATGTCATGACCGATCCCAACCGCGGACCGAGTCACCTGATGGTTCATGCGGGTACGGGTCTTTTGACCGAAGGTCGTCGTGGTGGACCGCTTCGCTTCTCGACACAGCTGGGTGCCTACAGGATCTATCCGGCTTCCTACCTGGGCGACATGTTCTCCGGTTCGGCCGTCGCGTACGGCGAAGGTAACGTCGGTGGCACCTACGACTTCATGTACACAACCGATGTGTCGATCTTCTGGGGCGGTAACCCATCGGTTTCTCGTATCCCGGATGCCCACTTCGTCTGGGAAGGCAAGTACAACGGCGGTAAAGTGATCATCATCACACCCGAATTCAACGGTTCTGCCAAATCGGCCGACCTCTGGATTCCGATCAAGCCCGGTACCGACAACTTCCTCGCGATGAGCGTCATCAACGTCATCCTCAACGAGAAGCTCTACAAGCCGGGCTTCATGAAGATCTTTACCGACCTTCCGTTCCTCGTGCGCCTCGACAACAAGAAGCTTCTGCGCCGCTCCGACATGGAACATGCGAAAAACGAAGAGGAGCACGAGAAGTTCGAAGAGGAGTTCTACGCGATCAACGCCAAAACAGGCAAGCCTGTTTTGATGCCTGGCACCGAAGGAAGCGAGCACAAGACACTTCGACTCGAAGAGTTCGGCATCGATCCGGAACTCGAAGGAGAGTGGACCGTCAAAACGAACGATGGCGATGTCAAGGTGACGACGGTCTTTGAAATGCTCAAGAAATCGGCCGCCAAATATTCGCCTGAAGCGACACAGAAGATTACGGGTGTACACCCCGATACGGTCCGCGAACTGGCGCACGATATCGCCAAACCGAAAGTGGTTGCGATCACGACCGGCTTCTCGCTCAACAAATATTTCAACGGCTTGCAGACTGTATGGAATATCGCGTCGATCTGCGGCCTGACAGGACGCATGGGGCCCTACGGCGGCCTCAATACCGAAAACGAATTCAGCCTCAGCGGGCTGGGTGTTCTGGGAGGCTTTGGCGGTAAATACAAACCTCGATTCGGATCTGGTTTCGTCGGCGAGTTTGTCTATGGCGACGGCCTTGAGACATTCGATCAATATTTCAGCAACGAAGATGTCCAACGCGCTCAGAAGATGAGCAAGAAAGACTATATGGAGCTGATCGAAGATCTTCTCGAAAAGGGAAAAGATGGCGGCAAAGGGTACCCTGGCGTCAAACCCTGGTGGACACCGGATACCGCGATTATCGTGGCCGACTCCAAATTCCGCCGGAACAAGGGTAGCAAATACCGCGAAGCGTTCCTGAAAAAGATGAATTTCTGGGCCTATGTCGATTACCGTATGAGTGAAGCGGCCGTCTATGCCGACATTCTGCTTCCGGCCAAATCGCACTACGAAGTGTACGACATCCGTACCAGCCCGGGATACCATCGATTTACCAACCTGGCGCAGCCGGTCGCGAACATCAAAGCGGTCGGAGAGGCGAAAGATGAGTGGAGTATGTTCGCACTGATCGCCAAAAAACTCGAAGAGATCGCGAACAAACCCGAAAACATCGCGAAGGCGAAAGTGCCGGATGACAAGAAACATGCACGCGAAGGGTTCCACGATCTTTCGATCGCTTATAAAGAGTACACCAATACCGACGAAGAGTCCGAAGCGGCGGCCGAACCCTATCTGGGAACCGACAAGCTCGCGGTACAGGCGGCACTCGAGAAGTGTGACCAGTATCAGCCCTGGACGATGGAGAAGATGTACAAAGCCGGCGGTTTCTTGCAACTGAACGAAAAAGCGGGCAAACTCTCTCCGCTCTATGCCGACAGACCATACTTTACGTTCGAAAACACGCTCTACAAATTCGAGCGTCTCGAAACGGTGAGTGGTCGTCAGACATTCTATGTGGACCATCCATACTACCTGCAGATGGGTGCGGAAACCAACAGTGCGCTCGAAGGCATCCGTCCGAAGACGGAGAAATATCCGTTTACGATGATGACACCGCACGCGCGCTGGTCGATCCACTCCAACTACAAGCAGAGCCGCATTCTGCAGCGCCTGCAGCGTGGTGTCCCCTATGTCCAGGTCAACCGAAAAGTGGCCGAGAAGAAAGGGATCAAAGATGGCGATACGATTCGCCTGTTCAACAATCTCGGAGAGTTCTACGCGATGGCGAAAGTCTCCAGCTCCTGCCCGCCGGACAGCGTGGTGATGGAACATGGCTGGGAGCCGTATATGTACAAGTTCAAAAAAGGGCACAACGAAGTGGTTCCGATGTCTTTGAACCTGCTCGAAATGGCAGACGGTTGGGGTCACTTGAAGTTCGGTGGTCTTTGGGATGGTAACCAGTACGCCTATGACGGTGCCATCGATTTTGAAAAAGCAAATGTGTAAGGTAGGAGAGCAGTATGTCTAAACGACAATTAGCAATGGTAATGGATTTGAACAAATGTATCGGATGCCAGACTTGTACCGTCGCATGTAAAACGCAATGGACCAACCGGAACGGCCGCGAATATATGTACTGGAACAATGTCGAAACGTACCCTGGTACGGGTTATCCGAAAAACTGGATGGAGCTTGGCGGCGGATTCGACGCTGCCGGCGATCTTCAGGCAGGTGTCGTCCCTAATATCGAGGCCGACTACGGTGTGCCGTGGGATTACAACCACGATGAACTGCAGTTTGGTGCGGAGCTCAAACCCAATGTCGAGCCGACATGGGGGCCCAACTGGGATGAAGATGAAGGGGCCGGTAATTTCCCGAGCGACAACTACTTCTTCTACATTCCCCGTATCTGCAACCACTGCAGCAATCCGGGATGTCTGAGTGCCTGTCCGCGCGATGCGATTTTCAAGCGTGAACAAGATGGTGTCGTACTGGTTGACCTGGACCGATGCCAGGGGTATCGCTACTGCATCGCCGGGTGCCCTTACAAAAAGATCTATTTCAACCCGAAGATCAGCAAGTCAGAAAAGTGTATTCTCTGCTTCCCGCGTGTCGAGAAGGGATTGCCACCGGCGTGTGCCCAGCAGTGTGTCGGACGTATCCGCTTCGTCGGTTTCCTCGACGACAAAGAGGGACAGGTCTACAAACTGGTTCATCAGTACAAAGTGGCTCTGCCGCTTCGCAGCGACTATGGTACTCAACCGAACGTCTACTATGTCCCTCCGACGGAGGCACCGCCGAAATTCGACGCGGAAGGCCGTGTCATCGAAGGCAGTAACCGTGTGCCGATCGAAGAGCTCGAAAAACTCTTCGGCAAAGAGGTGCATCAGGCGATGAAGACGCTTCGCGAAGAGAAAGAGAAGCGCCGCAAAACGGGAGAAAGCGAATTGATGGATATCCTCATCGCCTACAAGCATGAAGATATGTTCCGACTCGATCAGAACTACTATCAGAGTATCGCCAAGAAACAGGGCATCTCTTTGGCACCTGTCGATCATCGATATATGGCGGGTAAAAATACCGAGAACAAATATCAGTTTAAGGTGGTGGAATATGACTAAGCTTAAAACAGCACTGCTGGCGTCGACGCTCATCGCGTCGTCGGCCATGGCATCCAATGCCATCCTGGCACAGAAAACCAATAAAGATGTGACGAAACTGACTCCCACATCCAAGGCGTGGAGTTATGCGAAGGCGACGACGATCCATCTCTACCCGCAGACGACGATCACGTTCAACGACAAGAAGGCGCTTGAAGCCAACGCCAACAATCATGCTAAAGAGGCGCGTGTCAAGGCGATCTACAACGGCAAAAATGTTGCCTTCCTGCTCGAGTGGCCCGACGGCACCAAAAGTGTCCAGAAGGGGTACCGTTCCGATGTCTACGGCGACGGTTTCGCCGTACAGCTGCCGGTCAATTACAAAGATCCGAGCAAACTTCCTTACATCGGAATGGGTAGTGACGGACGCCCGGTCGTGATTCACCTGCAAAAAGCGGTCCAGCCCATCTATGAGCCAAACGGCAAGGGCAATGTCGGTATGCAGCAGAACATCCTGAGCAAGAACAAATTCGGCAAAGATATCAAAGCCTACAACAAAGAGGTCGCAAAACTGGCCGTGACCGATTATCAGCGCTCTTTCGTCTCCGAAGGTTTCCGTTCGATGACCGAAATCAAAGACGGAAGCGAGAAATTCAGTGCCGATATGGCCTATGGCAACCATGCATGGAAGGGTGAAGTCGTACGCCCTCTCAAAGACAGCTATCTGAAACTGCAAGGCGGCTTCCCCGTGGCATTCGCCACATGGGACGGGGCGCGCATGCAGCGTGACGGCTTGAAATATCTTTCGGGCTGGGTACCGGTCAAACTCGTCGGACAGCGTGGCGGTGACAAGCTGGTCGAAAGCCTGACGGCACCTGTCAAAGGCGATGTGGAGAACGGAAAGAATCTCGTTCAGCAAAACGGATGTACCGGATGCCACTATATTCCGGGCCTGAGCCAGCCTTCTACGATGGCACCGGGCCTCGCCAATATCGGCGGCTACGCTACAGCGGCCTATCTGCGTGAATCGATCGTCGATCCCAGTGCTGTCGTCGTACCGGGGTACAATAGAAATCAGCACCCCAATACACCGTGGTATAATGTAGTCGATGGCAAACGCGTATCCGCGATGCCTCCCTATCCGCTCGACGACAAGAGTCTCGATGATATGGTCGCCTACCTGAAAACGCTCAAAGCGGAGGTGAAATAATGAAAAAGATATTGATGCTGGGTCTGGGTTTCCTGCTTGCCACAGGTGCTCTGGCCAGCAGTGAAGAGATGACGAAAAAAGGCTTTTTGACATCTGAGTGGTGTGTGAAGAACGACCTCTTCAAAGATTGCCGTCTTGAAAGTTATGCCTGTGGTTCAGAAGGGTGCTTCGCACACTGGAACTTCGGCGACAAAGTGACCGGGAAGATGGTTCTTTATGTTCATGACGAAGGCACATACTACAACATCGATCTGGGCAAGATCAAAGCCCATGAACTCGATGAGGCGAAAAACGCCAACGAGGTCACCTTTACGGGGGAGTACGATCCTCAAACCAATACGATCCATGCGACGGAGTTCAAAGCGCCTCCACCGCCGAAAAAGTCTTTCTTCAAAGGCTGCCTCTAAGATTTTCGCCCTTTTGGGCGGAAATCACACATCGAGCGATGGCATGATGGGCTTTTTCTAAAATCTATCATGCCATCGCTGCAAGCCGTGCGGCGTACAGCACATTATTCTATAACTCTGCTACAATTTCACAAATTATAAATTTCACAAGGAAATATCAATGGACGAGAAGACGAGACTCTATATCTATGCCTTTCTATCGAGAGTCTTCACCGAAGAACTCGACAGAAAAGCGATTGCGGACCTTGCGGGCAACGACGCACTGCTCGAGACGATCGGGGAAGAGACGAAAGCGTGGTTTGCCAAAGAGTCGATCGATAATCTCGAGGATCTTCTCAACATCGACTACAACTCTCTTTTCCGTATCAACAACCATCCGATCGAATCGGCGGTGATGGACAGTAAGAATGAAATTCTCGTCGGCCTGCAAAACCCCGTGATGCAGTTTTACTTCAACCACGGTTACGACCTGAACCTCGAAGGCTCCAAGGTCTATGTGCCCGACCACGCGGGCATCGAATTTGGTTTCATGCAGAGCATGATCAGCACCGGTGACAAAACGGCGCAGGCGGAATTTCTGCATAAACATCTGCTGCAGTGGATCGTGCCGTTTCTCGTGGCGATCAAACCGATGGCGCAGACACCGCTCTATCGCGATCTGTGCGATTTCACGATCGAATTTCTGCTCTCCGATTACAGCGCCCTGATCGAAGAGGCGGGAGAGGTCGATGCGTAACGAAAGTATCACCGCCGCCGATCTTTTCAAGTTCGACTACTTCAAGTGTCTCAGGAGCGACTACGCCAAGAATGAATGCTCGTTCTGCATCGACATATGCCCCGAAGAGGCGATGGTTTTTGACCGCACGCGTTTGACGCTCGATCCCGAGCGGTGTACGGGTTGCAGCGCATGTATGGGTGGTTGCCCGACCGAGGCGCTGATGAGCGATCTCTTCGACCCGAACCGCTTCGTGCTGGAGTTTTCGGCATCGAAGGATCATGACATTTCATGTAAGGAGAATGTCCCGTGCCTGGCGGCACTTTCGCCGGAGCATCTGGTGAGTATCGTGCTGAGAAAATCGGGCGGTATCACCTGCGATCTGTCTCACTGCGAAGGGTGCGCGATCAACAAAGAGAACAAAGCGAGAGAGCGGATCGATGACGCGATCGACGAAGCCGGAAAATTCCTGCAACTGTGCAACGAAGCGAACGGTATCGAAAAGAGGGAGCAGGTTTCAGGCAACGACGTCGCGCTCGATCGGCGAGGCATGTTCAAGAAACTTTTCAGAGCGGCGCAGGAGATTCAGGAAGAGGCGTCGATGGCCGAACTGGTGCCGCCCGAGCACGAAAAACAGCCTGTGAAGCGGATCATCCTGAAAAACTCCCTCAAAAGGGTCGCGGAGCGTTTCGAAGCGAATACCGGAGCCGACACGTCGTTCTCTTTCGTGGTGGGCAAAAAGATCGATGCCGATACCTGCACCAACTGCCAGGAGTGTGCGATGTTCTGCCCCACCGAAGCGCTTTCGATACTCAAAGACAATACGGGTATCGTCTTTCAGGTGGGCAAGTGTATCGCATGTGGCATCTGCAACGATCTGTGCCAGCCACGATCAATCAGTGACGATACCCATCTGGATCTGGTCAACTTCGCGTTCGACAGGATGGAGTTGCTTGTCAAACATAGGCTCGAAGTGTGCGAGGAGTGCAAGATCGCCTTCCCGTACAGAGGCGGCGAAAAGATATGCGACCGCTGCAGGGATTACAAAGACCACTTCTCCGACCTCTTTACGATGGCCAAAGATTTGGAGTAAGATGAAAGTGATGAAAGGTTATTGAGGTCATTTGAGGTCATTGGGGTGGAAGGGAATATCCTTCAAATGACCGAAATGAGAGGCGCAAAGCGCCTCATGACCTTTGGTGACATCTATCTCTATTTTTCGTCTTTTTGCTTGTAGTTTTCAGCCATCTCCAGTGCCCTTTTCCACGCTTTCGTGCCCAGTTTCTTCGCTTCGCTTGTCAGCTGCTCTTTGATTTCGGTGCTTTTGAGTACCGCTTCTTTAGCCAGGACGGCGAGTTTTTTCTTCGCGATATCGATCGTTTCGTTGCTGATGCGTTGAAGGTCGGCGAACTTCCCGACACTCTGGGGGCTCCCCTGCAGGATCTCCCGGATGAAGGACGTGCTCTGTGCCGCCACTTTTTCGATGATCTCTTTATAGAGTTCCTCGCTTCGGGAGAGCATCTTGATCAGCTCCTGCCAGTTGGCGACGTGGCTTCT
>JAUUDL010000056.1 GCA_030826715.1 Hydrogenimonas sp. | reverse complement strand
GCTGTCAGGATAAGTGTAATTACTGATCTTCAAATCGATAGAGGCGTTTTTCAAATTCTATGATCTTTCCATCGCTGATTTCGACTCCCTCTTTTTCCAACAGGGCGATCTTGGTCGCGACCCCATTCCCTGCGCTGTAGTTTCCGATCGTACCATCGGCGCGTACCACGCGATGGCAGGGGACTTCCGGTGCGAAGGGATTGCGCCCTACCGCCGTTCCTACGGCGCGGACGGCACGAGGCTGTCCCAGGTACTTGGCAATGGCGCCGTAGGTTGTTATAGAGCCTTTGGGTATTCGACGCAGCGCCTCCCATACCTCTCGCTGAAATGGAGTTCCATACTCTTTATTATTTCCCATCGATTATCTCCGCTTCAGGCACTCACTTATTCATCCGCCATTCGCAGCACATACCCCTGTCCCGAGACATTCTCGATCAGCGTTTTATCGCTCTTGAGCCTTACCCGGCGAATGAAGGTGCGCAGTCTCTCGTCGCTCACCTCTTCATCTTCCCAGAGCCTCTCTTTGATCGCTTCGTTGTTCAGGTAGTGGTTGGGGCTGTGGAGCAGCTGGGCGATGAATCGGCTCTCTCTTTTGCTCAAATGCACCAATACCCCGTTTTTGAAGAGTTGCTCACTCTGCAAATCGTAGGTAAACGGTGCTTTGAGCGAAACGAGGCTCTGTTTTTTGATCTTTTTGGCCAGTGAACAGAGGTAGGTCAAAAGCTCTTCGGGGTCAAAAGGTTTGATGAAATATTTCACGACACCCACATCGATCGCCCCAAGCAGCTTCTCCTTGTCGCTGTAGGCGCTCAAAATCACCACCGGCAGGTCGGGAAACTCCTTCTTGACGGCATCCGCCAGTTCCAATCCGTTCATCTTCGGCATCGTGATATCGGTAATCAGTACATCAGGTTGTGTCTCTCTGACTTTCGCCAACCCTTCGATCCCGTCACGGGCGATCTCGAATCGTTGAAAGTAGTCCCCGATCGCCTCTTTCAAAAGCTCGGCCAAACGCGGTTCATCTTCGACGAGCACCACCTTCATCTTCGCAAACTTGCCGCCACAGGCCATCACTCACCTTCAACCATCGGCAGATCGATCCTGAATGTGGCACCATGCGGCCCGTTTTCCAGATCGATCGTGCCACCGAAACTCTTTTCTATGATCATCTTCGACATGAAAAGTCCCAATCCTGTCCCCTTGGCTTGATGTTTCGTGGTAAAATAGGGCTCGAAAATCCTCTCCGCCACTTCTTCGGGTACGCCTCCGGCGCTGTCTTCCACGCTCACGCACAATTCCTTATCATCCTTTTTCGTGACACACACATTTATGAAACGGTGGCCTTCGGGACTGTTTTCGAGCGCCTCTTTGGCATTTTGCAGAAGGTTGATGAGCACCTGGGAGAGTTCATTGCGAACTCCCCTTACCTTCAGTGAAGCATCAACCTTTGTCTCAATCTTGATATAGTGTTTCTCGAGCGACTTTCCCACGATCTGCAGCGCATCCTCCACGCTTTGGGATGGGGCAAATATCTCTTTGGGCTTGCCCGGTTTGAAAAAGTTGATGAAATCCTCAATCGTCTGCGACATATTCTGGATCATCTGCCTCGACTCTTCGTAGACCGCATCGACCTTTTGAAGATCTTGCCGGTGGGCTGCCTTTTTCAGATTGAAAAGCGTCAGGGCCAGCTCGGTGAGGGGCTGCCGCCACTGGTGGGCGATGTTGGCCATCATCTGCCCAAGGCTCGCCATACGCGATTGCAAAAAAAGCATCTTCTGCTTCTCTTCGTTCTGGCGCACCTCTTCGGCCACCCTCTCTTCGAGGTGTTTGTTGAGATCGTAGAGTTTCTTCGTCTGCATCCGAACCCGCTCTTCGAGCGTTCGGTTGAGTGCTTCGAGCTCCCGCTCCTTCTTCTCCAGCGCGATCTGCAGCTCCATCTCTTTGGTGACGTCGTACCGGATCGCGATGAACTCTTCGATCGCGCCGCTTTCGTCGAGAATCGGGATAATGGTGGTATTGACATAGAAGGTCGAGCCGTCCTTGGCCCGGTTCATCACGGTGGATCGGAAGGTCTTTTTGGCCAAAATGGTATCCCAAAGCCGTTTGAAGCGCTCTTTGGGCACATCGGGATGGCGAATGATGTTGTGATTCTGCCCGATCAGCTCGTCGCGCGTGTAGCCCGAAATTTTACAGAACTCGTCGTTGACGAAGGTGATGATACCGTCGATATCGGTTTTGGAGACGATATTGGAGCTCTCGATCGCCTCTTTGTACTGCTGGAACATCAGCACGATCTCTGATTTTGGTGATTGGTGAACAGTGATTGGAGACTGATCGTGAAATGGCTACCGGCCAACCGCGCTCTCCTCCCATGCCTCGAACTCGGGTGAAAAGTAGCGTATCCGTACCTTTTTGAACTCTCGGGTTGAGTAGAGGTAGTCGTACTCTTTCACGCCAATCTCTTCGGCCATCTCTTCGACGATGCCTTCCACCTCTTCGCGGCTCTTGCCGTGGACCATCGAAAAGAGCGGATAGGGCCACTCGGGGTAGACGGGGCGCAAGTAGCAGTGGCTCACCGCGCTGTAGGAGGCCACCGTTTCGCCGATCGCTTCGGCATGCGCTTCTGGCACCTTCCAGACCACCATCGCATTGGCCGTGAAGCCCGCTTTTCTATGGTATAAAATGGCTGCGAAGCGCCGCATCAGGCCCGCTCTTATCATGCGTTCGGACTCGGTGGCGAGCGTGTCGTAATCGATGCCGAGCCTCTCGACGATCGGCGCAAAAGGCTCTTTGATGGGCTCGATATCTTTTTGCAACTCCTTGACCAGCTCGTAGTGGATCGGCTCCATCGTCATCGGCTCTTTTTTGGCGCGCTTCACACGCTCCTTTTTGGCCCGGTCGCCCTTCACATCGAGCTGAACGGAGATTTTGAACATCTTTTTGGTAGGCAGTATCACATACTTTTCGGCACCCGTTTCCCGGGCCAGGTGTTCGACCGTCTTTTCGAGCCCAAGCTTCGAATCAGGCGCCACGGCGATCGTAAACCAGAGGTTGAAGGCATTGTCGCGTTCGTAATTGTGGCTGACACCCGGATGGGTGTTGATGATCTCCGCCGCTTTTTCGATATCGCTGGTCTTAAACGCCACGAGAGAGGATTTGTAGCCCAGCGATTTGGTGTCGAAGATCGCCGATGTCTGGCGAATGACCTTCCGATCCTTCAGATCGCGGTAGAGATCCAGCACTTCATCTTCGCTGCTGCCAAGCGTTTCGGCCAGTTCGGCAAAGGGGCGCTGCGATACGGGAAACCCTTTTTGTATTAGTGTCAAAAACTCTTTTTCCATTTCCATGCCTATCGATCCTCTTTTTATCCTAATTATAAATTTTTTATACAACAGTTTCCTTGATGCCGGTCAATGACGCTTCAAAGAGTCTATGATAAGATAAAAGAAATAGTAAAGGATATTGAGTTGGCCTATTTCCCGGCATTCATCAAACTCGACAACCGCAAGGTGCTGCTGGTCGGCGGCGGCAACATCGCCGCTGAAAAACTCGAAAAACTGCTCGATTTCACCACCGATATCACGATCGTGGCATCCGAAATTTCCCAGGAGGTCGAAACCGCCGCCAGGCAAAGCGGGCTCATATGTCACCGCCGCCCCTACAGGCCCGAGGACCTTCGCGACGTTTTCGTCGTCATCGTCGCAGTGGACGACCTCTCGCTCCAAAAGGAGATCTACGAAGCGTGCCAGAGCCGGCATACGCTCTGCAACAGTGTCGATTCGGTCGATTATTGCGACTTCATCTTTCCCTCGTACACGCAAAAGGGGGCACTTACCATCGCCTTTTCGACTTCGGGCATCTCCCCTTCGGTGGCCAAATATCTCCGCCGTGCGATCGAGAAGGCGATTCCCGACTCGATCGCTCAGTTTCTCGAAGAGATGAGAGCGCTTCGTGCATCGCTGCCCAAAGGCAAAGAGCGGATGAAGCTGCTCGATGAAAAAGCGAAAAACTATATCGACACCCTCTTCAACAAAAAGGAAAACGACTGATGTTCAGTAAAAAAACCGTCTATATCCTGATGGCCGTCTTCGCCTTTTTGAGCATCTCCGCATTTATCGTGAATATGCCCGAAAAGAAAGATCCCGCCGTCATGGCCAAAATCAAGCCTTACTTCCCCTACGAGATGACCAAAACCTTCGGCGGCCTCGATATGATCGACAAGCGAACCGGAGAGCGGCTCAAGCTCGACAACGCCAAAGTCTTCATCGCCTACGACCACTATCTCAAGAAGTGGGGAAAGAGCCACCTGAAAATGCAAGGCAACCGCCTGCTGATTCTCGACGACAACGGAACTGTCGTGGACCAGATGGACCTGAACCCAAAAGATCTGGCGTTCGTACGCCACTTCTTTTTCGAACCGCCTTCCCAATAATAACTATTTTTATTCCAAAACATTCGTGATGGAATAATCCACCAAATCACCTTCGAGTGTTTTCAAAAACGCCACGATATTGCCAATCTGCCTTTGGGTGAGCGTCAGTCCCAGCTGATGCCTCGCCATGATCCGCACCGCCTCTTCAATCTTATCGACCGATCCGTTGTGAAAATAGGGCGCCGTGCGGGTTACGTTGCGTAAAATGGGCACTCTGAAGAGAAACTGCCCGTCTCGTCCATGAAATCCACCGGTATCGGGAAACGGAAACGGCCTGTCGGCTTTTGGTTTTTGCCACCTGAAACCGGCGAACCAGCGTTCGCCGTTGACGAAGCGTAATTCGGGGATCAGGAACGAATTGTATCGCCTGAGTGGAAAGCGCTGGATGCTCCGGCCGCCCAGGCTTCGGCCCGTGTGGCACCCCTTGCAGCCGACGCGCATAAAGAGGTAGAGCCCCCGCTTCGCCCCTTTGGAGATGGCCTCGTCGTCACCTTCGAGGTAGCGGTCAAAGGTGCCTCTAGTCAATAGAGTTCTTTCATACGCGCCGATCGCTTTCGTAAGCGTATCGAAAGTGATCTTCTCTTTGGGAAACACCCTGGCGAACGCTTCGACATAATCGGGACGCGATTTGAGGCGCGAGACACACTCTGCAGGTGTCATCGCCATCTCGAATGGTGCCTGGATCGGTCCTTTGGCCTGATCTTCGACGCTGGGGCTCCGGCCGTCCCAAAACTCCCTTTTGGCAAGCGCCGCGTTGAGCACGGTCGGTGAGTTGAGATGTTTGGGGTTGGATTGATTATGATAACCTATCGCCGTGGGACGGTTGTCGTCACCGCCCTCTTCCAGAATATGGCAGCTGGCACAGTTGATCGTGCGGTCTTTGGAGAGAAAAGGATCGAAAAAGAGTCGTTTTCCCAGCGTGATCTTTTCGGCTGATAGGGTATTGAAAGGTTTTTCGACGATCTTCCTGGCTTCAGGCCATGTGGAAGGAATCGGCGCGAGGCCATGCGAGAGTGCGGTCTGCCTGAGATCTGCATCGCCGGGCAGTGGCAGACTTTTTGAGGGTTTGGGATGAAAAGGCCGATATTGAAATAGATAGCGAGCAGGAGCGCCGTGACGAAAAGCACGATCAGATGGGTTTTCATCCTCACATCATACCGCTATCCGACGAAAAAACTATTGATTTTCGTCAATCCACTCCAGATCTTTTTTGAGCTCCACGACACGGCCGACGACGATGAGCGCCGGGGTCTGGATATTTTCGGCCTTCACTTTCTCGGCGATATCGGCAAGGGTGCCGGTGACGCTCTTTTGCTCTGGCGTCGTCCCTTTGGAGATGACGGCCACCGGCGTCTCTTCCTGCCGGCCGATTCGGATCAGGTTTTTGGCGATATTGCCCAGGTTGTGCAACCCCATCAGAAAGACGATCGTCTCGTCCGCTTTCATCGACTCCCAGTCGACCTGTGAATGCTCTTTGTTGGGTGCTTCGTGGCCTGTGACCACTTTGAAAGAGACAGCGACGTTTCGGTGCGTGACGGGAATGCCAGAGCAAAAGAG
>JAUUDL010000121.1 GCA_030826715.1 Hydrogenimonas sp. | reverse complement strand
GCTTGGCGATGAAGAAGCTTTCGATGAAGTCGTCTTCGTGGGTCGTCACCGCCGTTTTCCCCTTGCCGCCGCGATGCTGTTTCTCGTACTGCTTCACCGGCACCCGCTTGATGTAGCCGCGGTGAGTGATCGTGACGACCATCGGTTCGTTGGGGATCAGGTCTTCGATGTCGATATCTTCGTAGTCGTCGACGATCTCGGTGAGTCTGGGGGTGGTAAAGTTCTCCTTGATCTCCAGAAGCTCCTCTTTGATGATCTGGCTCAAAAGGTCTTCGCTTTTGAGGATATTGCTCAGGCGCTCGATTTCGGCCATGAGCTCCTGGTACTCTTTTTCGATCTTGTCGCGCTCGAGACCCGTGAGGCGCTGCAGTCGCATGTCCAGAATCGCCTGTGCCTGCTTTTCGCTGAGGCTGAAGCGCTCCATCAGCCCCGTGCGTGCTTCGTTGGCGTCGGCGCTGGCGCGTATGAGGGCGACGATTTCGTCGATGTTGTCCAGGGCGATGCGCAGACCTTCGAGGATGTGGGCGCGCGCCTTGGCTTTCTCGAGTTCGAAGATGGTGCGGCGGATGATGATCGTCTTGCGGTGCTGGATAAAGAGGTTCAGCAGCTCCATCAGTGTGAAGATTTTGGGCTCTTTGTTCTGGATCGCCAGCAGGATGATGCCGAAGGTCGTCTGCATCTGCGTCGACTTGTAAAGATTGTTGAGGATGATTTCGCTCATCGTATCTTTTTTGAGCTCGATCACGACGCGGATCCCTTCGCGATCCGATTCGTCACGCACTTCGCTGATCCCTTCGACCGCTTTATCTTTGGCCAGCTGGGCGATATTTTCGATCAGTCTGGATTTGTTGACCTGGTAGGGGAGTTCATCGATGACGATCACTTCGCGCTGCCCCTTCTTCTCGATATGGGTCTTGGCGCGTACTTTGATGCGGCCGCGGCCAGTTTTGTAGGCATCCATGATCCCTTTGCGGCCGAAGATGATGCCACCGGTGGGGAAATCGGGCCCCTTGATATGTTCGAGTAGGTCCTCCAGATCGCAGGATGGGTTGTCGATGAGGACCAAAAGGGCGTCGATCAGCTCGTCGAGACGGTGGGGCGGAATGTTGGTGGCCATACCGACGGCGATACCGTTGGAACCGTTGAGAAGCAGGTTGGGGACGCGGCTGGGGAGGACGTCGGGTTCGTGCATCGTGTCGTCGTAGTTGGGAATGAAGTCGACGGTATCCTTTTCGATGTCGCGCAGCAGCTCTTCGGCCAGTCGTGTCATGCGGGCTTCGGTGTAACGCATGGCGGCGGGATTGTCGCCGTCGATCGAACCGAAGTTGCCCTGTCCGTCGACGAGCGGGATGCGCATCGAGAAGTCCTGCGCCATCCGCACCAGCGCATCGTAGACGGCCGTGTCGCCGTGCGGGTGGTATTTACCGATGACGTCACCGACGATACGCGCCGATTTCTTGTACGCCGCGCGTGAAGTGACGCCCAGTTCGTGCATGGCGTAGAGAATACGGCGGTGGACCGGCTTGAGGCCGTCTCTGGCATCGGGCAGCGCCCGACCGATGATGACACTCATCGAATAGTCGAGGTAACTGCCTTTGATGCTATCCTCGATCGAAATTTCCTGGATATCTTCGTTTTCTTTGAACAGATCGGACATTCACAACCTTTTGCATGTGTGTTTCAGTTTGAAAAATTGGTAAATTCTATCCAAAGGTACCTAATATATAGGTAAAGACGCCTCTCCCAAGGGTGGCCAGACCATTGAATCGAGAGGCGCTGTTATTTTAGTTGTATAAAAATTAATCAATTAGCTTCTACAAAATATCATCAAAAATTCATATACTACGGATGCAAGAAAATTCCTCCGGGAAATTCAAAAGGAGATTTCATGAAGAGATGGTTTTTGGCTCTGCCGCTTATGCCGGCTCTGGCATTCGCAGGAGATAAACTCGACAGCGGTGACACCGCCTGGATGATCGTGGCGACGGCGTTTGTCATGTTGATGACGCCGGCGGGTCTGGCGCTCTTTTACGGCGGACTGACGCGAAGTAAGAACATTCTCAACACGATGGGGATGAGCCTGGCGGCCTATGCGGTCGGCACACTGGTATGGGTCGTCATCGGTTACTCGATCGCATTCGGCGACGGCGACTTTTTCGGAACGGGCAAAGCGATGCTCGCCGGTATTACACCCGATTCGCTTTCAGGCACGATTCCCGAGCTGCTCTTCGTCGCGTTTCAGGGAACGTTCGCCGCGATTACCGTTGCGATCGCCAGCGGTTCGATGATCGAACGGGTCAAGTTTTCGACCTTCGTCATTTTCGCTGCGCTCTGGATCGTGGCGGTCTACGCACCGATTACCCACTGGGCCTGGGGTGGCGGTGAAACGCTCAACTTCGGTGAGATAGACTTCGCGGGTGGTACGGTCGTACACATCAATGCGGGTGTGGCCGGCTTTGTCGTCGCGATGCTTCTTGGGCGTCGCAAAGATTACGAAAAAGCGGCGATCAAACCCTTTTCTCCGATCTTTGTCGTACTGGGTGCGATGCTGCTGTGGTTCGGATGGTTCGGTTTCAACGCCGGCTCGGAAGTGGCTGCGGACGGTACGGCGGCATCGGCCTTTTTGGTCACCAATGTGGCGGCGTCACTGGGTGTGATCGGCTGGGTCGCAGGTGAGTGGTTGATCTTTAAAAAGCCCACACTCGTCGGCGGTGCCTCCGGTGCGGTCGCCGGTCTTGTGGCCATTACGCCGGCTTCGGGTACCGCGGGTGTCGGCGGTGCGATTATCATCGGTCTTGTCGGCGGATTCCTCGGATTCCTGGCCGTCACCAAGATCAAGAAAATGTTTAAAGTCGACGACTCGCTGGATGCGTTCTGGGTCCACGGCCTTGTGGGTATCTGGGGTTCCATCGCGACGGCGATCTTCATCGCATCCTATGCCACACCGGAAAACTACAGCATGGGTGCGCAGCTCGTGAGCCAGCTCGAAGCGGTGGGCCTGACCATCGTCTACAGCGGGGTCGTGACGGCGATCGTCTTCTTTATCGCATCGGCATTGACCGGCGGCGGGCGTGTCGACGAAGAGACCGAAACGATGGGGCTGGACGAAGCGATTCACGGAGAGCGAGCGCTCAACCTCTGACGGTTTGGCCTTGTGCCACGCCGTCAGGAAGATATATGACACAATATACGTGAGGAGAACAACAGAATGAAAAAGATCGAAGCGGTCATCAAGCCGTTCAAACTCGAAGATGTCAAAGATGCCCTGGCAGAAGCCGGCATCACGGGGATGACGGTGACGGAGGTGAAGGGATACGGACGACAGCAGGGGCACAGCGAACTCTATCGCGGTGCCGAATATGTCGTCGATTTCCTTCCGAAAGTGAAACTGGAGGTGGTGGTCACCGAAGAGAATGTCGATATGGTGGCGAGCAAGATCGTCGAATCGGCGCGTACCGGCAAGATCGGTGACGGGAAGATATTTATAAGCGATATCGAAAAGGCGATCCGGATCCGGACCGGTGAAGAGGATGGCGAGGCCCTTTGAGTTTTCAAGGGCGCCTCTACGGCAGTGCTTCCTTTGGCTTGCAGGAAGCACTGCCTAAATTTTAATCAATACTGACAGGTAAAATAGCCTCATTCCCTTTCGTGAAGCCTAAAAAACAGGCAAACTTACGTCGATCCCCTCTTTGAAAATAAACGCTTACATTTTATAATTGACACACTCATCTCTATCATCTTGTTCTCAAAGGAAATCGACATGAATCCACACGATCTCTCCTATATCCTCGACACCTTCTTTCTACTCTTTGCGATGACGCTCATCGTTTTCATGGTCCCCGGGTTTGCGATGCTCGAAGCGGGCATCGTACGGACCAAAAATGTCAGTGCCGTTTTGACCGTCAATACGATGATCTATGCCGTCGCGTCGCTGATGTTTCTGCTCGTGGGCTATCAGCTCGCCTTCGGTGGCTGGGAAAACGACAGTGTCAGCAAATGGGCGGCATTCCTGTTTCAGATGGCGTTTGTCGGCAAAACGGTCAATATCATGAGCGGTGGTGTGAGTGAACGGGCGCGCATCATTCCCCTCCTGCTCTTTGCCGTGGCGATGGCCGCGGTGATCTATCCGCTGGTCGTCAATTGGACATGGGGTGCCAATATGCTCAAAGGCACGATGCTCGATATCAGTTCCATGCACGACCTGGCGGGATCGACGGTGATCCACTCCACGGGCGGGTGGGCGCTTCTGGCCGCGATCATGATCATAGGACCGCGAAAAGGGCGATATGTCGGCAGCAGAGTGCGCGTCATCCCCGCTTCGAACATTCCTCTGGTCACGCTCGGTGCGATGGTGCTTTGGATCGGATGGTTCGGTTTCAATGGCGGTTCGGTCGGCTCGATCGCTTCCAAAGAGAGTGCCGACACCGTCGCGCTCACGATCATGAATACCAATACCGCGGGGCTTGCGGGTGCTATTGTCGCAGCCGTTATCGTCTATCTGCAATACAAAAAATTCGATATCACGATGATCCTCAACGGTGCCCTGGGGGGATTGGTGGCGATTACGGCGGGCGCTGATCTGTTCGATATCTACACACCCATTCTCATCGGCCTCATCGGTGGTGCACTGGTGGTTTTCGCCGTTCCCTTTTTCGACAAGTTGCATCTGGACGACCCGGTCGGTGCACTCTCTGTGCATCTGGTCAACGGTATCTGGGGAACGATCGCGGTTGGAATATTCACCAAAGATGTCTCTTTGGCGGCACAAATCAAAGGAATCGTCGTTGTCGCAATCTTTGTCTTTGTGGTATCATATATCACTATCTTTCTGATCAACAAAATCGTCACTTTCCGTGCCGAGGACGATGAACAACTGGAGGGCATGGATGTCGTCGAGTGCGGCCTCGAAGCCTATCCGGAGTTCAGACGGACCATATGAAACAACTGATGTTATGCAACACGCGTCACATCATCTCGAAATCTTCGATTTCGAAGCTTTAGGGGGAAACTATATAGACTTTTGGGACGGGCGGTCCCTGCCAAAACATGGGCTTTGCTCATGTTTTGCGTAACTTTTTATGAAAGGGTAGAGAAACATGAAAAAAATCGAAGCGGTTATCAAGCCGTTCAAGCTTGAAGATGTCAAAGAGGCGCTCGCGGAGGCGGGAATTGCCGGGATGACGGTGAGCGAAGTGAAAGGGTACGGACGTCAGGTGGGCCATACCGAGCTCTATCGTGGTGCCGAATATGTCGTCGATTTCATCCCGAAAATCAAGATCGAAGTGGTGGTCGGTCAGGATGAAGTCGACAATGTCGTGCAGACGAT
>JAUUDL010000079.1 GCA_030826715.1 Hydrogenimonas sp. | reverse complement strand
GGGTACACTGGTGCATACGGGGCATATGAATATGCCTGCGGCCATCTTCGTCGCGGGCCTTGGCGGATTTGTCGGCGACCAGATCTACTTCTACATCGGACGTTACAACAAAAAGTGGATCCACAAGCAGCTCCACAGACATCGTCGCAAATTCGCTCTGGCCCATCTGCTGCTCAAAAAGTACGGCTGGCCCGTCATCTTCATCCAGCGATATCTCTACGGCCTGCGTACCGTTATCCCGATGAGCATTGGCCTGACGCGGTACGACGCCAAAAAATTCGCTATCATCAACTTTATCAGCGCCCAGGTGTGGGCGGCGATCACGATTGTCCTCGCCTACATTTTCGGCGAGCAGATACTTGGCCTGCTGGAGTACGCCAAACACCACTGGTACATCGCACTGCCCGCCGCGGCGCTGATTCTGGGCTCCATCGCCTATCTTTTCAACCGAATGGAAGAAAACATCATACTCAAAAGGAAAATACGTCATGCGAATAGAAATATCTCCAAAACCGCGAAGTGAAATCACCGCCGACATCGAAATCGTCTGTGTCGTCGGAAAGAATTTCGACCACCCCTGGATACAAGACCGTGAAACACTGGAATTGATGGGCTTTCAAGGCGACCAGGACCAGACATGCCTGCTGCCCTCTAGCCAACGCCTCTATGTGGGCCTCGATTCTCTGCACCACGACGATGTACGCAGCGGTTACGCCGCCGCGATCAAAGCGCTCTCGAACACGAAAGTCTCACACGTCAAGACGGGTCTGTATCTGGGCAAATGCTCGGCGCAGAATGTCAAGGCGATGACCGAAGGGATGATTCTGGGCGACTACGCCTTCGACCACTACAAGAGCGAAAAGGCCAAACACCCTGTCAAAGAGGTGACGATCAGCTGCGAAGATTTCAAAGGCAAAGAGATCGACTGCCAAAAGGCCCAGGGCTATGTCGACAACGCCGTCACCGTCGCTTTGGCCACCAACTACACCCGCAACCTCGTCAACATGGCACCCGATGACATGACGCCCGAAATGCTGGCGATCAAAGCGGTGGCTCTGGCCGAAGAGAACGATCTGGAGTGCATCGTCCTGGATGAAAAGGGGCTCGAAGAGGAGAAGATGGGAGCGTTTCTGGCTGTCAGCCGCGCCAGCAACCACCCTCCCCGTCTCGTGCATCTGGCCTACAAACCCGACAACGCCAAGTTCAAAGTGGCACTCGTGGGCAAGGGCCTCACCTACGACAGCGGCGGGTTGAGCCTCAAGCCGGCCGAATATATGGTGACGATGAAATCGGACAAATCGGGCGCGTGTGCTGTACTGGGCATCATGAAAGCCGTCAGCGAACTTGGGCTTCCGGTCGAAGTGCATGGCATTATCGGCGCCACCGAAAACATGATTGGCGGCAACGCCTACAAACCCGACGACATCCTCACCGCCAAAAACGGCACGACGATTGAAGTACGCAACACCGACGCCGAAGGGCGCCTGGTACTGGCCGACTGCCTCTGCTATGCGCAGGAGAAGGTCAAGCCCGACTACCTGCTCGACTACGCCACCCTCACGGGAGCATGCGTCGTAGCGCTCGGCGAATACACCACCGGCCTGATGGGACACGACCGCGGCCTCAAACACAGCTTCTCCAAAGCGGCCACCAACGCCGGCGAACTCACCGGAACGCTGCCGTTCAACCGCTACCTCGAAAAGCTGATCAAAAGCGATATCGCCGACGTCTGCAACATCAGCTCCTCACGCTATGGCGGCGCCATCACCGCCGCGATGTTCCTGGACCGATTCATCGAAAAAGAGAACAAACACAAATGGCTGCACCTGGATATCGCCGGCCCCGCCTATGTCGAAAAACCGTGGGGCTACAACCCCGCGGGCGCCAGCGGCGCAGGCGTACGCATGAGCGTCAAATGGCTCGAACAGACCGTCAAAACCTTCGGGAAAGAGACACCCCACCATTAATTACAATGAAGAGAGGACGTTCAATCGTCCCTCTTCTCATCGCTTCTTCTACGCTTTTTGTCACTTTTTGGCATTTTGAGTATCACCACCATCACGATCATGATACCGACGAGCAAACCCATTCCCAACCATTGATCACTCATAAAATCTCCTTAATTTTTTTAGTTAATCTGTCGTATAACTTCATCAAGAGTTCTTCCATCTTTATATTTCCATTCCATCCATCCATTCGCTTGTCTAGCTAAAACCGCTGCGGCAGCCGCACTTGGCGAAGAAAAAATATGATCTTTAGTAAAAACAAGAACACCGTCTTTTTCCATGAGAACACCGCTTTCCTTTAATTCTGCCCTCATACCTGCAACCCAACTGCCTGCTGTTTTTGATTCAACTAAATTACATTTCGAACCCGCAAATACAATTATGCCTTCTTCAGTGTACTCACCCTCGGCATACGCATCTTTTCCCTTACATATTATTATTTCCTTCGTTTTCGGCTTTTTTATTTCATCAAATACGGGAAAACCAAGAGTAGATACCAATATTTTAATGGTTTCAAAATTGTCATGTAAATCGGCTTCGACTGCTTCTGATACATGAGGCTTACTTGGAAAGTTTCCATTTTCTAATTCATAGCGATTTGTTTTCTTTGCAATATTACAGCAAAGCCACTCTAAAAATTTTACATGTGTCTTTGTAAACTCCTGTGTTTTCGAAATGAAAGCTACCGCATGAGTCCAAAAATCTTTGGATTTGTTATGCTGTTTAATGCGGGATAGACAATTTTCAGCTTCACCAATATAGACCTTTGGCTTAGCTTCCTCATTACCAAATAGTAAATACACTCCAACGTTATTCAAATCGTTACGCTTGGCTGCATCTACTAATTTTGGGCGAGGGATCAATATAGCTAAAACAGTACGGCTAGTTATATCTGCAATTTTTAGACCACGTGGGTTGCCATCAGGGAGATAAATTTGGATCGTCTTTCCAATTTGTTTCATAACTTATGCCTTATTATATATATAGCACAGATTGATAAATTAAAAGTGACTATAATGTCTATTGGAAAAACAATTCTAGTATATTTAACAAAAATGTTTCATCAAAACAGAGCATATTCCACAAAAATATTCCATTTAAATATCAATAATTAGTAATATCTAATGTGCAAAGTTATATTGATGTAGGTTGCCTCCTCGTTGATTTTATTCGCCTAAAGCGCTATACTTCGTTTCAGCAAACTATCAGAAAATTTCCCTGAAAATCGCAAACACAAGGAGTCAGCTATATGGGTCTTCCCGTAGGAATCGTCGGTCTGCCGAATGTCGGTAAATCGACCACTTTCAATGCGCTCACCAAAGCGCAAAACGCCGAATCGGCCAACTACCCTTTCTGTACCATCGAACCCAACAAGGCGGTCGTTCCCGTTCCCGATCCGCGTCTGGACGAACTGGCCAAGATCGTCAATCCCGAACGTATCCAGCTCAGTACGATCGATTTCGTCGATATCGCGGGGCTCGTCAAAGGGGCGAGCAAAGGCGAAGGGCTGGGCAACCAGTTTCTGAGCAATATCCGTGAAACCGAAATGATTCTGCATATGGTGCGCTGTTTCGAAGATGAAAACATCACCCACGTCGAAGGGGGGATCGATCCGCTTCGCGACATCGAAATCATCGAAAGCGAACTGATCTTCGCCGATATCCAGCAGCTCGAGAAGAAGATCGAGCGTCTGGCGCGCCAGTCAAAAACCGGCGACAAGAAGATGCGTGCGCAGCTTGAAGTGGCACAGGAGCTGATGAAGCACCTCGAAGAGATCAAGCCGGTCAGCACCTTCGAAAATCGCGAGGACGAAAACTTCAAGCAGCTCGACAAGGAGCTCAGATTCCTGAGCAACAAGCCGATCATCTATGGCGCCAATGTCGACGAAGAGGGTCTGCTCGAGGACAACGACTACGTCAAAGCGGTCAAACAACATGCCCAGGAAGTGGGTGCCGACGTCGTCAAACTCTGCGCCAAGATCGAAGAGGAGCTGGTGCAGCTCGAAGAGGATGAAGCCAAAGAGTTTCTTCAGGAACTCGGCATCGAAGAGTCTGGTCTGGACAAGATCATCCGAACCGCGTTCGAGCGCCTCGGCCTCATCAGTTACTTCACCGCCGGTGTCAAAGAGGTGCGTGCGTGGACGATCTACAAGGGGTGGAAAGCCCCCAAAGCGGCCAGCGTCATCCACAATGACTTCGAAAAGGGATTTATCCGTGCCGAAGTGATCGCCTATGAAGATTTCATCAAATACGGCGGCGAGCAGGGCGCCAAAGAGGCCGGCAAGATGCGCCTGGAAGGCAAAGATTACGTCGTCGCCGACGGTGACGTGATGCATTTTCGGTTCAATGTTTGACACACTGTACGCTGAAGTACATTTTTTTACAGAAATCGACGATATAATATAGAGAAAATATTCAAGGAGTGGGTGATGGCATTTACGCTGCATATAGAAGCCGAAGGCAGGAAAATAGGTTTTTACAATCTCAACAGACTCGAGATGGAGGGGATTGAGATCGACCCCGATGCAGAGTTTGACAAAGAGAATGTCCAGGAGCTTTTCGAGAATATCAACGACTTCGTCGAAAGCGGCGAGCTCGACGAACTCGATGCCGCCCAGATTCTCACGACCTTCGATCCCGAAACGGCAAGTGCGACACTCAATGTCGACAACATCGAAGAGGTCGATGTTTCGTTGGACGATCTGACACTCGAGAATATTGATATCGACAAAAAGCTCGCCGTACTCGAAAACGCACGAATCGGCGACATCTTCTTTATCCGCACCGAAGTGGGTGATGCCTATTGGGATATCAGCGGCGAAGGAGAGAGTGAGTTTAAACTCGAAAATCTGCGCCTGGGGTATCTCGACTGCACCAAATCGCACGATCAGTACGATGTGCTCAGAGAAGCCTACTACGATTTCACCTGTGACCTCGTCCTGCCGGAAGAGGCTCACTACAACGAAGAGAAGCTGGTCATCGACGAACATGTGCTGCGTCCTCAGCAGATTTACGGCGAACTCTATATCGTCAGGGACAGCATTCCCAGTCACCGCAAAGAGTTCGAACGGATCGACATGGGCGGGCCGGTGCTGCTCGATACGACGGCGACTCCCGAAGAGTTCTCCTGATCCTTGCGACGACCGCCAAAAAAGGATAACTTCACGGACCGTCCGCTCGCGGACGAGTTCATTCCTCTCGTCGATGCCATCGAAGCCCATCTTCTGGGCAAACGACATACCATTACACTCACGCTCGCTGCCTTTTTCGCCCGTGGCCATCTGCTTTTGGAGGATATACCCGGTGTCGGAAAGACAACACTGGCCAAGACATTCGCGGCCGTGATGGGTCTGAAATTCGGACGCATCCAGTTCACCAGCGACCTGCTTCCAAGCGACATCCTCGGTGTAAGCTACTTCGATGTGAAGCGAAGCGAATTCATCCTCAAGAAAGGGCCGATCTTCACCCCCTTTCTCCTCGCCGACGAGATCAACCGCGCCATGCCCAAGACGCAGTCGGCACTGCTCGAGGCGATGGAGGAGCGTCAGGTCACGATCGACGGCGTTTCTTATCCGCTTCCCGAACCATTCTTCGTCATCGCGACACAGAACCCCCATGAAGAGGTGGGTACCTTTCCGCTCCCACTCTCGCAACTCGACCGTTTCATCTGCTCTTTGGAAAAATGTTTGACCATCACCTCTCCTTTGGCGACAGAAGGCCAGTGGATGCGCGAAGCGCTCTGTGTGCC
>JAUUDL010000090.1 GCA_030826715.1 Hydrogenimonas sp. | reverse complement strand
GGCGCCGACCGTCGCCGGTCCGATGACGAGTATATTGTTGTCTCTGGCCGCCTGATTCATTTTTCGCGCCAGTCTTTCGGGAATACCTTCCGCCGTCACCATAATGACACGGAACTGGTCACCCATATTGATCGCTTCCATCGAAACGTCATACGCGGTTCTAAAAGATGCGAAGTTCAGAAGAACATCTGCATTTTTGTGCTCTTCGACCGCTTCAGCCGTCGATTTATACAGCGGGACCATGATCTCGTCCGGTCCGTAGAAAAACTTCTCGAACTTGCTCGAACTCGTCGGCGCGACGATCGCCGCGACGGAAGGCTTGTCACGTCCGATGACGTAATCATAGTCCAGCATACGCTGAATCGCGCTCTTGTTGTTGTTCCAGAAAATCGCTTGTGTATCTTTTGTAAAAAGTCTGCTGCTCATCTTCTCTCTCCCTTACTTCTCAAGTGCCATACGTACAATGTCGGTGACGTGTGTTTCCGGTCCGTAAACTTCGGCGTAGAGCCCAAGTCTTTCAGCCGCTTCTTTGATATCTTTGAGACCTTTTTGGTAGTTCGGTCCGCCACGTCGCACATAGATTTTGACGTTGTGTTCTCTCAATTTCGGTGCATACTTCTCGAGAGCCTTGATGATACCGGTAAAGGTTTTGGCGACATCCGTGAAGTTGGCGATCGCGCCACCGATAATGAGGATTTTGCCTCGGGGATCTTTGTAGCGGGTCATCAGATCAAAAATCGTTTCGGCGTAGAACTGTGTTTCGCTCTCTGTTGGTCCACCGGAATACTCTCCGTAGTTCGCCAGGTCCTTGACCCCTGCGAGATCGGCGATCGTATCGGCATAGACGACCGATGCGCCACCGCCGGCAACCATCGTCCAGATACGTCCTTCGGGATTGAGGATCGTCAGTTTCAGCGAAGCGCCAGATTTGGCATCCGCTTCGGCGATCGCCTTCTCTTCCGGAGACATATCTTCCATTCCAAACGGCGTCGGGAATTCGATATCGCCCCATTTGTCTTTCATCAAGAATCCGGCCGTATCATCGAGACGTGCGACAAGGTCGAGGATATGGGCATCGTTACCGATCATGACGATCGGGTTGATCTCGAGATAGGCGAAGTTGAGATCTCGATAGAATTTGAAAAACTGGATCGCGAAATTGGCGAAACGCAGTTTGGCTTCATCGGGAATACCTTCAGGCACGTTGGCATGAACGGCACGCTCCATCTCGTTATCGGTCATGTTGATCGGAATACGAACTTCGTTGACCTTCTCTTCCCAGCCCTCTTCGACCTCCATGCCGCCTTCAGCCGACATATACAGGACATCATCGTTGTCGACTACAGTCGCGGAGATGTAATACTCCTGATCCTGTGTATGGGGAGTGAACGGCTCGACGATGAAATGTGTCAAATGTCCTTTTTGGCCTGAGAGCAGTGTTACCTCGTGGCTCTGCTTCTCTTCGATCCATTTGGCGGCATCTTCCAGTGTCACGTCACCCGGTTTTTCGACCTTGAAAAGGACCAGTCCGTTTTTACCGCGTTTACCGAACAGCATATCCGGCTTGACGACCAGAGGTTCCTGGTTGAGCCACTCGAACCCGTGCTCTTTGGCTTTTTGTCGCAACTCGTCAGCACTCGTGACGAGTACCGACTTGAATTCATAGTGAAAGCCATCGAAATATTCATTCCAATGTCTGGCAAAAATGGCTTTACCGTCATACTCTCGTATCGCTTTTTGAGCCATCACAACTCCTTATGATTTTTATTTTATGAGTGTAGCATCATTTCGATTTCATTACGACTATTTGGAAAGATATTTGAGATAAAAAGATTTATTTGTTTATTTTTGAAACATAACAGTGTTGAATCGCTCTGTTTCTGTAGCGAATTGAAACTTTTTTGCATGTCGGGCATGGTGTGAAACGAAGCAGGGCCTCACCGTCACCTTCTATCCCATAGTATCTGAAATGGAGGGCGTATTTGCCGTTGGTGATGTGATCGATACCCTCTCTTTTCAACGCCTGGGCACACCAGTATGGAAGATAGAAAGAGGCGGCGAAATGGTGTCTAGGATTTTTCAACATCAGGAAAAGGGGACGGTGCACAAGAATGAGCAGGGTATTGACAATCAGCACACCGAGCACCATGGCCGCCAATATTTTGTACCAACGCCTAAATTGCGGAAGCCGAACACGGTAACTGCTGAAGAATAGCTGCACCATCAGGGGAATGGCGACGATGACATAGGGGGCGAAATGTTCGATCGGAATTCTCTGACGAAGCGATACCAGCAGCGACAGCAGCAGAATGGTGAAGGCTATGTGCCAGATGATGTCTTTCCGGCCCTTGAAGAGTATGCGGTAGATCGCATAGAAAAAATAGAAAAAGAGTAGTGGTGAAAAGATGGCGGCGTACAGGCCGATCGTCTCCGTGAAATGGTTGACCGGCTTGCCGTGCATATCGATGCCGTACACGCTCACCGCGATGCCAAAAAGCAGTGTGACCCACCCCAGCAGCGGCGTATCTCTTTGCCAAAGCGCATAGGTCAAAAGGGCGAAATAGAAGATCACGCAGCTTCCGTCGATGAAAAGGAAGAGCGGAAGTATCATATAGGCCGCATATTTTTTATGTTTGAAAAAAAGAAGCAAAAAAGTTTGATAGAGTGCCAGAATAATACCCGTCGTCGAAGCGAGCACCGCGGAGCTTACAATGCCCGGCAGCAGAAGAAAAACGAGAAAGGATGTCCATATGGCCGTTTCATCTTTCAGCAACACTCTGCAGAGTTTATAAAAGAGTGAGAGATTCAGCAGATGTATAAACAGAAATGGCGCTCGTATGTTGATGAAGTCGAGCTCGGGGAAGAGCGATCTTCCTATATGCATGAGGCGGCTGACGATGTCGTCGCTTTGAAAATAGATTTTCGCCTCATGGGGGCCGATGGGAAGGGTCCAGGATACCCATACGAGAAGAGCGATATGCAGCAGCAGAATCCACGGTACAAAAAGCCGGATCGTACTGCGCTCGTTCATGCAGAGGCCTAAAGTTTCAGAAAATTGTCCAGCATCAGGTGGCCGTGCTCGCTCATGATCGATTCGGGATGAAACTGCACGCCGTAGACGGGGCAGCCCTCTATTTCAAGAGCCATGATCTCATGGTCGTCATGGCTGTAGGCAGTCGGGATAATGCGTTCTGGAACACTCTCTTTTTCGACCACGAGCGAATGGTAGCGGGTCGCGGTGAAGGTCTCTGGCATAAATTTGAATATCGGAGATTCGATATGAACCTCCATCTGTGAGGTTTTGCCGTGCATCAGGTTTTTGGCCCGGACGATCTTTCCGCCAAACACCTGGGCGATCGTCTGATGCCCAAGGCAGATGCCGAATATCGGCGTATCTTTATGAAATCTCTCCACGACTTCAAGACTGACACCCGCTTCGTTAGGAGTCGCAGGACCAGGAGATATGATGATCTTCTCGGGTTTCAGCGCCGCGATCTCGTCCACGCTCAATTCATCGTTGCGGATCACTTTCAAATCTGCACCGAGTTCGAGGCAATACTGCACGATGTTGTACGTAAAACTGTCGTAGTTGTCGATCATCAATACCATTCAATGCGCCTTTCCATTATTGTAACTATTATAGCGTTTCATATCTTCACTCCAGAAAAAATCGATCCACCGATCCGCTTTTTTCAATCGGTAATCGGGCTGAAACGCGGCTTCTGGTTTGTAAAAGAGTGTCGCCGTTTTGAAAACGATGTCGGGATAGCTCTTTTTAAGTGCCTCGGTCACTTTTTTGAGTGTCCCTCCGCTGTCGGCAATATCATCGACGATCAATACCCGTTTCAAGCCTGTAAGATCGGGAATATTGAAAATTTTCGGTTCACCGAGTTTTTTCGTATCTTCGTAACCGATCGCATTAATAACGAAAACGTTCCGAAGATTCCTGAACTCCGCGAGCATATGGGCCATCGTCATACCGCCGCGTGCGATGGCGACGATGGCATCGAAAGGCTCGTCGATGCGATGGGCGAGTTCGACCATATCTTTGACGAAGGTGTCGTAGTCGTAGAAAACCCGCTCCATCACCACACTTTCAGTTCGTTGTAGAGGCTGTCTCTCTCTACAGGAACGAAACCGCTGTCCTTGATGAGATGGACGAAATCGTCAAGCGGCATACCGTGAGCGCTCTTGGCTCCCGCCGCCGCCTGGATCGACTCCCTCTCGATCGTTCCATCGAGATCGTTGGCGCCATACTCCTGTGCGATCAGAGCCAGATTGATTGTGGCGGTCACCCAGTAGGCCTTCAGATGCGGAATGTTGTCGAGAACGAGGCGGCTGATCGCCATCGTTTTGAGAATCTCCTGTCCGGTAGGGAAGGATTCAACCTTCAAAAAGTTGTTCTCCCTTTGATAGACCAGCGGAATGAAACAGTTGAATCCGCCCGTCTCATCCTGCAAATTGCGGAGCCTGAGCATATGGTCGATACGATGTTCCCTCTTTTCCACATGTCCAAAGAGCATCGTCGCGTTCGATTTTCTGCCGCGTTCGTGCCACTTTCTGTGAATGTCGAGCCACCCCTTCGAGGTCACCTTTCCCTTACATATATAGTCACGCACTTTTTCGTCGAAAATTTCGGCACCGCCGCCGGGCATCGAATCGACACCGTTTTCGACCATCGCATCGAGTACTTCGTCGATACTCAGGCCATACTCTTCGGCCAGAAAATTGATCTCCGCCGCCGTCAGCGCCTTGACATGGATATCCGGCAGCGCCTCTTTGATGGCCCTGAACATCCCCAGATACCACTCCAGGCCAGCTTCGGGATTGTGCGCGGAGACGATATGGACCTCTTTGGCACCGTGCTCCCATGCCTTTTGGGCCGTTTCTACGATCTCTTCGATCGGCATCGTATAGGGATTGGGGTTTTTTCGGCTGGCGCTGTAGGCACAGAATTTGCAGACATCCTTGCAGACATTGGTGGGATTGATGTGCCGGTTGATATTGAAGTAGGTTTTCTTTCCATGCATCGCTCGACGTTTCTCGTCTGCCAGCTCACCCAGTGTGAAAAGATCGAGTTCATAGAGGGCCAGTGCATCCTCCATACCGATCCTTTCGCCGTTTCTCACTTTCTCGACTACACTCATCATCACCCGCCTATGCCATTTTTTTGGGTATTATATCCAAAACAAGGCCGCAGCGAGGAAAGCACATTGATTCTCTTCGATCAAAAAATAGAGTCTCTTCTGGACAAAGATGCCCCCGATTTCGAAATTTCGAAATTTTTCAAAGAGTCTTTGGGGAACTATCTTCAGAGTTTGGAAGAGATCTTTCAGCAGACCCAGGGAAAAGCTTTTTTGGTGCACCATACCAGAAAGATCGACCATTACATCTCCGCCATCTACAAAGTGGTGCTTCGAAAGATGTTCGGCAATTTTCAACCGATGCGCAACTCGGTACCCATCGCCCTCGTAGCCCTTGGAAGCTACGGCAGGGAGCAGCTCTGTGTACACAGCGATATCGACCTGATGATCGTCTATAAAGAGACTCCCGGCTACAACATCAAGGAGATCATCGAAAAGGTCCTCTATATCGCCTGGGATGCCGGATTTCACCTTGGGCACCGCGTCCATGAAGTCTCGGAGCTCCCCGATGTGGCCGAAACCGATATCACCATCAAAACGGCGTTACTGGAGTCCCGTTTCATCATCGGCTCCAATTTCGTATGGATGCAGACGCAGCGGCAGCTCTCTTACCTCAAAAAAATGGATGCCGCCGAATATGTTCGCGCCAAAATCGCCGAAGGGGAGTCGAGGCGTCTTCGATATCCCCTCTCGATGGAACCGAATATCAAAGAGTGCCCGGGCGGGATGCGCGACGCCAATCTCGCCTACTGGATCGCTTCGGTCCGTTACAACATTTTCAAACTCCGCGAACTGGTCGGCACGGTCATCGACGAAACCGACTATGCGGAGTACCGAAGCGCTCTGGAATTCATATTCCGGGTTCGGGCCGCGCTTCATCTGGCCGCGGGCAAGAAGGAGGACACCCTTCGTTTCGACCTGATCCCTCGTGTAGCCGAGCTGATGGGGCTGCACCCGGACTCTCCGAAAAAGGCGCAGATGGAGCTTGTGCGACGCACTTTGCAGGCGCTTGATATCATTCAGAAAAAGAGCGGCTACTGGCAGGGGCTTTTCGCCAAACCCTACCTCTTCGAACCTTCGCACATACCGCTGTTGAGAGCCGAACGCGTCGAACCGGGCATCTACCGCTGCCAGGATATCCTCTATGCCAAAAGAGCGCTGCAATCAAAGAGTTTTATCCACTATCTCAAGATTTTGCTCAAAGAGGCACAGACGATTCCGATCGAAACGGATCCCTCATTCAACCATCTGATCGATCGTACCACCATTCCCAAAACCAAAGGGAAGCAGCTCATCGCCGCGATACGTCAGATCTTCTACGCCAACTACAGCGCCTCGGTCATTCGGGCGCTCTATGCCGGCGGAAAGCTCAAAGAAGCGATCTCGCCGATGAAACGGGTGATTCATCTGGCACAGTTTGACGGGTATCATCAACTGCCGGTCGACCTGCACTCCATCCAGACGCTCGAGTTTCTCGATCGCCTCGATCATCCGTTCCTCTCACCCCTGTATCGCAACCTAGATCGCGATTCACGGGCGATGCTCAAACTCGTCGCACTGCTGCACGATGCCGGGAAGGGGCGGACCAGAGACCACCGCATCGTCGGTGCCAACCTCTTCAAAGTCTATGCCACGAAACTCGGCTTCGCACCGGAGCTTGTCAAAGAGGGGATCGAGCTCATTCTTCACCATACACGCATGACCAAAACGATCCACAACAAAGATATCTACAACGAATCGACCGTGTCGAAATTTTCCGCGCCGCTCAAAAGCCGCAAAATGCTCGATATGCTCTTCATCCTCACCTACTGTGACGTCAATGCCGTGGGCGAAGGAACCTACAACGCCTTCACCGACCGAATGTTGAAGACGCTCTACGAAGCGGCGGTCGAAATTCTCGAACGTCCCGCCATCGTGGACGAAACGGCCAAACGCATCCGAAAAGAGAGGCTTCTGAAAAAGAGGGAGGCCTTCACCGCGCTTCCACGGATGTTGCAGAAAAAGATCCTCTCGATCGAATCGAACCTCTTTTTTATCAAACATTCGCCCGAAGAGATCATCGATATCGCGTTGCGCGCCTCCGAAGTGAAAGATTATGCACTCCATATCGATGCAAGCGGCGCCCTTCGCATAGAGATTTTCAGAAAGATTCCGATCAATCTGGGCTATCTTCTGGGCAAATTGAGCCATCTGGATCTGGTGAGTATGGAGATTTTCAAACTCTTCGACCAGATCAAATATTTCGTATTGGAGTTCAGCGACACGATCGAACCTGACGAGGTTCCCCTCATCGAAGAGATCGTCCATAACGCCTTCGACATGCACAAAACGATCAAACTGGTCAAACCGGTCATCAAACCGAAAGAGGTCTCCATCGACTGCGACCACTCGAAAAGCTATGCGACGATGCAGATACGCACATCGAACCAGAGAGGGCTGATGGCCTATTTGGCCCACGAATTCGACAAAGAGGGCATCGATATCGCATCCGCCATCATCACGACGCGCAAAGAGAGGGTCAACGACTTTTTCCTGATCGAAAAAAATGGAAGTTTTTGTGCAAAAAGAGAAAAACTGCTCAAGAAGTTGATGGAGAGTTGATACCGCCCCCCCGAACTTCGGGGATCGGTATCGAATACTGTTTTGGATCAGTGGCAGCCGCAGCCACCGCCCTGGGGCTGACCGCCCTGCGGAGCCGATCCGGTAGAGCATGCCGAGACGCCGGGAGGAGTCGTGGGCTGGATCGCTTCGTTGCTCACGCCGCCCTCTTCGTTGATCTTTTCGATCGTCTCCCAGAGCTCTTCGGCCGCTTTGATGAAACGCTTGGACGTTTCGCTATCGGGATAGTGGTAGGTGACGGGCTTACCTTCGTCACCGCCTTCGCGCACGGCCGGCTCGATTGGAATCTGCGCCAGCAGCTTGCTGCCGTACTCCTGCGCCACGGCCAGTGCCGTCCCACGTCCGAAGATGTCGCTTTCGACACCGCAGTTGGGGCAGATGAAACCGCTCATGTTTTCGACGACACCGGCGATCGGGATATTCAGTTTCTTGAACATGTCAAGACTTCTGCGTGAGTCATCCAAAGAGACTTTCTGCGGTGTGGTGACCGTGACACCCGCCGTAACGGGAACGCTCTGCGCCAGTGTCAGCTGCGCATCACCGGTTCCCGGCGGCATGTCGATTACCAGCACATCCAGATCGCTCCAGAGAATATCTCGCAGGAACTGCTCGATCGCCTTCATGACCATCGCGCCGCGCCAGATCAGCGACTGTCCCTCTTCCATCAGGACACCCATACTCATCACTTCGACGCCGTAGGCGTTGATCGGCTTGACTTTGTTGCCGATCACTTCCGGGCGTACATCTTCGATACCCATCATGCGCGGCACGTTCGGTCCATAGATATCGGCATCGAGAATACCCACTTTTTTGCCCTGCATCGCCAGTGCGATCGCCAGGTTGACCGAGGTGGTCGATTTACCGACGCCGCCTTTGCCCGAACTGACCATGACGAAGTTTTTCACCTGCGGTGCGATGTTCTTGCCGTGGCTCGATGTTTCGCGCGGCATTTTGGGCTGGATGATCATTGGGATCACCTCTTTGGCTCCCGCCATTTCGAGCTTCGTCTTGATCTCATCTTCCAGCGCCGCTTTCACTTCCGGCGCGCTCGATGTGATCTCTACGGTCACCGCGACGCGGCCGCCGTCTATTTCGATCCCCTTGACGAATCCGAATGTCACGATATCTTTCGTGAAACCGGGATAGGTCACGGTGGACAGTACTTCTTTGACTTGTTGTTCAGTCATTCACTTGTCTCCTGTTTAATGTATTAATGTAATAAGGCAAAATTGACGCCCTTGGACGCTCCAATCTGTAACATCGGGTTATAAAAGGAGCGACCAAAGGCGCCGGGCGCCCTTAGCTCGCCGCCGTATCGAAGGATGTCATGTCGACATTGCCTTCGATCAGGTCCTGGCTGATCTTGTAGCTGCAGAATTTCGGTCCGCACATCGAGCAGAACTCCGCCTCCTTGAAGACATCCTGCGGGAGTGTCTCGTCGTGGTATTCTCGGGCTCGGTCGGGGTCGAGGGCGAGTTCGAACTGCTTGTTCCAGTCGAACGTGTAGCGCGCGTCACTCATCGCGTCGTCGATGTCACGCGCCCCTTTGCGGCCTCTGGCGATATCCGCGGCGTGGGCCGCGATCTTGTAGGCGATGATCCCTTCGCGCACATCGGCCGCATTGGGAAGGCCCAGGTGCTCTTTGGGGGTGACGTAGCAGAGCATACTGGCCCCGTGCCATCCACCGACGGCCGCACCGATCGCGG
>JAUUDL010000018.1 GCA_030826715.1 Hydrogenimonas sp. | reverse complement strand
TTTTGAGTGCGGCGTTGGCCAGCGTAGCGTTGGGGACGACGATCAGCGCATTGTCGAATGTGCGGATGATCGTACTGATGAAGCCGATCTCCACGACCGTCCCTTCGGCATCTTTCGTCTCGATCCAATCCCCCTGCGAAAAAGAGTTGTCGAAGATGATTTTCAAGAGTCCGAAAAAGTTGCTCAGCGTACTCTGCGCCGCCAGCGCCACGGCAAGACCACCGATACCGAGTGACGCCAGAAGTCCCGTGATATTGACCCCCATGCGGACCAGAAGCATGAAGAGTGCGATCACGACGATCGTGATCTTCAGAATGGAGAGGACAAGGTTGATGAGTTCCTGCCGAAGCTCGCGGTTTTCAAGCTCCCCTTTTTTCAGAAGGTATTCGAAAAAGATGGAATCGACGACGAGAATCAGAATATAGGAGACCAGGGAGAGATAGACGACATAAAAGAGTATGGAAAATATCTCGCCCATCGGTTTGGGGTAGATGAGAACCTCCAGACCAAGCTCCAGGCCGAACGTGAGCACGAGCAGAAAAAGCGGTCGCCTGATCCCTTCCAGATTGGCCAGCAGCAGGTCGTCGATCTCGTTTTTCTCTTTCATGATCAAACGCTTCAAAAAGGCATAGAGTTTGTAATAGATGATGAAACTCGCGCCCCACGCCAGAAGCATGATAAAGGTGAAGATGACAAGGCGGCCCATATCCAGATGAATATAGCGCAACGCCACATTCATCTGCTCGAACACCGGCAGCGTGTTGATCTGCTCGATCAGCCCGTCGAGATTCAGCAGCGCCGTCAAAGAGCGGTAATGCAACAGTGCGGGATTGGCATCGAGGTAGTCGAGCATGTCGCCGAAAAAGTCACGATGCATCACAAGTTCCCTGAAGTTCTCCACGATCGCCTGTGAAATGGGATCGTTTTTGGAGAGAGCCGCCCTGTAGCTTTGTTCATATTTACCAATATCAAGCTGCTTCAGCGCCTTCTGCTCCTCTGCGATGCGCTTGTGGAGAGTATTCGTATCGATATTCGTCCACGATTGAGCCAGGTAGACGAAGAAGTGGTAGATGCGCTCTTTGACAGAGAGAGCGTCCAATGCAATCTGGTCACGCGTGACGGCTTGATCATACCCATATTTGGTGTTGGCCGCGATTCGTGTTTTCAGCTGTGCCCGCAGCGATTGCGCCTTGTCGGGATTGTAGAAGGGGTTCTTGGGATTGCTCACATCGTAGGGTTTCTCTTTCAAGAGTGCGATCAATTCGTTGAAACGGGCCAGTCGGGCGTCGACCTGCGCGGAGAGATCATTTTCCGACTTCGCTTCTGGCGTCGTAACATTTTGCTCGTTTTTTCGCTGACTCGCCGAAGGTGCCCCGGACGTGGATGAAGAGGGCGTCGTTTGCAGGTAAAACTCTCTTTCGATGTCGATCACGCTCTGCCAGAATCCACCGGCTGCCAAAAGGGTAGTCACCAGTATCAGCGACATCATTGCCATAGATTTTTTCATCGTCTGCCTCAATCGAAAATGACGGTTTTGTTGGCGTAGACGAAGATCTTGTCTTCGAGTGCCAGTTTGAGCGCTTTGGCCAGTACGATCTTTTCGACGTCTCTGCCCGCACTCTGCATCGCCTGCCAATCCATCGCATGGGTCACAGGAATGACATCCTGCGCGATGATCGGCCCCTCGTCGAGATTGTTGTTGACGAAATGCGCCGTCGCCCCGATGATCTTGACCCCTCGGTCATACGCCTGCTTGTAGGGGTTGGCCCCGATGAAGGCCGGAAGGAAGGAGTGGTGGATATTGATGATGCGCTCGTCGAAGTGGGCGACGAATTCGGGCGTGAGTATCCTCATATATTTGGCCAGGACGATATAGTCGATCTCGCCGAATTTTCCGATCTCTTCGAGAATCTTCTCTTCGTGTTCGGCGCGTTGCAGACCTTCGTGGCTCACGCAGACGTAGGGAATGTCGAACTTCTCCACCAAAGAGCGGAGCGTTTCGTAGTTGGAGATGACGCCTACGATCTGCGCTTCGAGCTCCCCGGCTTCATGGCGTATCAGAATGTCGCCGAGGCAGTGGCTCTCTTTGGTCGCCATCAGCACCACCTTCTTGGGACGCGGCTCCACCAGACGGATACGCGCTTTTTCGGGAAGCACCACTTTCAGTTCGGCTTCGAGCGCGATCGGATCGAACTGGCCGCTCACTTCACTGCGCATGAAAAACTTCCCGTTTTGCGCATCGACATACTCCCGGTTCTTCTCCACATTGAGCCCAAAATCGCAAAAAGCCTTGCTGATCTTGTACACAAGCCCCTTTTCATCCTTGCAGTCGATCAATACGCGAAAATGTCGTGTCATTGCCATCCTTTATGTAAAAATTTCCAAGATTTTTTCTATTTCGGCTTCGGCCGCCCTCTTGCCCGCCGTGTATGCCTCTTCGAAACGCGTGATATCCAGAATGTTGATTGCCCCGCATTCTACGGGTTCGATGTAGAAGTCACAATGGGTTCTGGAAGCCTCCACGTTCGCTTTCATCATCAACGTCAACGCTCGATAGGTGGTCTGTATCGAGTTTTTCGGATGCGCGGGCAGAATCGGGTTGACGTTGATACCGATGATCGGCCGATCCATCTCGAGCAACGGCGTGGTGGGCATGTTGTCCATGAAACCGCCGTCGGCGAGCAAAAGATCGCCATATGGCACCGGCGAAAAGATCGGCACCAGCGCGCTCGATGCGATGCACAGATCGACGATGGGCCCTTTGTCGAAATAGTGTATCTCGCCGCCGGCCAGATCGGTGGCTGCCACGGTAAAGTCGATTGGCAACTCTTCGATCATCTCGCACGAAAGCGCCTCGCCCAACCGCTTCGCCACGCCTTTGAGGCCGAACAGTCCGCCCCGCTTGGCCCCGCGTACCATATCGCTGAAGCGCATCCGCTTCAAAAGCTCCAATATCTCTTCGGGTTCTTTCCCGTCGCACAGCAGCGCCCCCATCAAAGCACCGCCGCTGCTTCCGGCGATCGCCTCGATCTCGATGCCATGAGCATGCAGCACCTCGATGACGCCCAGATGCGCCACCGCCCGGATGCCGCCGCCTGAGAGCGCAGCCACCGCCTTCACTCTTTCACCTCAAATTGCGCTATGACCGCCGAAAGTATCCTGCGTCTGAGCTCTTTTCCCAGTGCCGCGCCGCTGTAGCCCTCTTCGAGCAGATCCACCGGCCTGATGCCCGGATCGAACTGTTTGGCATAGATCCCAAGAGCCCTGCTTCTTTTGGCCACATCGTCGGCATAGATGCCAAGCCACTGCCTGATCGGGAAGCGGAGCGAAAGCGCTCCGAGAAAGCGGTCGGTGATGCGGTGGGGCACCCGTTTTTGAAGCCGAAGGATCTTTTTGTAGAGATTGGGTGTATGGATCGCTTCGCAGAGCTTTTCACCGCTTTTGTGCAGATCGCTCGAAATGATGAAAAGAAAGTAGTAGGGGCGCATCGTGCCATCTTCCAACTGCCTGGCCTTTATCATGTGGCGTGCCATCTTGATAAACGATGCCCTCCCGAAAGTAAAGCCGAGCAATTTCGCATCGATGTGCAGATCGTCCAGTACGAAGAGCCCATAGTGCAGCCACGGCGCATGAAACATCTTCTCGAACTCCCAGAAAATCCGCTCCGGTGTCAGATCCGAGAGGTCCATCGCACACATCAGTTTGCGGCTTTGGGGTTCGATGCGAAATTTCAGCCTTGCGGCAAACTGCATAGCGCGCAACACCCGTAGGGAATCTTCGACAAACTTTTCGGCATCGACGACCCGGATGAGACGATTTTTTATATCTTCCAGCCCGCCCCAGTGATCGACGATGGCCCCGGTGTGAAGATCGAGCATCAGCGCGTTCATCGTGAAGTCGCGCCGGCGTGAAGCCTCTTTGGTATCGTGCGCCAGCGCCACCGTGAAACCGCGATGTCCCCTGCCCGTCTTTCGTTCGATCCTGGGCAGCGCCAGGTCGATATCGCCGTACTTGTAGACAAAAAAACTCTTGCCCACTCCTTTGGCGCCGAGCCTGCGCATCGCTTCGTCGAATCTGTCGGGATCGATGTTGAAACATTCGATATCCAGATCGTGAATCTCCCGCCCCATCACCATATCGCGTACCGCTCCGCCGACGAGGTAGAGTCTGGCATCGGGTAGTTCTTGTCGGAAAAATTGGATAATTTGAGACAGGGAGTTGCGAATGTGGGAAGGGAGCCGGTCGTAGAATCGCTTCAGATCGACCGATCGCTGATCAACGGGCATCGATAGCTACCCTATCTTTTACTATGGCTCTTGAGTGAATCGATGCGCTCGTCCAGCGAGGCCAGAAGATACTCCAGGAAGTTGAGGGTCAGATCGATTTTGGCTTCGACGCGTTTGTTGTTCGGCGACTGGAACCCTTCGAAAAGCACCAGGATCCGCTCGCGCATATGCTCCAGAAATTGGCGTTCTTCTTCTATGAAGTCGGCATCGGCGCAGGTTGGTATCTTTGGTTTTTGGGTTGGCCCTTTCTCAGCCAATGCCTTCTCATCCTCGAAGCTCTCCGTCTTCTTGGATTCCTTTGATGACGCCCCCTCATCGGTTTCTGGCCTCTTCTTCGCTTCGGAAGGTGCCGATTTCGCCACCTCTTCACCGATCTCCGCAATCGTCGAAAGGATCACCTCTTTGAGTTCCATCGCCACCCTTTCAAAGTTTCGCCAGCCACCGTTCGAATCGGGCCAGGTCGTCGTCATTCTCCATCTCGATGAAGAATCTCTTCATCTCTTCATTCACCCCTTTGAAGTGGCGCCGAATTCCCGAAAGCCGGTGAATCGCCGCACGCGCATCGGCATTTTCCGGATCTTGTTTCAAGATCTCTTTGTAGATCTCGAGGGCGTCGCTTTTGAGCCCTTGAAGTTCGTAGATCTGCGCCAGCGTCAATGTCTTCAAAGCATATTCCTGCTTCCGTCCCGCCGCTGGCCTATTTGCTGGCGTAGTTGGCGATGATCGACCCGATCTCGCTCGTGGAGCAGACCTCTTTGGCGTCGAAGGCGCTCAGATCCTGCGTTCGATAGCCTTCGTGCAACGCCTGTTTGATCGCCCGCTCGATCCGCTCGGCCGCGGACTCTTCATGCAGCGCGAAACGGAGCATCATCGCCGCGCTCGCGATCGTCGCGATCGGGTTGGCGATGCCCTGTCCCGCGATATCGGGCGCGGAGCCGTGGATCGGTTCGTAGAGGCCGTACTTTTCACCGATGGAGGCGGAAGGCAGCAGTCCGATGGAGCCGCTGAGCATACTCGCTTCGTCACTGAGAATGTCGCCGAAAATGTTGCCGGTGAGAATGACGTCGAACTGTTTGGGGTCGCGCACCAGTTGCATCGCGGCATTGTCGACGTACATGTGGCTCAGCGACACCTCGGGATACTCTTTGGCCACCTCTTCGACGGTGTCGCGCCACAGCTGGCTGACATCGAGTACGTTGGCCTTGTCGACCGAGCAGACCCGCTTGTTGCGCTTCATTGCGATTTCGAACGCCACTTTGGCGATGCGCACGATCTCGGGCTTGGTGTAGACCATCGTGTTGAATGCCTTCTCACCGTCGTTGCCACGGGGCTGACCGAAGTAGATGCCGCCGATCAATTCACGCACGACCATCAGGTCGACACCCTGAATGACGGAGGGTTTGAGCGTGGAGGCATTGACCAGTTCGTCATAGACCGTCACCGGACGGAGGTTCGCGAACACCTCGAGCTCCTTGCGCAGTTTCAAAAGGCCCGTTTCGGGCCGCTTGTCGCGCGGAAGGTTGTCCCACTTCTCGCCACCAATCGCCCCAAAAAGCACAGCATCGGCTTTTTTGACACCTTCGAGTGTCTCTTTGGGCGCCGGATCACCGGTCGCATCGATCGCGGCCCCACCGAGAAGATACTCTTCGTATTTGAGCTCGAAACCCTCCTTGAAACTGACGGCGTCGAGTACCTTGACCGCCTCTTCGATGATTTCCGGACCGATGCCGTCGCCTTTGATCAGGGCGATTTTATAGCTGCGCATTACGCCTGCTCCTTTTTGAGCATTTCGGCCTTGGCGTAGTTGATGAGTCCGCCGCACGCCAGAAGCTCTTGCATGAACTCGGGAATCGGATGAAACTTGTAGGTGATTTTCTTGTTCAGATCGACGATATTGCCTTTGTCCATCTCGATCGAAATGAGATCGCCTTCGTTGATCTTGTCGGTTTCGTTCAGCTCGAAGATCGGAAGCCCCATGTTGAATGCGTTGCGGTAGAAGATGCGCGCAAAGCTCTTGGCCACGACGGCCGAAACACCGGCTGCTTTGAGCGCGATGGGCGCATGCTCTCGGCTACTGCCGCATCCGAAGTTCTCGCCAGCGACGATGATGTCGCCCGGCTGCATCTTGTGGACGAATTCGGGATCGGCGTCCTCCATGACATGCTTGGCGAGCTCATGGGGATCGGATGTGTTGAGATAGCGTGCGGCGATGATGAGATCGGTGTCGATATTGTCACCGAACTTCCACACTTTACCTGTAATGACGTTCATAGAGTTCCTTTGGAAAAGCGGCCTTTTGGCCAAAATGTACGCGGATTATAGCAAAAAGGTCGTGTGGAAAGGTTTAAGGGTACCTCTTTACAGTTTAAAGGGTACCCTCACGGGCGTTGGTAACGCCCGTGCGATCAGCGCTTCAGGTTGTTGACGATCTGCAGCATCTCGTCGCTGGTCGTGATCGTTTTGGAGTTGGCTTCGTAGGCGCGCTGGCCGGTGATGAGATCGGTCATCTCTTCGACGAGCTGGACGTTGCTCATCTCCACGAATCCCTGCCTGATCTGCCCCAGTCCATCCTGTCCCGGTACCCCTTCGATCGGATCGCCGGACGCGGAGGTGTTGATATAGAGGTTGTCGCCGAGCGAATGAAGACCCGCGGGATTGATGAAGTTGGTCAGCTGGATCTGGCCGATCGTCGTCGCCTCCTGCTGCCCGGCCTGCAGCACCGACACGGTGCCGTCTGTGCCGACAGAGATCGATACGGCATCTTCGGGAATGACGATTTCAGGAGAGAGCGTATAGCCGTCGGAATTGACGATCGTACCCGTCTTGTCCAGCTTGAAGGCGCCGTTTCGGGTATAGGCTTCGGTACCGTCGGGCAGTACGATCTTGAAAAAACCGTTGCCGGTGATCGCCATATCCAGATTGTTTCCGGTCTCTTTGAAGTTGCCCTGCGTAAACTGTTTGGCGATGGCGGTCGGGCGTACGCCCAGACCCACGGATATGCCGGTGGGCGACTCGGTCTGCTCGCTGGTCGCTGTACCCGCATATTCGAGCGTCTGGTACATCAGATCGGCGAATTCGGCACGCTGCTTCTTGTAGCCGATCGTGTTGACGTTGGCGATGTTGTTGGAGGTGGTGTCTATCTGTATCTGCTGCGCCGCCATGCCGGTGGCCGCGGTATAGAGTGATCGCATCATCGTTCAATCCTTTTATGCCCGCACCGAGGCGAGTTTGTTGATGGCATCGTTGTTCAGGTCGTCCATCTGGGTCGTCATAGCTTTCTGGTACATTTCGACCAGCCGGTTGGTTTCTATCAGCGCCGTCATCTCTCTGACGGGATTGACATTGGCCTTTTCGAGCATCTTTTGGTGCACCTGTGCCGCACCTTTGACCGTTTTCATCGCCTCTTCGACCCTCCCTTTCCTGACACCGAAGTAGTTGTCCCCTTCAGGTTTGAGGTTTTGCAGATCGTCCACCCGTACGACCATCAGCCGCCCAATATAGACCGGCTCGTTGATCGCCGTCTGGTCGACATACTGGATCCGTCCGCTCTTGTCGATCGAAACATCGGCGGCGCTGGTTGGGATTTTGATCTTCTGGCGGCTGGCGAGATAATCTTCCGACATCACCGGATAACCATTTTTCGTGACCAATTCGCCGTCTTCGTTGATCTTGAAAGAGCCGTCCCTGGTCAAACGTGTTCCCGCCGGTGTATCGACCGCGAAGAAGAGATTTTTATCCCCCAGCGCCAGATCGAGGGGGTTGCCCGTTTTCACCATCGGACCCATCTGGAAGTCGGTGTACTCCTCGACGATGCGCGGGACCCTGTTGAGTGAACGGTTGAGAAATTTCGACGCTTCGACACTGTTGTCCGGCAGAGGCAGCACATCCCGTTTTTGCTGCAAAATCCGCATGAAATCGCCGATGATCTCCCTTTGGCCCTTGTACCCGGCGGTATTGAGGTTGGCGAGGTTGTTGCTGATGCGGTCGAGTCGGTTGAACTGTGTCACCATGGCACCGGTGACTGAATAGAACCCGTTTTGCATTCCAAGCCTTTCGGTTGATTTGCAAAAGTAAAGCAACAACCGTTCCAGTTTTATCTTCACCCGACTGCCTCAACAAAATCGCGCTATTGCCGATGTTTTAAAAGACTCATGGAAATTTCACGATTTTTTGGGTATAATCCGACTTACTTTGTCGTTGCGTCAGCCGCGACACTCCGACATACTTCCACGACACATCAAGGAGCCCTCCGAACATGACAGCCAAAGAGCTCAACCAGGCACTGGAAAAACTTTTCGAAGAACACAAAAACGAAAAATATATCACTTTCGAAACGATCGTACAGCTTTTCGAAAAGCAGCCGACACTCGCGCAGGCGAAAAATGTCCTCAAACTCGCCAAAAAGCACGGTGTCGAAATCATCACATCGAGCGAACGCGCGATGCTTTTGAATATCAAAGAGGCCGAAAAAAGAAAGGAGGCTCAGCAGAAACTGAGCGACGAATCGTTGGAAGAGGAGTTCGATTTCACCCGGGAAAAAGAGCTGCTGGAGTGGTCTCGCAGCGACTCTCCCGTGCGGATGTACCTGCGCGAAATGGGGCAAATTCCCCTCCTGACGAAAGAGGAGGAGATCGAAATCTCCAAAAAGATCGAGATGGGAGAGGATATCATTCTCGACGCGATCTGCTCGGTTCCCTATCTGATCGATTTCATTCTCGACTACAAAGAGCCTCTCATCAACCGTGAACGCCGCGTCAAGGAGCTCTTCAAGAGTTTTGAAGACACCGACAGTGACGATGACGAAACCGACGAAGCCAAGCGCAAGAGCTCCAAAGACGACAAACGCGTCAAGAAGGTCATCGAATCTTTCAAGGCGCTCGAAAAAGCGAAGAAAGATTGGCTCAAAGCTCAGCAGAAAGAACCTGCCGAAGATGCCAGCGAAGAGGAGAAATTTCACTATCAACTCATCCTCTCCTACAAAAAGAAGGTGCTCAAAGAGCGCCTGCTGGACCTCGGCCCGACCAGCAAGCTGATCAACGAACTTGTCAAAGCGATGGAGACGGCGCTCAAAAGCGACGAAGGGTTCGACAAGGAGCTCAAGCGCCTGGAGTATCGTCTGCCGCTTTTCAACGAACAGCTCAAAGAGAATCACAGAAAGATACTCGAAAACATCGTCAACATGTCCAAAGAGGATATCGCGGCCGCCGTTCCCGAAGCGACGATGGTGAGCACCTATCTGCAGATCAAGAAGCTCTTCCAGACGAAAGAGGCGAGCAAGGACAGCTTCAACCTCGATCCCGAAAAACTCGAAGAGATTCTCCAGCAGATCAAACGCGGCAAGAAGATCGCCGAAGAGGCCAAAACGCGCATGGCGAAGTCGAACCTCCGACTGGTCGTTTCGATCGCCAAACGCTACACCAACCGCGGCCTGCCTTTCCTTGACCTGATCCAGGAAGGCAACATCGGCCTGATGAAAGCGGTCGACAAGTTCGAGTACAAAAAAGGGTACAAGTTCTCCACCTACGCCACATGGTGGATTCGCCAGGCGATCAGCCGCGCCATCGCCGACCAGGCTAGAACGATCCGTATTCCGATCCATATGATCGAAACGATCAACCGGATCAACAAGATCATGCGCAAACACCTGCAGGAGACCGGCAAGGAGCCCGATGTCGAAACGATCGCCAAAGAGGTCGGCCTGACCGTCGACAAGGTCAAAAACGTCATCAAGATTACCAAAGAGCCCGTCAGCCTCGAAGCGCCCGTTGGGAGCGAAGAGGATGGGCGTTTCGGTGACTTCATCGAAGACAAAAGTTCCGCCAGCCCTGTCGAATCGGTGATGAAAGAGGATCTCAAAGAGCAGATCGACGAAGTCCTCGACCAGCTCAACGAGAGGGAAAAAGCGGTCATCTCCATGCGTTTCGGCCTGATGGAGGACGAAAGCGACCGCACCCTCGAAGAGATCGGCAAAGCGCTCAATGTCACCCGTGAAAGGGTCCGCCAGATCGAAAGCAGCGCGATCAAGAAACTCAAACATCCCAAAGTGGGACGGAAACTGAAAAACTATATAGAAGAGTGATTGATATTTGGAAATTGGGGATTGGTAGTTAGTGATTGGAAATTTGGGGATTGGATATGAAAATAATGAAAAATAAACCCCAATCACCAATCACCAATCACTCTCTTCAAGGGTGTAGCGGATGAACTTTTATGAAAAATGGGTCGAATACGACTACAATCCCTGGATCATGTTCGACGATCAGGGTAAAGTGCTCACCCTCAACCAGGAGGCGCAGTACCTTCTGGCCGAAGTGAAGGTCGCCGAAATCTTCGAACTGGCACTCACCTACGCCACCCAGTCCTACGGTTTCAAAACGACGATGATGGATCTGGAATTCGGGAAATACGAATTTTTCGGAATCATGGTCGGATACGAAGACAACAACGCCATCGCCATCAAGCTCTATCAGAAACCGCCGCAGCGCATCCACGAACCGTCACTCAAAGCGCTCAAACCCCACAACCTCTACACACTCATCGACCTGGCGATCAGCACATCCTCCATCAGCCGCAAACACGGCTTCACGACCTACCTCGATCCCGCACTTCCCGAAGTCAGGATCGATCCTGAAAAGTTCATCCTTCTTTTGACAAGAACCTTCGACTGTTTCACTGACGAAACCTCGGTCAAACTCTCGCTTGTCCTCAAGACGGGCGAAACGCTCAAATTCGAGGGCAAGCGCCATCCCATTATCCAGCTTTCGACCGAAGGTGTGCCAAGCGGGACGTGCCAGGAAGAGGCCCTCAAACAACTGGCCAACGAAATCAACGGTTTTATCACCTACAAACGGGATCGCATCATCTTTGAAATGCCGATGATTACCGGGTAAAATAGAGCAGCAGCGCCAAAGCCAGAGGCGATAGGCCCGCTCCGGCAAAATAGGCGATAGGTTCGAAGAGGTCTGCCTGCATCAGCCACAGCACCCCGGCCACCAAAAAAAGATAGGCGACGAGACGATAGAGCGATATGGCCGGCTTCGCCGATTTGAGGGTTTCAAAAAGTGATCGGCGGCTCTTTTTGAGGCGCGCTTTCTCCTCCTTCATCAGCGTCGCAACATCGGTTTCATGCGTGGCTGAATCCTCTTCCCACAGGCCGTAGCGGTCATCGATCGAATCCACGGCATCGGGCATTTTATAGTGGCTCTTCACCCCCTTTGCGCCCGAGACCATCTGCCAGTAACCAAACGCTGATGCGCCGACCACGAGCAGCGCACTCCAAAACCCCGTTTCGAAATTGATCGCTGACGCTTTGCCCCCCATAAAGAAGGCAACTATCCCGCCGAGTATCGAAAGTGAGAGAAAAAAAGATGCGAGTCTACGCATCCTCGTCGTCGTCCCTGTCTTTGTAGTTTTTGTATCGCGGGTCGTTTTTCAGCTCTTCGAGAGACTTCATCTGTTTTTTGTAGGCTTTATAGACATTGAGCCCCGCCGCGGCGACACCCCAGAAGACGCCGAGCCACAAGAGCCATGGGATTCCGAAGAGTTTCTTCATCCCGATACCAAGCCCAACGCCGATCAGTACGGCGACGACCATCGAGATCCCCAAAGAGAGGTCGTTGGCCCCTTCGATCACCTTTTTGACCTTTTTCTCTTTCGGTGCCGGC
>JAUUDL010000112.1 GCA_030826715.1 Hydrogenimonas sp. | reverse complement strand
GACGACGGTATTGGATATGACGTTGATGCGCTCTTTTTTGGCATCCTCTTCGATGATGCCGGCCGATGCGAAACAGGTATCGCCGACGACGGTGGAGAAGATATCGATGGTGCCCGAGAACGATTTGACCATATTGATCGCATAGAGGTTCGCCGCCGCGATACGCGCTTCGGCCGTCGCAGTGGAGGCGAGCATGACCGGGATCGTCCGTTTGGTGATGAAATGGCGCTTTTCGGCACAGTCACCGACGGCGAAGACATCGGGCTTGGTGGTACGCATATATTCATCGACGTAGATGGTGTTGTACTGGCGCATGGAGATGCCGCTGCGTCTGGCCATCTCGGTGTTGGGAACATATCCCGTGGCCATGACGACGGCGTCGCATACGATCGTTTCGCCATTTTCAAGACGCACAGCCGAAGCGAAACCATCAGCATCCGGAACGACTTCACACGCCTTTCTGTTTTTGTAGAAGGTGATGTTTTCGTGCAGCATGATCGACTCCATCTGTTCGGAAAACTCCGGGTCGAACGCGTGTTTGAGCAGTCTGGATCCAATCAGCGAAACCTGCTTACCTTTTTTGGCGAGCTCCTGAGCGATTTCGACCCCGATGAAACCGGTGCCGATGACGGCGATTCGCTGGGAACCGGAGAGTTTTTCATGCATGTTGATGATGTAGTCGGGATCTTTTGGAACATAGAAAACGCCAGGTATATCGTTGTTTTGGATCTCTTCGGCTTTTCGCGGCACCGATCCGGTGGCGATGATCAGTTTTTCGTATCGATAGGCATCGCCATCTTTGCCTTTGGCGATCTTTTCATCGAAGTCGATGGAGACGATTTCGTCGATCACGAGCGAGACGCCCATCTTTTCGGCGCGGACGCCGCAGGGTATCATATCGTCCTCGACCGATTCGAGCATGGGGCCGAATACATAGGGAATACCGCATGGAACGAGTGACTTTTTATCTTTTTTCACAACGGTGACGCGTTTGTTGGGGTAATACTGTCTTGAAGTGCCCGCAGCGACCATGCCGGCGGGACCACCGCCGATAATGAGAATTTCGGTTTGATGCACAATGTGTCCTTTTGATTTATCTATATAATGGTAACATATAAAATCTATTTATATCGTTACAAAATTGTTACAAAATTAGGCCATAATAGAGAACGGGTCAAACAAACATAAAAGGGAGAGAATGGCACTTGCAATCATGTGCTCGGGCGGCGATGCGCCGGGGATGAATCCGGCGATCAAGAAGTTCGTCGACTACGTTTATGAAAAAGGGGAGACCCCCTATCTTGTCTACAACGGCCTCGAGGGGCTTATCGATGGGAAGATCGTCAAAGCGCTGCACAAAGATGTGGCCGGCATTCTTCACCGCGGCGGTGCGATCATCCGATCATCGAGATCGAAGAGGTTTTACGAGTACAAGTACCGAAAACAGGCCTACGAAAATCTGAAAAAGCACAATATCGACGGCTTGGTGGTGCTTGGCGGAGACGGATCTTTTCGGGCGATGGACCGGATGAGCGATGAGTTTCCTCTCAACTTCGTTGGCATCCCGACGACGATCGACAACGATATTTACGGCACCGATACCTGCCTGGGGGTTGATACGGCGCTGAACGTCATACGCGACGCGCTGGACAAGATACGGGACACCGCCTCGACTTTCAGCCGGGCTTTCGTGGTGGAGGTGATGGGACGAGAGTGCGGTTATCTGGCTACAGTCTCCGCCATCACGAGCGGGGCAGAAGTGTGTGTGATACCCGAAGCCGATTTCAATATCCAGGTGGCGCAGGAACATCTGAAAAAAGAGATCGAAGAGGGTCGCAGCTATATTCTCTCCATCGTGGCCGAGGGAACGAAAAAGACGAAAGATATCGCCGAATGGCTCGAAAACGATATTGGGATGGAGACCCGTGTGACGGTGCTCGGCCATATCCAGCGGGGCGGATCGCCGACGGTTTTCGATCGGATGCTCGCTTTCGAATTTACGATCCGGGCCGTCGATTACCTTTTCATGTCGAAAAGCTCGAACAAGGTCGTTGTATTCGAGAATGGTGAATACGGCATGAAAGAGATCGACGAGGTTGTCGGCAACCGTTATGAGCTCGATCCCGAACTGCTGGGCATGCTCAATCGTCTCGATTAAAATTGTTTTATTCATGAATGAGTTACAATAAACAAAAAGGAGTGGTAGATGGTGAAAATTACCAAAAAAGGGAAGAAGGCGTGGGTGACGTTCACGGTCGCCGGTGATGGATCGGATACCATGAAGATCAAGGGTGAGTGGAATGAGTGGGCAGCCGAACCGATGAAAAGGAAGAAGAACGGTGATTTCTACATTATGAAGATACTCCCCACCGGCAGAGCCTACCGTTTCGGTTACGAAAACGGCGAAGGGCGTTGGATGACGGAAGAGACGCTTCCGAAAGAGGCGAGCCCATTCGGAAGTGAGAACTCGATACTCGAGCTCTAAAAAATATTATTCAAGTATCTTTGATATTACAGTTTCAAAGAGTGAGGGTAGGTTGGCCTATCCATGTCAAAGCAGGGTCGTACGCATGCTTTGAAAATATAATAAATTAACTGATGTTACACAAAATGCGTTACATCATCTCGAAATCTACGATTTCGAAGCTTTAGGGGGGCGCAGGGGACGGTCAGTCCCCGCCAAAGCATGGGCTTTGCTCATGCTTTGCGTAACATCAGTAAATTAAGAAAAGAAATTCATAAAAGGCGGACACAATGGCAAAAAAAATCAAAGCGGTGATGATGGCTGGCGGTTTCGGAACACGTATTCAACCTTTGACAAATTCCGTTCCAAAGCCGATGCTTCCGATCGTCAATCTTCCGATGATGGAGCATACACTCAACAAACTCGTCGAAATAGGCGTGGACGAAGTGGTCATACTTCTCTATTTTAAACCCGAGGTGATCAAAAACCATTTCAAAGACGGGAGGAAGTGGGGCGTCAAGATTCATTATGTCCTGCCGGACGACGATTACGGGACTGCCGGGGCAGTCGGATTTGGACGGGAATATCTCGATACGACCTTCATGATCGTCAGCGGCGACCTCGTGACCGATTTCGATTTCAAAAAGATCATCGAGTACCATGAAGAGAAAAAGTCCAAGCTCACCATCACCCTCACTTCCGTCGAAAATCCCCTGCAGTTCGGTGTCGTCATCGCCAACGAAGAGGGAAAAATCGAAAAGTTCCTCGAAAAGCCGAGCTGGGGTGAAGTCTTCAGCGATACGATCAATACCGGCATCTACCTGATCGAACCCGAAATTCTCGATTATATTCCCGTGGGCGAAAATTTCGATTTCGCCAAAGACCTCTTTCCGCTGTTGATGAAAGAGGGGATCGACCTGATGGGATACAACGCCAAAGGGTACTGGCGGGATGTCGGAAACCCCGACAGCTACAGGGAGGTACACGACGACATCCTCAACCACAGGCTCGATTTCAAGATTCCGGGCAAAAAGATCGACTACCCCGACGGCACCCTCTATCTCACGGGCGAAAGCGAGATCGATCCGAGTGTCGAAATCATCGATACCGTCGTCATCGGCGGCAATGTCAAGATCGGCAAGCGCAGCCGTCTGCACAATGTCGTCATCGGCGACAACGTCACGATGGGAAGCGAGTGCCGTCTGCGAAATTCTGTATTGTGGCACGATATCGAGATGGGTAAAAAGGTGGTGATGGACAACGCCGTTATCTGCAACGATACGAAGATCGGCAATGGCGTAACGGCAAAGGCGGGCCTGATTCTGGCCGAAGGGTGCCGTGTGGGCAAGCTCGCCGTTTTCGAGCAGGATGTCACCGTCTGGCCCGGCAAGGAGATCGAACCGGCCGCGATCGTCAACAACAACGTCGTTTGGGGTACGCGCTACAAAAACGCCCTCTTTGAAAATGGCAGCATCAATGGAAAGAG
>JAUUDL010000020.1 GCA_030826715.1 Hydrogenimonas sp. | reverse complement strand
GTAGAGTGCGTCGAAACTTCCCAGATCGCTCCATCCGATATCGCAGGGAACCACTTTGACGTCGTCGCTCTTCTCCATGACCGCATAGTCGATGCTCTCGGCCGGAATGGCTATCATGTCCTCGTGGCGGATTCGCAACTGGTCTTCGACAATCTCCTGTTCGTTGGCTACCGCTTCGTTACACGCTTCGTAGATCTCCGGGGCATATCGTGAGAGCTCTTCGAGGAAGCGCCCGGCCCTGAAGCAGAACATCCCACTGTTCCAAAAGTAGTGGTCGTTATGCTCCATCTGGGGTTCGGAATTTTTTTTCAGATAGGCTTCCGCTGTTTGCAGGTCGGGTTTTTCCTTGAAGCTTTTGACATCGTTGCCGTCGGCTTGAATGTAACCGAAACCGGTTTCGGGATAGTCCGGCTCGATACCGAAGGTGACCAGATGGCCCTTTTTTGCGAGCGTTTCGGCCTCTTCGAGCGCTTTGACATAGGCCTCTTCCTTCTTCACTAGATGGTCCGACGGAGTGACCAATACAATCTCCTCAGGATCGATGTTGAGGCAAGCCAGTGCGATGGCCGGCGCCGTATTGCGACCCACGGGTTCGAGCAGAAATCGGTTGTGCGAAGCGTGAAGCTCTTCGAGCTGATCGAGGGCGAGGAAGTACTGCTCGGCGTTCGAAACGATGAACTGCGCGTCGCAGACACGACTGTTGCGTTCAACGGTGAGTTGAAAAAGCGATTTTTCGTTGAACATTTTGACGAACTGTTTGGGCATCAAGGTGCGGCTGATGGGCCAAAGACGCGTGCCGCTGCCGCCGCACAGGATGATGTTGGTCATGAACTATGCCTTTTGGGTGCGTTTTGAAATACAATTTTGAAGTATTTATCATAGTGAAATGTTGCTTTTGAATTAATAAACGTATGAATATTTGTTTATTTTTGAAACGGATGCGGATTCGGAAATGCCGCAAAGAAAGCTCTTTCTTTATGCTATAATACGCGCATCCTGACACCTGGACCGAAGCGATCTCGTTCGATATGAGCGAGAGAAAAGAGTCGGTTCAGTTTTTCCCGTCGACTGCGAAATATATTCTGCAAAAAAGAGTATGTTTGCCGGATGGACACCGAAGGCACTTGGCTTGGGAGCCATAGGAGTATGTGCGTGCCGTCGGTAAATAGACTTCACTCCGCCGATGATCGTGAAATTTTCCATGTGCTACAGGTCTGTCATGGAAAAATTTTGCATACAAATCGGTCCGGATCGAAGCTACAATTCACCACAAAGAGATTCACTACCATGGAACAAGAACAGCAAACCATTCAAGACAACGAAACAACGACCGAAGAGCGTGCGACGAAGCCGACGGTGACATTCGCCGATTTCGGGTTCAAACAGCCGATCATGCGAGCGATCGACCGCATGGGCTTCAAAGTGCCCAGCCCGATCCAGGAGCAGGTCATTCCGCTGATCCTCGAAGGTCACGACGTCGTCGGCCAGGCGCATACCGGAACGGGCAAGACGGCGGCCTTCGGTCTGCCGGCGCTCAACAACATCGAATGGCGCAACGGCGTCGAGCTTCTGGTCATCACGCCTACGCGCGAATTGGCGACACAGGTGAGCGACGAGCTTTTCAGCCTCGGGCGCTTCGCGGGTATCCGCACTGTCAGTGTCTACGGGGGGCAGAGTTATCGCCGCCAGCTCGATCTGATCGGGCGCGGGGCGCAGGTGGTCGTAGCCACGCCCGGACGTCTTCTGGACCTGCTCAGCTCGGGCCGACTCGAAGATTTCAACCCCTCCATCGTCGTGCTCGACGAAGCGGACGAAATGCTCGACATGGGCTTTCTCGACGACATCAAGGAGATTTTCAGCTATCTGCCCCAACAGCGTCAGACACTTCTTTTTTCGGCGACGATGCCCGAACCGATCAAAGATCTCGCGCGCCACATTCTGCACGAGCCCAAATTCGTCTCCGTCACCAAGAAAGAGACGACCAACAAGGATATCCGCCAACTCTACTACGTCATCGAAGAGAAAGACCGTGACGAAGCGATCGTCCGGCTGCTGGACAAGGAGCAGCCCGAAAAGGCGATCGTCTTTTGCCGAATGAAGCGCGAAGTCGACCGAGTGGCCGAGCTTTTGCAGGCGCAGGGTATCAACGCGCGCGGTCTGCACGGGGATATGGAGATGCGCGAACGGATGGAGGTGATCAAAGGCTTCAGAGGGCGTGACGTCACGATCCTCGTCGCCACCGACGTCGCGGCGCGCGGGCTCAATATCGAAAATGTGAGCCACGTCTTCAACTACCACATCCCTTTCGATCCCGAAAGCTACGTCCACCGCATCGGCCGCACCGGTCGCGCGGGCAAGAAAGGGACGGCGATCACGCTGGTGACGCCGCTGGAGTTCAAAGAGCTCGAGCGTATCCGCCAGAAAGTGGGGGCGAAGATGGAGTACGGCTTCGTCGACGAAAACGCCAATCCGGCCGAAGATATGACCGATCTCTTTCTCGATGCAGTACGGGAGCAGGATATCGACCAGGCGGCGGTCAAGATCTACGAAGCGCTCGAAAACGATATGGCGCCGCAGAAGGTCGCTTACAAACTCATTTCGATGATTCTCGAAAAAGGGGTGCTCGCACCCCAGGGCGCAGGCATCGGCCTGAGCAAAGAGGAAGCCGAGCGTCTGATGGAGATGAGCGGTGTGAGCGCGAAGCCGAAGAAAAAGGGCGGCCGAAACCGCCGAAGCGGCGGCCAGAACCGCGGCCGAAGCCAGCGCCGCTAAGCACCATTGCCCAAGCCAATCTACGACGTCGTCGTGCTCGGTGCGGGTGCGGCCGGACTGATGGCCGCGGCGCACCTGAAACGAAAACGTGTCGCCATATTGGAACACAACCCCGGGCCGGGTGCCAAAATCGCCATCTCCGGCGGCGGCCGCTGCAATATCACCAATACCGATCTCTCCCCATCCCGATATCTTGGTGACAGGAACTTCATAGCAACCGTTTTTTCCACCTTCGACAATCGCGATCTTTTGGCGTTTCTGCACCGTTATGGCCTCGATCCGGTCATTCGGAAAGAGAACCAGTACTTCTGCCCCAACAGCGCCAGGGAGCTGATCGATGCACTCTCTCGAGCCGGAAGCGGAAGGGATTTCGCCGGAAACGAATATCTCTACGAAACCGAAGTGACGGGTGTAAGAAAGGAAGATGGCCTCTTTGTCGTGGAGAGCTCGCGCGGCCCAATGCATGCCAAAAGGCTTCTCGTCGCCAGCGGCGGGCTCAGCTACAGAAGCGTCGGCGCCTCGGGGATCGGCCTGCAGATCGCCGAACATTTCGGCCATACGGTGGTGCCGACAAGACCCGCACTCGCGGGGCTGACGCTACAGCCGCCGCAGTCGTGGATGACGACGCTTTCGGGCCTCTCGATGCCGGTGCAGATGCGTATCGGCAGGCGGAGAGTGGCGGGCGACATGCTCTTTGCCCACAAGGGGATCAGCGGACCGGCCGTGCTCAACGCCTCGTTGTACTGGAACCAGGGGAAGGTCACGGCCGACTTTCTGCCGGGAAGCCGCCTCAAATCGCTCTTCAAATCTCCTCACAAGAGTGCGGCGTCGCAAATTCCGC
>JAUUDL010000144.1 GCA_030826715.1 Hydrogenimonas sp. | reverse complement strand
TGGGTTTTGCGTTGAGTTCGGTGCGTGCCGCTTTCAGTTCCATATCTTTTCCTCTGAGTTTTGTGCGTAAAATGTAAAATATTGATACAGTATAACAAAACAATGGTAAAGATTTTATAAATGATAAAGATTGCTTTCAGTATAATGCATATTCTAAAAACGACACTGCATACACCCCTGCATCAAAACAATCAAAAAATATTAAAAGGAAATGTTCACGGATGGAAAAAATCATTGATATCATCGACTCTATTGCACACGAAAAAGGTCTGCCGCCCGAATCGGCCAAAGAGGCATTCAAGACGGCGGTGATCCAGACGGCCAAAAGGGTCATCTGCGAAGAGTGCGACTACGAAGTCGAAATCGACGAAAAGAGCCGTAGCTACCGCCTCTTTCAAAAGATCACCGTCGTCCCGACTGGCGATCCGAGTCTGGTCGACGAACCCGAAAAGTATATTTCGCTCGAAGAGGCCAAGCAGATCGATCCCGATGTCGTCGTCGGCGATGAGCTGACCAGCGAAATCAAACTCGAAGATTACGGCCGAAGCGCCGCGGCATCGCTGTTCAGAGAGATCGAGTACCATATCCAGCGCTTTGTCGAAGAGCAGATGTTCAACAAATACAAGGCGATGATCGGCACGATCGTCAGCGGCCCGGTCACCCGCGTCGACAACGAGCAGAATACCTATATCGAGATCGAAGAGGTTCGCGCGGTTTTGCCCAAGCGCAACCGGATCAAAGGCGAATCTTTCCGTGTCGGCGAGACGGTCAAAGGGATTTTGCGATATGTCGGCATCGACAAGAAGTTCGGCATCCATCTGGAGATTTCGCGCACGATGCCCAAATTCCTCGAAGAGCTGCTTCGTCAGGAGGTGCCAGAAATCGCCGACGGCCTCGTCGTCATCGAAAAATCGGCGCGAATACCCGGCGAACGCGCCAAAGTGGCCCTCACCGCCACAAGCCCCCGTGTCGATCCGGTGGGTGCAACCGTCGGTGTGCGCGGCGTGCGCATCAACGCCGTCAGCAACGAACTTCACGGCGAGAACATCGACTGCATCGAATACTCACCGATTCCCGAGATATTCGTGGCGCGCAGCATGAGCCCCGCCATCATCAGCAGTGTCAAGATCGAGGATGACAAGGCGATCGTCACGCTGCCGAGCGACCAGAAGTCCAAAGCGATCGGCAAAAGCGGCATCAACATCCGCCTCGCCTCGATGCTCACGGGTTATCAGATCGAACTGCAGGAGATCCCATCCACCGCCACCTGCACCACCGAAGAGGGCGAAAAAGAGACCGAAAAAAGCGTCAATCCCGACGCCCTCAAGGCGCTTTTCGGAGAGTGATGCCTTTTTGTCCCCATATGGTACTCAACTCTTCGCGTACGGGTTGAGTTTCAGTAGTACGAGGTCGGCCAGGACGTTGCCCAGCAGTGTCAGAAAGGCCGTGATGATCAATATGCCCATGATAACCGGGTAGTCGCGGCTGAGTGCCGACTGGTAGAAGAGCAGCCCCATGCCGTTGATCGAAAAGATCGATTCGATGATGACACTGCCGCCGATGAGGCCCGGCAGCGAAAGCCCCAGGATCGTGACGATCGAGGGCATCAGATTGGGCACGATGAAGTGTCGTCGTATCGTCGTGTCGTCGATACCACGAGCCTTCGCGAAGAAGATATAGTCGCTTTTAAGAATCTCGAGTGTGAGCGAGCGTACATACATCGCCAGCCCCCCTATGCCTCCAAAGACCATCACAAAGATCGGTATCGCCAGGTGCCAGGCGTAGTCGATCCACCTGAGCAAGCCCTCTTTGGGCTCGATACTCTGCAGGCCGCTGATGGGAAACCAGCCGAGTTTGAGCGAAAAGAAGAGAATCAGAAGCAGCGCCAGATAGAACGAGGGCATCGCAAAGCTGAGTAGCGAGAGCTGCTTCACGGCTCTGTCTTCGAACCTGTCATGCTTCAAAGCCGCGCGCATCCCCAGCCGCAAAGCGAGAAAAAAGACCAGCGCCATCGAGATCAGATTCATCGTCAGCGTGATGGGAATGCGCGCCGTAATCTCGTCGATCACCCCTTTGCCGCTTGCAAACGAAAGGTCGAAATCCAGATGCGCCATCGCCCAGACCCATCGAAGATACTGCTCCCAAAGAGGCTTGTCGAGGCCATAGACCGCTTTGAGATGCTCGATCGACTCTTTGGTGATGTTGGGGTTGAGCTCGCCCGCGGCGAAGAAACTGTTGGGGGCGGCGTGGATGGCGACAAAGGAGATCAGCGAGATGAGCAGCAACATCCCGCCTATATAAAGAAGTTTACGAAAAAGGAGTGCCATCAGCGTCGATGGAGCACCACATCCTTGAGGGCGCGCAGTTTGAGGCTTTCGTTGTGGATCGTCTGGCCATCTTCGTCGATATGCAAAATCCACTGCTCACCGCCGAAGGAGATGAAACCGATGTTCCCCTCTTCACCGACATTGACGACGACGTTGCGTTTTTCTTCATTCACGTCGTCGATTTTGTAGGTGGTGGTCCTCCATTTGTTCTTCGCTTTGACGCGAAGCTTGCCGTTATCGGAGAATTCGTAGACGAGCGATCCGTCGGGGCTCTCCCAGCGGCCGATCAGGGCTTTGGCGAGCTTGGAGGTTTTGGCCTTGTAGGCCGCCTCACTCTTTTTATTGACGACCGTTTCGGCCACCACATTCTTTTCGGGCACCTCTTCCCACGTACCGTCTTTTTTGAGCGCGATCATCTTGCCGTCTTTTTTGATCAGCGTCACAGGCTCCCACGTTCCGTCACTCTTCAAAATGACCGTCTTGCCGTTTTCGAGCGTCACGAACTCCGATCCGAAGGCCAGCACGGCGGCGATAAGCGTCAGAGATAATTTTTTATGCATGAAAATCCTTGTCGTGAAATGGTTGCATGGCGTATATTGTAGCAAAAAGGGAGAAATTTCGGCATAAAAAAAGCCGGCCCGCACAAAGCGGGACCGGCTGATAGAAAGTTTTCTAATGCTGAGATTAGAAGTTGTAAGTCAGGTAGACTTGAACAGTGTTGTAGCTGTCACCGTTGTTTTGATCATCCGCATTTGTGTAGATATATGCGAGTGTCGTATTCAGGTTGCCGAAAGATTTACCGGCAGTCAATGTAAACTCGTTCATATCAACGTTTGTTGTGTCGTTTGATGAACTTGTGTAATAAGCAGCGAAATCGGCAACATCTTCCATGTTGTATGCCGCTGTGATGTTCCATGCAGAAGTATCTTTTGCAGTGACATAGCCATAGTTCCACCACGCTTCGGTATAGATTTTAGAACTGCCTGTTCCAGTCGCCGTGTTTGTACCCGCACCGTTGTCTTCGTCGGTAGACGAGTAGGCAGCTGAAAGGCTCAGACCGTTATCCATCGCGTAACCGAGTTTGACAGCCCAAATTGAACCATCTTCTTCATTCGGGTATGTTTCGTCATCATACATCAAACCTGCATATTGTGCTCCGATTGTCAAACCTTTGAGGTTGTCTTCGAGCGCAATATCGGCTTGCAGCCAGAATGCCTGTGCAACTTGGACTACATCATAATACCAAGCTTGAGCCGTAGTCATCGGAATAGCTGTCGTAACAACACCGACTGTATAAGCGCCATCAGTCCCATAGGTTCCGAAAGGATCGTTACCATTTTGCGCATTGTTAACAACACCAGCATATGATGCAATCGGAGCTACAGCTGAACCAGGGCTTGCTATTGTTGGAGTCGCAGATGTGCCGTTACCACGACCAACCCATGCACCTACCAGTGTCGTATCCTGAATATCTTGGTTC
>JAUUDL010000029.1 GCA_030826715.1 Hydrogenimonas sp. | reverse complement strand
GGAGTTGCTCACCTGATAGGGCTCTTCGGCAAGGTTCACCTTCGGCACCGACGCCGCCCATTGCGGGAAGAGTTTGGCGATGGCGTTTTGCATCATGTACCACCACCCCTTGAAACGTTCGATTCGGTGGGGCGATGTGAATACGAAAATGGCCACGAGCCCAATACCCACCAACAGAGTCATCCCGAAAAAGCGGATGCTGCTTCCGGCGAAGGTGATCAGAAAGAGCATCGTCGCCGCCAGGACAATCACCTGGCCGAGATCGTTCTGGAAAATGGCGATAATGAACATGAAGGCGAGAAAGACGATCAGATAGGGCAGAACGATCATCAACTCCTCTTTGAGCGTGTATCGTTTCTTTTCCAGACCCCGCTGCAGATGCTTGGGCATCACCCGTCGCGAGAGGCTCCACGCCAGGAAATAGACGAAACCGACTTTGAAAAATTCGACAGGTGCAAGCGAAAGGGGGCCGATTTTGAGCCACCGTTTCGCGCCGCCCACCTCTTTGGCGAACTGTTCGGGTAGGAAAGGAAGGGCGATCATCATCAGCACGGAAAGGGCGAAAACGGTCAATCCGAGTGGGTGGGCGATTTTGGCGGGATCCTGGCGCGCGATCGTCCACATCAAAACAATGCCGACGATCCCCGCCACAAACTGCCTGATAAAAAAGTGCCACGGCTTGGTATCGAACAGCAGAACCGTGTAGGCCGAGAGCGAATAGCTGAATACGATACCGATGACGATGAGAACCGTAGCGGCAAGGAAGAGAGGGCGATCAATCATATATAATGTCTTTTTATCATTCTTTGGTTCTTTTATAACTGGCAAGCAATATTTGATATTATATGCTAATCCAACTGTTTAAAGGATAAAGGTTTATATATGGTCCAAATCGTGGGCATCTTCACTCTCTTGCTTCTCTTCATGACCGGATGTGAGACACAAAAGCCTGCACATATCACCGTCATGCCGCAGGAGCGCTACCATACGGTCCGAACCTACCGGGAGACGATGCAGATTCTCGATAGCCTGGGCTACACCGACGAAGCTTTCAAAAAGGGAATGCGGAAGGTGCCCCGTGTGGTCATCACCCGAATCTCCCGTCGATGGGGCCACGAAGCCGACGCCCTGCCCGTGGGCCTCAAAAAGAGTATATTCTTGAGGCTTTTGGCCTCGGAAGCGCTGATGGCCAACGAAGAGGTCGCCAATGAACGCCGACGGATGCTCGACATCGTCAAAAGGGTCAAAGTGGGCCCGATCTCTCGCCGTGAGGCCGAATGGCTCCGGCAACTGGCGCTGAAATACAAAGTGATCAAACACTCCAACGATCTGCTCATGCCTTCGATGTTTCAAACGCTCAAACGCCGCGTCGATATCGTCCCGGCATCGCTGATCGTGGCCCAGGGCGCCATCGAGAGCGGATGGGGCACATCGCGCTTCGCCATCGAGGGCAATGCGCTTTTTGGGCAGTGGAGTTTCAGCGATACCGCCCTCAAGCCCAAAGAGCAGCGGCAAGAACTCGGCAACTACGGACTGGCCACCTTCAAAACACCGCTGGATTCGATTCGCGCCTATATTCTCAATATCAACACCCATCCGGCCTACCGTCTCTTCCGTTTGATGCGCGAAGAGCTTAGAAACGGGGGGTTTGCGCTTTCGGGCATCATGCTCGCACCCGCCCTGGAGCACTACTCCGAACGCAAAGGGGCCTATGTGGAGGATCTCATCGGCCTGATACGCGCCAACCGGCTCGGATGGCTCGACCGTGCGAAACTTTCAGACGGCGAAACCGTCGTCATCCACCCCGACGCCTAAAATCGATCTTCCTGCTTACTAACTATCGGTTTCAAAGGGAACGTTTTTTGCTTGCTCTCAGGCAGTTCAACCAAAGGATTCGGAATGCAGATTTCACCGGCCTATGCGATGATGTCCAAAGCGCTCGACTACCGCGCCCTGCGCCAGGATCTCATCAGCGCCAACATCGCCAATGTCGACACCCCCTACTACCGACCGCGCGATATCGATTTCGAAACGGCGCTTCGGCAGGAACGCCGCCAACTGGAGGGAAGCAGAACGAAAGAGCTGGCGATGGCGGCGACGGATGCGCGCCATCTGCGGGGCGGCGGAGACGATGAACGGACCCATGCCGAAATTTTCTTCAGAGACGGCCATATGGCGCGTAACGACGGCAACAGCGTCGATCTGGACGTCGAGACGACGGAGATGGCCAAAAACACGGTAATGTACAACGCCCTGGTTTCGGCACTGAAAAAAGAGGGCGCCCTCTTTCGAAGCGTCATCGACGCCTCGGCGAAAGTGTAACTGATGTTACACAAAATGCGTAACATCTCTCGAAATCTAAGATTTCAAAGCTTTAGGGGGGTGCAGGGGACGGTCACTCCCCGCCAAAACATGGGCTTGCTCATGTTTTTCATACCATCAGAGTGTAAGGAGAAGGTATGAGTTTTCTGAGCAGTTTCGATATCAACGGCTACGGCCTCTCGGCCCAGCGATTCAGGGTCAACCTCATCAGTGCCAACATCGCCAATGCCAACACGACCCGCACCGACGAAGGCGGCCCCTATCGCCGTCGCGAAGTGGTCTTCAAGGCTTTCAATTTCGATAAAGTTTTAAATAGTAAAATTGAAGAAGATTCCGATTTTCTCCCCTATGCCGATCCGTTGGAAGAGGGAGACGAAGGGGTGGAGGCGCGTCCGCCGATCATGGGCGTGATGGTCGACAAAGTGGTGCGCGACGACAGCGAACCGCGCATGAAATACGACCCCTCCCATCCCGATGCGAACGCCGAAGGGTATGTGGCCTACCCCAACATCAATCCGGTGGTGGAGATGGCCGACCTGATCGAGGCGACGCGCGCCTATCAGGCCAATGTCGCGGCCTTTCAGAGCGTCAAGGCGATGGCGACGAGCGCCATCGATATTTTAAGAGCGTAAGGAGTGCAGATGGCAAACGATATCCAGGGAGTCGGCAAACTCTCGACCAGCGAGCTGCTGCAGGGAAAGAACAAAACATCCGCCAACGAAAATGAAAGCGGCAATTTCGGCGACGTCCTCAAAGCCTCGCTCGATGAAGTCAACGATATGCAAAAAGCGGGCGAAAAGGCGATGAACGACATGGCCACAGGCCAGGTGAAAGATCTGCATCAAGCGGCACTGGCCATCGACAAAGCCGAAATGAGCATGAAGCTGATGCTCGAGGTACGCAACAAGGCGATCAGCGCCTACAAAGAGATTTTAAGAACCCAGATCTAACCAACCCCATATCCAGGACTGCCGTGTCACCCCTTCCCTCCCCTTCCAGCGACAAAGATATTCTCAAGACGAAGGGGAAACTGCTCTTCATTCTTCTTCTGTTCGTAGTATTGGCACTTCTTTTCATCGCATCGATCGTCCACACAGCCGTGGCCCCCAGAAAGATCCCCACGCTCGTCATCAGCGAAACCAACCGCGCCATACGCGGCGGTATCGTCAGCCAGGAGGGATTCAAACTCTCGTTCAGCCAGAAACTCTACAAGGCCATGGTCAACACCCGCAACATCGATCCGGATAAAAAAGAGCTCTTCGTCAAACTCTTCAGCATCTACAGCGGAATCGATCCCAAAGCCGTCGAAAAGAGGCTGCGTAAAAAAGGAAACGTCGTCCTCTCCTACGACATCGATGCCAACCGCGCCAAATACCTCAAGTCCCTGGCGAGAAAACTGCGGCTGCTCGATATCTTCATCCCCTACAAAACGAGTGACGGACGGATCATCAAATACGGCTTGAGCCTTACCGAAAGCGGGGAGTCGCGCATCTTCGCCTACCACGATCTTCTCACCCCCGTCATGGGGTATATGCGCAAACGCGAGGAGGATGGATTCACGAGGCCCGTGGGCGTCAAGGGGCTCGAAAAGTATTACGAAGAGTCGCTGCGCCCGATTCAAAACGGGCTCGTCAAGGGAGAGCGCGACATCGGGAACACGATTATCCTCAACGGCGAGAGTTTCGTGCGCCCCGCCATCGACGGCATGACGCTCTACCTCAACATTCCCGTCGGCCTGCAAAAGTCTCTCGAAGCGCTTCTGGACCGCACCAAAGAGGAACTCGACGCCAAAGAGGCGATCGCCTGCATCATGGAGGCCGAAACCGGCAAAATCCTGGCCCTGGCCACCTCGAACCGCTACGACCCCGCCCACATCAGGCGCAAAGACTACCCCTCCCTCAATGTCGCGGCCGTCGAATATACCTACGCGCCTGGTTCGGTCATGAAACCGATCACCTTTTCGCTACTGCTCAGAGCGCATAAAGTCAATCCACTCGAGATCGTGCGCACCTACAACGGCCGCTTCAAACTGGGGCGCAAAGTGATCACCGACGAGCACAGAGAGGCATGGATGAGCGCCGAAAATGTGATCGTTTACTCCTCCAATATCGGCATGGCCCAGCTGGCGCAGCGACTCGATGCCGTCGATTTCGTCGAAGGGCTCAAGGATTTCGGATTTCTAAGCAAAACCGGTATCGACCTGCCTTACGAGCATACCGGTATCATGCCCCATGTCACCCAGATGGAGAGTGAAATCTACAAGGCGACGGTGGGATATGGCTATGGGATACGGGTGACGCTGATGCAGCTGATGAGAGCCTACAACGTCTTCAACAACCGCGGCCGGCTGGTGGAGCCCAAAATCGTACACGACATCGTCGATCCGACGGGGCGCCACTACCCCGTCTCGTCCGATTCGCCGCCGATACAGGTGCTGCCGCCGGCGACGGCGGTTACGATGCAGAAAATTCTGGAGAAGGTGGTTCTCAAAGGTACCGGCACGAAAGCCAGAACACCGGGCATACAGGTTGGAGGAAAGACGGGAACCGCCCACATCGCATCACGCGAAGGGGGCTACGCCAAGCGATACAACAGCTCGTTCATCGGATTCGCCAACGACAAAAGCCACCACTACACGATCGGGGTACTGGTGCGTGAGGCGAAAAAACCCTACGCCTATTTCGCCGCACAGTCGGCCGTTCCCATCTTCAAGAAGATCGTCGATCTGATGGTCGAACAGGGCGACCTCGTTCCCGACCCGACCCTCGGACCCAAAGAGCCGCTCGCCAAAAGAGAGTGAAACTTAGAGCCAGAGGTTGTCGATCAGACGGGTTTCCCCTACCTTCGCGGCCACCAAAACGATACTCTTTTGAAGTTTTATCTCCTCCAGCGGCCTGAAGTTGCGATCGACGATTTCGACATATTCGACATCGATCTCATCCATCGTCTCCATCATTGTCTCTTTGATCCTCTTTGCCGATCTCTCACCGGCCATCACCATCTTCGAGGCGCGCTTGAGGGCTCTGGAGATCGAAAGCGCGCGGCGGCGTTCGTCTGGCGAGAGATAGACGTTGCGGCTGCTGAGCGCCAGCCCGTCCTCCTCCCGCACCGTATCGACCGGCACGATCGTCAGCGGTAGAAAGAAATCTTCCTGCATCTTCTGCAAAATACGCAGTTGCTGGGCATCTTTCTTTCCGAAATAGGCGCGTGTGGGTTGCACCAGTCCAAAAAGCTTCATCACCACCTGTACGACTCCGTCGAAGTGGCCCGGTCGTCGGTGGCCTTCGAGAATGTATCCAAGGTAAGACGGTGCCTTGAGCTTCACTTCGTCATCGTGGTAAAGCTCTCCGATCTCGGGCATGAAGAGCGTATCCACGCCCGCCAATTCGCAGATTTTTCTATCCGCCTCTTCGCGCCTCGGATATTTGTCGAGATCCTCACCGGGTAGAAACTGGGTGGGGTTGACGAAGATCGAGACAATCAGGTGGTCGTTTTCTTCTCTGGCTTTGCGGATCAGCGAAAGATGGCCCTGATGGAGCGCCCCCATCGTGGGAACGAAGCCCACCGAACCCTCCATCGCCGCCCGTTCGGATTTCAAACTCTTGGCGTCACGTATGATTTTCACAACCTGCCTTTTGGGTATAATTGCATACAAATTTATTCACTGATGTTACGCAAAGCATGAGCAAAGCCCATGCTTTGGCGGGGGCTGAGCACCCCCCGCGCCCCTCCAAAGCTTCGAAATCTTAGATTTCGAGATGATGTTACGCATTTTGCGTAACATCGGTTATTCATTTATTATAATATGCATTATAGCAAAGGAACCAAGCGTGGACAGTTACGAATTTTCAGAATTGATGAAAAAGCTCCAGACCAAAGTCGAAAACATCAAAAACATCATCAAACCCGACGAGATAAAGAAGCGTCTCGATGAGATCTCCAAGATGGAGATGGAGGAGGATTTCTGGAGCGACGCCAAGAGAGCCGGCGAGATCCAGAAAGAGAAAAACCGCCTGGAGAGGCTTCTCAAACGCTACGAAGAGGCGCGAAGCGCCGTGCAGGATGCGATGGATATTTTCGAAATGGCGACCGAAGAGAAGGATGAAGAGACGCTCGAACAGCTCTTTTCCGAAGCCCCCGAGATCGAAGATCGCGTCAACAAGGTCGAAATCGAGGTGATGCTCAGCGGCCCGCACGACGCCAACAATGCGATCGTCTCAATCCACCCGGGTGCGGGCGGCACCGAGAGCCAGGACTGGGCTAGCATTCTCTACCGTATGTATCTGCGATGGGCCGAACGCCATGGCTTTAAAGTCGAAACGCTCGACTACCAGCCCGGCGAAGAGGCGGGCATCAAGGATGTCAGTTTTCTCATCAAGGGTGAAAACGCCTACGACCACCTGAAGGTCGAAAACGGTATCCATCGCCTCGTACGCATCAGCCCCTACGACTCCAACGCCCGGCGCCACACCTCTTTCGCGTCGGTGATGGTCTCCCCGGAGATCGACGAGGATATCGACATCGACATCGAGGACAAAGATCTGCGCATCGACACCTATCGCGCCTCCGGTGCGGGTGGGCAGCACGTCAACAAGACCGAAAGTGCCATCCGCATCACCCACATCCCCACCGGCGTCGTGGTCCAGTGCCAGAACGATCGTTCACAGCACAAAAACAAGGCGACCGCGATGAAGATGCTCAAAAGCCGCCTCTATGAGCTCGAGCTCGAGAAGAAGAAAGCCGAAGCCGATGGCATCGAAAAGAGCGACATCGGATGGGGACACCAGATCCGATCCTATGTCCTGGCCCCCTACCAGCAGGTCAAAGATACCCGCAGCGGCCAGGCTTTCAGCAATGTCGACGCCATCCTCGACGGCGATATCGACAAACTGATCGAAGGGGTCCTCATCGCCGAAGCGGAGAAGGAAAAGACGGCGTAACGCATGAATTTTTTCGGACGGCTCGCCTGGCTCTTTGTTTGGGGCATCGCTTTCGGATATATCGAAAGCGCCGTCGTCGTCTATCTCAGGGCACTCTACTACCCCGAAGGCTTTGCCTTCCCACTCGCACCCATCGCCCCTTCCATCCTCACGACCGAAATCATCCGAGAAGCCGCCACTCTCATTCTGCTGTGGTCCACCGCATCTCTCGTCTATTCGAGAATGCAATCGAGGGTCGCCGCCTTCTTCATCCTTTTTGGCGTCTGGGACATCTTCTATTACGTCTTTCTCAAAGCGCTCCTCGATTGGCCCGCCACCCTCTTGACATGGGACATCCTCTTTCTCATCCCACTGCCCTGGGCCGGACCCGTCTGGGCACCGATCCTTGTCTCTTTCGGGCTGATACTCTTTTCAACGGCGATCTTGTACCTCAACGACCATAGAGTCTATCTTCGCTTCACCCTTTCTACCATGCTCCTGCTTATCGCCGCCGCTTGCATTATCGTCGTATCGTTCCTGATTCCCGGCATTCCGGTCGCCGAAGGAAAAATGCCCGGAGATTTCCCGTCACTTCTGTTTTGGAGCGGGTTTTTATTGGGTGGAGCAGGCTACGGCTATGCCATTACGAGTAGAAAGAAAAGCTGATTGTTCAATAGTCTGTTCATAGATTCATAAATAAAAGTGTTCTGAAATATAGTTTTTATGGGAAGTGGAAGATGGCGCGCTCGACACGATTCGAACGTGTGACCGCTGGTACCGCAAACCAGTGCTCTATCCAGCTGAGCTACGAGCGCATCTTTTCTTTGTGGACGGGAATTATACACCAAAATTTTTTCGATTTCAAGGGTTTTCGCCTAAATTATCTCAATTTTTTCGCAAAAGATGCATGGGGCCGAAGAGTTGGTGGGCCTTTTCACTGGTGATGAAGGTGTGGTTGTAGGGGTGCTCCATGCTGTGGTGGGCGAACCTGCCCGCTTCCGGGATATTCGTGATCGTTTTGGCGAAATTGCCAAAGAGGATGAGCCCCGTATCCGAATCGAGGCGCGTGAGGAGCGTCCGTATGAAGGGGCGCCACTCTCTGGCGTGGCGCGTGGAGGCTTTTTTATCTTCAAAGATCAGGGCGGCATTGAGCAGCAAAACGCCGTTCCTTTCGAAATTTTCACGCAACTCTCTCATCGAATCGATCAAACCGCGCTTATCGATGGCGGCGATCGCCTGTTGCGACAGATCCTCCGGTATCAGAAGCCCTTCGGACAGAAGCGCCATTTTGACGAAGTTTCGAAGGCTGGTGGCGCGGTTGACCTGCTTGCTCAGCCCCGATGGCGAAAAGATCGAATCGACCGCGCCGTCGATGAAGGCGTGCCCCGTGGCCGAGGCTTCGCGAGGATAGGGATCCTGGCCGAAAAGGATATACCGCACCTTCGATTTGGGCAGTGTCTTGAAGGCGTTGAATATCTTTGGCCGGGCGGGGATATAGCCGCCCTTTTGCAGATAGCCCCTGTATTCCGACGAAAGGGCGTGGTACGCCGCGGCAATATCCTCTTGCCACTCGGGATGGAGATCAAGCATGGATTTTGGAGAATTTCAGCACCAGCTCCACCTCACCTTTGCCAAGCCGAAGCTGTTTGGCGATCGTGGCGCTGTCGAGCCCCTGCGCGTGCAGCTGCAGAATCTTCTGCTCGTCGGGGGCGGCGTGTTCCGTGGCGAAGGTCACTTTGCGAACCTGCCCATCCAGGCGCTCCACCCGGGTGCAGATGTCCGACTCTATCCGATCGATCCGCTCCTGCAGCGTCGCCATCTTTCTGGCTAACGGCATGATCTTTTCGTCGATGCGGCTTTCGTCGATCTGTGCAAGCGCGGCTTCATCCCTCTGCGTTTCGAGGACGGCCAGTTCGCCGGCCATCTCCTTGCGCAGCGAATCGACCGCTTTGGAGAGTTTGAAAATCTCCTGATTGAGCCCATCGATCCCCGCCTCCATCATCGCCAGCTTTCTCGAAGTCTCCTTGTCTCTGGCGGCGACGTAAAGAACGATAATGAGTATGACGACGGCCAGACCCGCGATCATCAGGAGCGTTTCGTTCATGAGCTCTTTCCTTTCATTTCACGGATCATCACCCGTTCACGGGCCGTGACGTAACTGTTCCACTCCTTGACGTCCCCTTCGTGCATCCGATCGATTCGGGCCAAGCACTCGTCGACGGCTTCGAACCACACCCCCACGTCCCGTTTGGGGAACAACGGCATCGTGATGCGTCCGTAGTAGCGCATCTTCGGCGTCAACTGCGGCGTTTTGAGCCGGAAATGTTCGAAGCCGATCGCTTCGATCTCTCCGCGATACGGCAGCTCCAGGCGTTCGGGCTCTTCGTTTTTGACGATCTGGGTGAGCTGGTCCACTTTCCTGTGTAGTTCGACAATCAGATGCAGCAGCACCGGATCGGTCTCTTTCGTCTCGCCTCTGGCCTTGGCGATCTTGAGCCACTGCCCGATAGGGTCTTCGTCCGTCTCGCTCAGGCGCTGATACTCGCGCTCGTACGCATCGGACGACGAATCCGCAGGAGCAAAGTCGATCTCCAGAGGGGCCGGTACGAGGCGGATCGAATCGCTCACGAGAGACTCCTGTCGAGGATGATGAAAAAGAGATAGATGAAGCCCAGATAGCCGTTGACGGTATAGAAAGCCCGGTCGATCTTCGTGAAGTCACGGCTGACGAGGCGGTGTTCGTAGGTGAGCATCGCCGCCGCACCCAGCACGGCGAACCATCCAAAAATCCCCAATCCCGCTTCGGCGGTGAAAAAGGCCCAGAAAAGTACCGCCGTGGCGTGGAAGATGCGCGCGAGGAACATCGTGCACTCGCTGCCGTACCGCGACGGGATCGAGTAGAGTCCCGCCTCTTTGTCAAAGTCGATATCCTGCAGCGAATAGAGAAGATCGAACCCCGCGACCCAGAACATCACGCCCACGGCCAGAAGCAGCGACCACATCGGAATGGTCCCCGAAACCGCCACGGCGCCCGCGACGGGTGCCAGCCCCAAAGAAAGGCCGAGCACCAGATGCGCCGTCTCGGAAAAACGCTTGAACCAGGAGTAGCCCCCCAGAATCGCCAGAATCGGGAAGGAGAGCCAGAAGGCCAGATCGTTGATCGCATAGGCGGTCGCGATGAAGATGATGGCGTTGAGCGCGATCAGAAGGCGCATCTGCGTCGGGGCGAAGCGTCCGTCGACGCTCGGGCGGTTTTTGGTGCGGGGGTTGAGCGCGTCGATGTCGCGGTCGAGATAGCGGTTGACGAGCATCGCGAAGTTACGGGCGCTCACCGCCGCCAGGGCTCCTAGCAACAGCAGCCGCCACCCGAACCATCCGTCGGCGGCGACGATCATCGCAATAAAGATGAAGGGCAACGAAAAGACCGTATGCTGGAACATGATCAATTCATTGAAATCCCTGAACCATTTGATCGCTTTCACCGCATCCCTTTTTTTAAACTGCATTTTATCATATAATCGCCTTATGAAAACTGTCGCGATACTCGGCCCCACCGCTTCGGGGAAGACCGAACTCTCCATCGAACTTGCCAAGCGCCACAACGGCGTCATCCTCTCGCTCGATTCACTCGCCATCTACAAAGAGATCGATATCGCATCGGCCAAGCCTATGCCTGCCGAACGCGCGGGTGTGCCGCATTTCGGCATCGATGTCATCGCACCGGATACGCCCTTCAGCGTCGCCACATTCATCGACATCTATCGGGAGGCGGCGCGATTCGCAACCCATGAGAAGCGGCCGCTTCTCATCGTGGGCGGGACGAGCTTCTACCTCAAGGCGTTGATGGAGGGGATATCGGAAATTCCCTCTATCACCGAGGAGGTGCGTGATGAAGTACAGGCGATGCTGAAAAATCTCGCCGATGCCTACCGCTATCTTTCATCTGTCGATCCCCACTACGGGGCACGCATACCGCAGACGGACCGGTACCGCATCGAAAAGGGCTTGCAGATCCATTTGCAGACCGGCATGAAGCCGACCCGGTTTTTCGCCGAACATCCCCCCGTTCCCGTCGTACCCGATGTCGAGCTTTTTGAAATCGGCATCGATCGCGCGCTGCTGGCGCAAAGAATCGAAAAGAGAACCGGCAAGATGGTGGAGATGGGGCTGGTCGACGAAGTCGCCGGCCTGGAGAAACGCTACGGCCGCGAGCCCAATGCGATGAAAGCGATCGGCATCGTCGAAGTGCTCGACTATTTCGACGGCAGGCTTTCGTTTAAGCAGATGAGAGAGCGCATCGCGATCCATACGCGCCAGCTGGCCAAACGACAGAGCACCTTCAACGCCACGCAATTTCCTCCCCACCTCAAAGCATCAAAGGAGAGCATCGCGGAAGCGATCGAGAAGGTTCTAGGGAATCGATAGGGCCTGGCTGCAGAGCTTTCGCCACGCTCCGCCATCGTCGACTTTCGAGCACGCCTCGAAACTCTTTTTCGACGCCTCTTTTTGGCCCAGCAGTTCAAAGAGCAATCCTTTTTCGTAGAGCCATCGCGCTTTGTTCTCGCCTTTGAGTCCCAGTTTCTCCATCGACGAAGCGATCTTCAACGCTTTTTCATACGCTTTTTTCTCTTTGAGCAGCCGTATCGCTTCAAACTCCACCCATGGCGAATAGGGGTGGCTGGCATGGCGGTTCTGCAGCGCTATCAGCTTTTCGAGCAGCCAGAGTCGTTGCATATCATCGCCCTCTCTTTTGGCGGCATTGTAGCCCATGCGCAACACTTCGGCCAGCCGCATATCATCTTTGTACAAATCGGCCATACGGTGAATCAGCGCCATCTCATTGGCATACATCCCAAGTGCGTCGTACGCCTTCACTTCATCCCAAAGAAGCGTCGGGCATCGTCGCTGAGCCGCCGTTTTCGCTAGTGCATGCAGGTCCTGTGCCGCCTTCAATGACTCTTGATATTTCTTCATCAAAGCCAAAGCGTGGGTGTCCCGGCAGAGCCACTCGATCCGTGAAGATGTGGAAGCGTCGGTGAGATGTCCGAGGGCGATCTCGTGCGCTTTGTCGTATCTGGCATACTTCATATAGCACGTGAACAGGAAAGGTTCCTCTTTGGATGTCGGTTCAACGCCGTACTCCTCCACCATAGCGACGCCTCGCCGGCATTCTCCATTTTGGGCCGCACCGACAAAAAGTGCCTGGGCCGCTTTTTTGAGTATCGCTTTCGCGTCGTTTTTGGCGTCGGATGAACGCATCGCTTCGACCGCCTCTTTGACGGCCAGCACCTCTTCGTATCTTTTTTGAGCCAGGAGTACCTTCATTTTCGCGACCAGCGCTTTGTCGGCGATCTCGCTTCCGCTGTATTCGCGCATCAATTTTTCGTACTTTTTCAACGCTTCCGTCGCATTCATGTCGTGGCTGACCACGAAGAGCGCATCGAGATTCTCCTTGGCCTTGTCGCTGTGGCTGCCATAGGCAAATTCTTCAAGATACCGCTCGTACCAGTCGATCGCCTCTTTGACCTTTTTCCATTCGTCGTACCACTCCGCGATCTCAAAAAGCACCTCCTCGTACAGCGCGTCGATCTTGCGCAACCGTTTCAGCAGGGCCTTGTCGATCTCGATCGCCAGATCGTACACGCCTCGTGCCGCCAGTTGCTGGGCGATACGATGGGCATCATCTTTGTCTTTGAGAAGAAAGTCGGGATTTTTGTTCCAAATCTTTCGTAGGTATTTGACCGCCTCTTTCGTATTGCCGCGGTCGAGATACCGAATGGCGAGTTTATAGGCCGCCAACGAAGCCACATCGATATCCTTCGCGGCGTAATAGGCTTCCAGATATCGTTTCGTTGCCTCTTTTACTTTACCGTTGATAAAGAGCTGATCACCCAGGTAGATCAACCCGAGATTGGCGAATCGGCTCCCTTTGTGCTCGTTGATAAGACGATCGAAGAAGTAGTTTGCGTCGCTAACAAATCCGGTGGCGCTGTAAACCCTCGCGAGTATCAAAAGCACTTCAGGCATGTACTCGTCGGAGGTGTAGTGTTTGATGAAGAGACGACCCATCTTGATGATCTCGTCGGCACGCTCTTTCATATCCAATTTGGCAAGCGCTTTGATTCGGTAGCGAAGAAAATCGGATGCGAATATCGAATCGGGATATTGCTCGAACGCTTCCGTTGCCAGGTCGTAGGCTTTCGAATATTTGCCCGCTTCAAACGCTCGTTTGACGGCGATGAACCGCTCGACGTCGCGGTTGTCTTTCATGAAAACGGGACGGCCGTTAATATCGACGGCGCCGACAGAGGGGATGGCATAGTCACTGAAATCGAGCGGAAACGAGAGTCGCTCCGGAAAATATGATTTTTTTCCCAGATACGGCGCACTCCTTTCAAAACCCAGCACGATCCAGTGTTTTGCAAAACGGGGTGCTTTGGCACCTATGACCGGGTTTTCATAGATCGGTACAGGCAACGGATGCATCAGGCTCTTCTTCTTCGGAACGATCTGCACCAGATACGAGCTGTTGCCATCGGCTTTTTCGATGAATCTGAGATCGAAAAAATCGCTTTTGACGGGCACGAGTCTGCTTTCGGGCATCTGCGGAAAACGGCAGGTATATTGTGCCGGTTCACCCGTTTCGGATATGTCGGTCGTGCATGAAAAAGGTCGATCGTTTCGTATGTGCAGTACGGCATAGTCGTGATTCTTTTCGATCCCACGTTTGAGGTCGATCGTGAGCGCTTGCAAAGTATGGAGTGAAAACAGAAGTAGGAGTATGGACGCTCTTAAAATATCAGACTCCTGGGAAGAAGATTTCGAACCTCTCCCCCAATGGAAGAGGCCGAAATGGGGCGAACGGATCAGAAGCCGCTAGCCTGGACATAGGTGGAGATGAACTCCCACATCGGGTCGACCGCCAAGACGGCAAAGACAGTCAGGAAGACCGAAAATCCGATAATGGTTTGAAGCGGCTTGGAGGCGTTTTTCATGTAGACGGTACGACCGCTTTCGGATGGATCCTTCAGGAACATATAGACGATCAGTTTCAGATAGTAGTAGGCTGAAATGGCACTGTTGATCGCCATGATGAGCGCAAGGATGATATAGTCGCTGTTGACGGCGGCACTCATGATATAGAGTTTTCCCCAAAAGAGGGAGAATGGCGGTACGCCGGCGAGTGAAAGCATGAAGAGCGCCATCACAACGGCACCGACCGGCATAATGTGGATCATACCTGCGAATTTTTCATATGGATGGTCGAATCTTCCGTCACCCCATACCGCCGCTTTGTGACGGGAGACCCAAAGCATTGCAAAGGCTCCCAGGTTGGTGAAGAGGAAGAGAATCCAGTAGAGGAAGAGTGCGCTGTTGGCCTGCGTCGTACCGATCATGATCGCAGCCATCACAAATCCGGCATGGGAGATCGAACTGAACGCGAGCATACGCTTGACATCACGCTGTACGAGCGCGATGATGTTGGCCAGCGTCATCGTGACAACGACCGCGACATAGAGAACATCCCTAACCCATACCACGTCGCTGTGGATCAGAAGCTCGAAAACGCGCATCGCCACGACGAATCCGGCGATTTTCGGCACAACCGACATATATCCGGCCAAGGCCGCGCTCGCACCTTCATAGACATCGGGAGTCCACGTATGGAACGGCACCATCGAAAGTTTGAAACCGATCGCCGCGATCATGAAAGAGACGCCGACGAGTACGAGCGTCATATTCGCGAAACCGCTGACCGATAGTATTTCGGCGATCTTGTAGAGCTCCACGCTGCCGGTAAGGGCATAGAAGACCATCGCACCCATGACATAAAAACCCGCCGCGAGCGCACCCATCACGAAATATTTGATCGCCGCCTCGAAGGATCTCTCACGGTTGTGCAGAGCGATCAGCGTATAGAGCGCCAGACTCGCCGTTTCGAGGCCGACGAAAATAAGGATCAGGTTGTCGCTGGCGACCATGAACTGGAAGCCCGCCACCATAAAGAGAAAGAGGGCGAAAAACTCGGGATAGCTGTACTCGTGAAAACGTCGTGACGTCAGCGCCAGCGGGATGAAGAGCATCGAAGCGGCGAGAATGACGATCTGGGAGAGAATGGCCAGTCCGTCGATCAACATCACATCGAAAAAGCCGCGATCACCGAGTCTCTGCCCAAAAACGGCGCCCAGATCGACGAAAAGGATCAGGACGCTCAGCATGACGTAGAGCGTTTTGTCGAGATCTTTTTTGATCAGATCGATGACGAGAATACCGAGTGCGCCGACGATGGCGACGAGCATCGGAGCGAGTGTACCGAGGTTCAGCGATTCCATGCTGACTGAAATTGGCTCTAACATTATTCCGCCTCCCTTTTGATGACCGTCGGACGAATCACAGATTTGGCTTCATCGGTCATCGCTTTTTTGTGCATAAACGATACGAGCGATTCGACACTCGTGTTGATCGGTTCGAGAACCGGCTTGGGATAGACACCAAGCCATACGGTCACGAGGACCAATGTCCAGAGTGCCATACTCTCTTTGCCGTCGAGATCTTTGAGCTTTTTGTTCTTTTCATGGACCACATCGCCGAAGAACGACTTTTTATAGAGACTGAGCATATAGACGGCACCGAGGATGATACTCGATCCGGCCAGGATCGTCATCGTATGCGAAATCTGATAGAAACCGGCCAGGCTCAAAAATTCGCCGACGAAACTCATCGTCAGCGGCAGGCCTACGGACGCCATCACCATGATCCCCATGATCGTGGCATAGCGCGGCATCGCTTTCGCCAGCCCGCCGAACTCGCTCATCAGTTTGGTGTGCCGGCGGTCGTAGATGACGCCGACGAGCATAAAGAGCGCACCACTGACGATACCGTGGCTGAGCATGAAGAAGACGGAACCGGTGATCCCCTCAGGATTCATCGCAAATGTACCGAGCACGATCACACCCATGTGTGAAACGGAACTGTAGGCGATGACCTGTTTCATATCTTTCTGGGCGTAGGCGACCATTGCCGTATAAATGATCATGATCAGCGATAGTACCGCGACCGGATAGATCATATAGACCGAAGCGTCCGGGAACATCGGAAGAGGCAGACGTACCAGGCCGTAGGTACCCATCTTCAGCAACACGGCGGCCAGAATGACAGAACCGATCGTCGGCGCCTGGCCGTGCGCATACGGAAGCCATGTATGGAACGGAAACATCGGTACTTTGATCGCCAGGCCGATGAAGAAGGCGATGAAGAGCCAGATCTGATAGTTCATCGGCAAAATGAGGCGATGCCATTCGGTGATCGAAAAGCTCCATACACCGGTCGCCTGATAGTAGAGATAGGCCATGACGAGCATACCGACGAGCATGATCAGCGATCCCGCGAAGGTGTAGAGGAAGAACTTGATCGCGGCGTATACTCTCAGTTCACCACCCCATGCGCCGATGATGTAGAGCATCGGAACCAGAGAGAGTTCCCAGAAGACATAGAAGAGTATCGCATCGAGCGAGACAAAGACGCCGACCATCGTCATCTCGAGGAAAAGAAGAGAGACGATCATGTTTTTGACATCTTTTTCGATACTCAAGGCGATCAGACCGATCAGCGTGATGAAGGTCGAAAGTATGACGATGAACAGAGAGATACCGTCGACGCCGAGATAGTAACTGATACCGAAACTCGGAATCAGGGGTAATACTTCGACGAACTGCATACCCGGATAGCTTCCGTCGAACGAAAACCAGAGCCAGAGCGAGAGAAAAAATTCGATGGCGGCCACCGAGATCCCGTACGCCCTGATCGACTCTTTCGAGACGACGAAACCGAGCAAGCCGGCTACCGCCGGAAAGAAAACCAGAACTGATAAAATGTGATCCATACCTACTCCTTAACGCACGGGGCTGTACAAGATGGCTGCAACCAGAAGAATGAGCAGACCCACTCCCATCCAACGCAGCATGTTCGACAGGTTACCGCTCTGAACAACACGGGAAGCCATACCGGACTTGTAGATGCTGGTCGCAATGAAGTCGACCGTCGCATCGACGATTTTGAGATCGAAATCTTTCCACATGATCGTGGAAATTTCCGCATACGGTTTACAGATATATTCGTCATAGATCTTCGGAATATAGTACTGATTGAAGAGCAGTTTGTAGATGAATGTCTCTTCCCACTTCTTGCTGAAACCGCCATGGCTGTATTTGTAAACAGCAAGCGCGATGCCGCCCAAGGCGATGCCCTGGGTGATGACAACCAGAATCCAGAATACCGTATGTGACACTTCGTACTCTTCGATCGGAAGCGCATAGGAGACCAGATGGATGAAATCGTGTTCAAAGAATCCCGCGATCACTGCCAGAATGGCCAACGGCGACATTGCAAACAGCATGTAGCGGTAGGCTTCGTGCGGATGGAATCCGAAAATTTTGTAGCGCTCCTCGCCAAAAAAGACGAGCATGACGAGACGGAAGCTGTAAAAAGCGGTCAGACCGGCCGTGAACCAGAGAATGGCCCAGAGGATATAGTGGTCACCCGCAAAAGCGACTTCCAGAATCTTGTCTTTCGAGAAGAATCCCGCGAACGGATAGATACCCGCCAGCGCCAACGATGCCAACGTCATCATGATCATCGTCCACTTCATCTTCTTTGAAAGGCCGCCCATTTTGAAGATGTCGAGCTCGTCATCCATCGCATGCATGACGTTACCCGCACCGAGGAAGAGCAACGCTTTGAAGAAGGCGTGCGTCATCAGGTGGAAGAGTGCCACCCAGTAGGCACCCAGACCGGCTGCGACGAACATGTATCCCAGCTGAGAGAGTGTGGAATAGGCGATGATTCGTTTGAGGTCACGGTTGACCAGCGCCATCGAAGCGGCGAAAATCGCGACGAATGCGCCGAGGCAGGCGACGAAATAACTCACTTCCGGAACAAGCGAATAGAGCGGATTGGCACGAATGACGAGGTAGACACCGGCGGTGACCATCGTCGCGGCGTGAATCAGGGCCGAAACGGGAGTCGGGCCTTCCATCGCGTCGGCGAGCCATGTATGGAGTGGGAACTGCGCCGATTTACCCATCGCACCGATAAAGAGGAAGGCTGTGGTCATCATCAGGATCGTCGCGTCCATTCCGTCGACCTGCGCGAAGACCACATCGTATTGCAGTGATCCGAAGTTCCAGTAGACCAGGAAGATGCCGATCAACATACCGAGGTCGGCGATTCTGTTCATGATGAACGCCTCGTTCGCCGCCCATGAAGCGCTCTCTCTTTCATACCAAAAACCGATCAGTGCCCATGAGCACAGACCCACACCTTCCCAACCGATGAAAAGGCCGGCGAAGTTGTCGCTCATGACCAACACCATCATCGAAAAGACGAAGGCCGAAAGCCAGGCGAAGAAGCGGTTGAACGACCGATCGTGATCCATATAACCGATCGAATAGACATGGACGACGGTGGAGACTGTCGTCACGACGAACATCATCGTCGCGGAGACCTGGTCGACGACGAATCCGAACGGTATGTAGAGCCCGCCGGCATGGATCCAGTCCATCATCTTCACATGGACGACATCACCATGATAGACGTGCATCAACAGGACGACCGAGCTCACCCACGACACAAAAAGAAGCGTCGAAGTGCCGATACCCGTCACCAACATCTTGGGCTTGTCGGCGAAGAGCGAGGCAAAAAGCGAACCAACCAGCGGCGCGAAGAGTGCGATATACAAATAGGTTTCCATATGTTCCATCTCTGTTCCTTATCCGTGCATCGACTGCAGTGTATCGATATCGAGCGTGCCGCGACGCTTATACCAGACAATCATAAGACCAAGGCCGACCGCAACTTCACTCGCGGCGACCGCGACGATGAAAAATGCGAACATCTGGCCTGTCAGGTCACCGTAAAACTTGGAGATGGCAGCAAATCCGACATTGGCCGCATTCAGAAGAATCTCCGTGGAAAAGAGAAGCAGTAGAAGATTCTTTCTTCTGTAGACACCGTACAGACCGATACAAAACAGTATCGCCGACAATATCAGGTAATGACTCAGTGTAATCATTTGGCACCCTTTTCTTGAAATTCTTCCTCGATCTTGAGGGTCAGGCTCTCGTCCATCTTTTTACCGGCCAATATGATGCCGGCAATCATCGCGACCAGGAGCATCACCGCGGCCACTTCGAAAGGAACCAGGTATTTGGTGAAGAGCACGACACCGACGGCCTGGGGATTCTCGACCCCTTCGACCATCGGATAGAAGGCTTTGATATGATCGGCGGCGATGGGCGCGACAAACGCGATCACCAGAAGCAGTGCCGTCAATCCGCTCAGCAGAAAGACCAGTTTCGGTGCGCGAATGTTCTCTTTCACTTCCCTTGTCGTATCGAAGAACATCATTCCGAAGGCGTAGAGGGCCATGACCGCGCCCGTATAGACGATGATCTGAACCACACCGAGGAAATCGGCGTCGAGAAGGAAAAAGAAACCGGAGATCATGATCATTCCGGCCGCCAGCGCACTCATCGAATAGAGGGCGTTTTTGCTCGACACGGTGATCCAGAACATAACAATGGTCACTGCGCTGAAAAGATAAAATGCGATTGTTTCAATCATTGTTCAATCCTTAATACGCCAGCGGCGTTTTCTTGATACGCTCGTCCGCGTTGGGGCTGGTGGCACCAAAGCCCGGATACTCCTGCTGTTTGCCCTCTTTGAGGAAATCGAGCGGTGTGAGCATATCGTCTTTGAGCACGTAGTGGGCTCTCTGTTCGCTGGCGTTTTCGTATCGCTGTCCGTGAACGATCGCCAGTTCGGGGCAAACCTCCGCACAGTAGCCACAGAAGATACATCGACCGAGGTTGATCGTATATTCGGTCACCTCTTTTCGCTGATTTTCATCATATCTGGTGTCCATGCGGATACAGTTGGCGATACAGATCTTTTCGCAAAGGCCGCAACCGATGCATCGCTCATAGCCGCTCTCGAGAAGGCGATAGAGTTTGTGGACTGCCCGATAACGCGGAGATACCGGAAGTTTTTCCAACGGATATTTCACGGTATGGATATCGAACTTCACCATCTCCCTGAAGACGACCCACAGGCCCACAAAGAGTTCACCCTTGAATGTCCGCTTCATCACCTGCTTGAATTTGTCCATCGGCTTTACCGGCGGCTTGTCCACCGGTATATAGGTGTAATTTTGCATCACGTTTCTATCTTTGAATTGTTCCAGACTCATAATCTCCCCCTTACATCATCAATACGAAGCCGGTGACGACAACGTTTATTACGGCGATCGGCATCAACACTTTCCAACACAGCCACATCAGCTGATCGGGTCGCACATGCGGCCATGCGGCACGCGTCCAGAGGAAAAAGAAGAAGATGAACGACACTTTCAGAACGATCGCCAATCCGCCCGGAATGAATCCCCAGTCGTTGAAGCCGCCAAGGAATATGAGGCTCGCCAAGAATCCCAGAGTAATCATATTGGCGTATTCGCCGATGAAGAACATACCCCATCGCATTCCCGAATACTCCGTCGCGTAACCGGAGACGATCTCGGCTTCGTGCTCGAGAAGGTCGAAAGGGGTACGGTTGGTTTCGGCAAATCCCGCGATCAGGAACAGGACGAAGGCGACCGGCTGTTTCCAGACGATCCATTCGGTGAATCCGCCAGTCTGATAATTGTTGATGTCGATCAGTGAAAGCGATCCTACGAGCATCAGGGGTGCAAGAATCGAAAGCCCCGTCACCACTTCATAGCTCAGAAGCTGGATCGCCGTACGCGCCGCACCGAGAAGCCCCCATTTGTTGGCACTGGCCATACCGGCCAGAAGGGGGGCGAAAAGACCGCTCGCCATGACACCCAACACGAAGAGGACACCGACGTTGATATCGGCGATGATCGGATGCACCGTGACACCAAAGACAGTGAACTCCGGAAGCAGCGGCACCGCGGCCAGTGCGATGAATGCCGTCGCCGCCCCGATGACCGGCGCGATCATAAAGATCGGCTTCACGGAGTTTTGAGGGACGATATCCTCTTTCGTAAAGAGTTTGATACCGTCGGCCAATACCTGAAGCAGACCGTATGGACCGACATGCATCGGCCCGAGGCGTCGCTGCATGAAGGCGAGCACTTTACGCTCCAGATAGGTTCCAAATCCGGCCAGGGCCGAAAAGATGCCCAGTACGACGAGGATTTTGATGAGGGTCGCGATTGCAAATGCTGTAAATGTCATGGCTTACACCTTTTCTACGTTGACGTTTTGGAATCGGTTCGATGCGAAGAGGCTTCCGCAATCGATCGACGGATCGAAATCCGGCACAAAGATAATTTCACCGTCAATGAATTTGTCGATTTCGACAGGCAGCTCGACGGTTCCGTTTTCGAAAGTGACGCGCAGGCGATCCCCTTCCGCAAGCCCCAGTGCTTCGCACTTTTTGGCAGAGACGAGGATCTTGGCATCCGTAGCGATTTCATGCGCTTTTTTCGTAAACTGGTTGAACTGAAGTACCGGATTGCTTCGATAAGCGATCTCTCCCTCCATCGCGCAGCTTTCGTCGAAGGGTTCCGCCGTTTCATTCTCCACAGCGACGTCGCGGGGTTGCAGATGGTAACCGCGCACCTCTTCGCCGCTGTTGGTATAGTGGTTGGGCAGATCGTCGAACTCCAGAGGTTTAAAACCGCTCTCCTCGGGAAGCGCCATCGTATAATCGACGGTAAGCTCCGCCTCTATGCCGAGCGCATTGGCGATGTCGTTGAGAACATAGCCGTTGTAGCCGAGTGCGACATTGGTCGGAACAACCCGCTTGTCGGCGATCGTGAGCGTACCCTCCTGCTGGTTGAGAGCCGGCATATCCAGGTCGCCATCGCCCGTAGCACTGAGTACGAAGTCGCCCTCCGCGTTGTAGCCGACCACATATGAGCCGCTCTCTTCATCGAGATCACAGATGAGGCTCACACCCATTGTATTGGTTTTGCTCGGCAAAATCAGAACGTCAAAATTGGTATGGCGGTCGATCAATCCGGCGAGTCTGGCGAGATTTTCCCATTTCGGATGCTGCATCAGATCTTCACCGAGGATGATCGTAAACTTCTCTTTCTTGGCGAGCATCTTGGCCATTCTGTCGTCGAAATCTTCGGGCGCGCCCAAAATATCGAGAAGGGCGTTGAGATCGACGTCCACCTCTTTCTCGACCTTTTTTGGCACCATTTTGGTCACCTCTTCGGTCACCTCCTTCTCTTCGCCCGTCTCTTCGTCTTTGACCTTCTTCGTCACCGTCTCCGTCACTTTTTCCTTGACGGTTTCGACCACTTTCTTTTTTCCCGCCTTATGGAAAGATGCGAGGTAGTCGGCGATCTCTTTGGGAAGCGATGCTTTGTCGCCGAAGAGGTCGAGTATCAGATACATCGCCGCCTCTTCGAGCCCCGGTTTGTGGTTGATGCTGATCAGATTCTTTCCGAAGCTCTCGACGACGGGATCTTTGACCGGATGGAAGTAGAGTCCCGCACCCTTGTTCATCTTGATCGCGTTGTTGAACGCGAAACGGGCCCTGGGGTTGTCGCTTTTGAGCTGCGTTCCGATAGAGACGACGAAATCGCTGTGGTGCACATCGTTCAGATCAGCACTGTAGAGTGAGCGTCCGGACGTTTTCGCGTAGGTCTGCATGAAGCGTTTGAAGCGAAGGGCGTCGTCGTTGATCAGGCGCACGCCGAACTTCTCTTTCATCTTCTGCAAAATCATCGCCTCTTCGTTGGTGATGACCGACGAGAAACGGATCGTATCGGCTTTACTGAAAGCCTCGAGCGCTTTGGCGAATGCCTCTTCGTCTTTTTTCGCCACCCTGTTCTCGAAATCGTATCCAAATCGCCCCGCGCCACAGAGAGAGACGTAGTTCCACTCGTTCTTGACACGGTAGATCTTGGGCTCGGGATTATCGATACTCGTATGTTTGACGTCGTAGTAGAGGTGGCATCCG
>JAUUDL010000117.1 GCA_030826715.1 Hydrogenimonas sp. | reverse complement strand
TAGCTTTGGCTACGCCTCACCGCCGCGCCTTGCACTCGCACGATGCTGATGCCGCGGATGATGGTGTATACTGCGTAATATCAGTTTTTAAGTTGCTATAATATCCAAACCAAAATAACAGGCAGATAACGATATGTTCGAAACTTTGATCGAAAAACTCCATAATCCGAAAACGCGTTACATCACGCTCGAGACGACCCCCAGGCACGATGCCGACTTCACCCCCGTCATCGACACGCTCCAAAAACTTGGGCTGCACGAGAAAGTCGACGGTTTCAGCACCACCGACAACCCGCTGGCCAAACTCAAATTCAACGCCATCGTCGCCGCTTTTTTGCTCCAGCAGCGCTTCAACAAGCCGGTGCTCGCGACGATGAGCATGCGCGACCGCAACAAGATCGCGCTGCAGTCGGATCTTCTTGGCGCCAACGGCATCGACGTGCGCGCCATTCTGGCGCTTACCGGCGACCCGGCGAAGATCAGCGACCAGCCCGCGGCCAAAGGGGTTTTCGAAGGTGACAGCACGATGCTGCTGGATATCATCAAATGTTTCAATGCCGGCATTGACTACGCGGGCCGGGAGTTTGGGATCAAACCCAAACCGATCTACCCCTTTGCCGTCAGCAACGCGTTCGCCAAAAACCCCAAAACGCTGCTCAAAAAGTTCATCAAAAAGCTCGAACACGGCGCCCAGGGGATCATCACCCAGCCGGTTTTCGGCGTCGAGAATGCGCTCGAACTGCTCGAACTCTTCGAAGAGGCCAAAACTGCCTCGGGCACCAAAGAGGGTACACTGATTTTGGGGCTCTTTCCCGTCACCCGCCTGCGTACAGCCCAGTTCCTCTCTTCGCACGTCCCGGGCATCCATGTGCCCAAAAGCTGGATCGACACACTCTATGAAGCGCACGAAAAAGGGGAAAAAGAGGAGGAGAAGAGAGGCCTTTCGATGAGTACGGAACTCTTCGAGGCGATTTTGGAGGTGCACCCCAAAATCCACCTGATGACCGCCAACCGATTCACGCTGGCCAAAAAGCTTTTGGAGAATCTTTAAAAATCGCGCTTGAGAAGCGCATCGACATTCAGAATCGAAATGAGCGCGTCATCCTTTTTCCCGACGCCGTAGATCAGATTCTGTTCGTCGTGCAGCGCTTCGGGCGCCGGATCGATCCGGCTCTCTTTGATGCGTGTCGCCTGTGTGAGCCTGTCGATCACGAAGCCTGCGATCTCGTCATTGTTTTTGATCACCATATAGCGGGTTTCGTCGTTCTCCTGCGATTTCGAGAGCCCGAACTTCATCCGCAGGTCGATCAGGGGAATGACGCTGCCCCTGAGATTGAACACGCCCAGTACATAGGGCGGCGTCTTGGGCACACGCGTATATTCGATCGGTTTGATGATCTCCTGGATACTCAGAATCGGCACGGCGAACTCTTCGTCACCCACCATGAACCCGACGAGCTGAATCTCCTTTTCGATCTCCCCCTCCGCCGGGGCCTTCTGCTGCTGCCGCTGCTTTTTTAGCACCTTTTCAAGCTGTGTACTCATGCATTCGCCTCCACGGGAAGATTGATGTTGCGCGCCACGACGTTCATCAGGTATTCGGGGGTGTAGGGCTTGGTGATATATTCGGTCATACCCACTTCCACACCCCTGAGTCTGTCGCTTCGGCTCGTGCGGCTGGTAACGGCGATGAGCGGCATATTCTTGAAGCGGTTGAACTTTCTGATCTCGCTCGCGAGCGTGTAGCCGTCCATTCGCGGCATCTCGATATCGATCAGCGCGGCATCGAAAATCTTGCTCTCCTCTTTGATCAGGTTCAGTGCCTCGACGCCGTTGGTCGCTTCAGTAATCGTCACACCGAGCGGTTCGAGCGCCTTTTTCATGATGGCACGGTCGGTCCGGCTGTCGTCGACAATCAGAATGTTGTAGTCGGCAGGGGAGTTTTTCTCTCTTTTGGATTCGCTCGTTTCGAGGTTTTTGATCGTGCTCTTGACACTCTTGGCCATATCCATCAGGGCGCCGACGTCGACGATCAGCGTCACCCGGCCGTCGCCGCGGATCGTCGCGCCCGCGATACCCGGAATGTTTTTGAGATATTCGCCAAGCGACTTGATAACGATCTCCTCTTGCCCCACCAGCGAATCGACGATGAGGCCGATTTTCGATTCGGCCAGGCCGATGATGACCACATAGGCGTGCTCGCCCATGTCGAAGATGCGCTCCACGTCGAAAATATCGGCCAGATGGACCAGCGAAAGCACTTCGTCGCGAAGCCTCAGTACACTGCGCCCCTCCACTGTCTGAATCTCTTCGGGCGTGATGCGCACCGTCTCCAGCACCGATGCCAGCGGCACGGCGTAATATTCGTCCTGCACGCCGACCAGCAGCGACTGGATGATCGCCAGTGTGAGCGGGATCTTCAGCTTGAGCGTCGTCCCTTTGCCTAGTTCGGAGTCGACCTCGATGATGCCGTTGAGTTTCTCGATGTTGGATTTGACCACATCCATCCCCACACCGCGGCCCGAAACGTTGGTGACCTGCGCGGCGGTCGAGAAGCCGGGCTTGAAGATCAGCATATAGGCCTCTTTTTCGCTCATCTGATCGGCCTCTTTTTCACTGATGAGCCCCTTCTCGAGTGCCTTCGCCTTCAGTGACTCGGCATCCAGCCCCTTCCCGTCGTCGACGATTTCGATGACGATGTGGTTGCCTTCGTTGTAGGCTTTGAGCTCGATCGTCCCTTTGGGCGGTTTGCCTTTGGCCACCCTCTCTTCGGGCGGTTCGATGCCGTGGTCACAGGAGTTTCGGATGATGTGTACGAGCGGATCGCCGATCTCCTCGACGATCGATTTGTCCAGTTCGGTCTCCTCGCCGCTGATAACCAGCTCGATCTCCTTGTGCAGTTCACGCGAAAGGTCGCGGACCATACGGGGGAATTTGTTGAAGACTTTGCCGATCGGAAGCATCCGCGTCTTCATCACCGCGATCTGCAGATCGGTCGTGACCAGAGAGATCGAGGAGACCACCTGGTTGAGCTCTTCGAGAAACTGCTCCCCTTCGTAGCGCTCTTCGACATCGTCGTAGATTTTAAGCAACCGGTTTTTCCCGAGGACCAGTTCGCCGATCAGGTTCATCAGATCGTCCAGACGCTTGACATCGACACGGATCGTCTGTTCGACGGTCGATTTGCGCTCTTTGGGCGCGGGCTTCTTCTCCGCCTCTTTGGGTGCCGGCTTTGACGGGGCGGGTTTCTTTGGCGCCTCTGTTTTTGCGGTTTCCTCTTTCTGTTTCTGGGCCGCTTTTTTGGCTTCGCGCTTTTTGCGGTCCTCTTCCTGGCGCTCTTTCAGCAGACGCTCGATCTCGGCTTCTACCTCCTCTTCGCTCATCGAGGCGTAGTCGGGTTCTTCTTCGACAGGCTCCTCTTGCGCAGGTTGTTCACCCTGCTCCTGAGCCGCTTTTTTGGCTTCGCGTTTTTTGCGGTCCTCTTCCTGACGCTCTTTCAGCAGGCGCTCGATCTCGGCTTCTACCTCCTCTTCGCTCATCGAGGCGTA
>JAUUDL010000003.1 GCA_030826715.1 Hydrogenimonas sp. | reverse complement strand
GGCCGTATTTGTCGACCAGCTGGTTGAAGAGCTGGTAGGCCTCTTCGTACGACTGCAGATAGATGTCGGAGAGCCCAAGCGCTTCGATGATGCCGGCGGGATCTTCGAGTTCGCCGAGCAGCTTCTCCTCCAGACGGGTTTTGAACCTATAGAGCGTGCCGGTGATGAAGCGAAGCGCGATATAGTTTTCCCGCGTGAAGGCGCTGCCGTAGTAGACCGCATCCAGATTCAACGGATGCTCTTTGAGGTATCGCTGCGCCTCTGCGCTGAACTTCTTGACATCCAGATGGCGATGGGCGATCTGAAGGTAGAGCAGGTGCGAAAGCACATCGTCGCCCATCCGGTGTCGCAATTTGTCGGCACTCTTTTTCGCCCTCTCCCACATCCCCTGGTTGGCAGCGACCAGAATGTCGGTCAGCAGGTAGACCGGACGGCTGTCGTGCGAAACAGAGAGCCATTTGGATGCGGCACCCATATTGCCTTTGTAGAGAAAGAAGAGAGTTTTGTAGAACGATTGTAGTGTCGTTGGCTTGAGCATCTGCGCCAGATCGTCGCTGACGAACTGCTCCACCTGCGGGATCGGCTTGCCGGTCAGCTGTTCGCACATCAGGGCGAAGATGGCGGAAAGATAGTTGGCCGAATCGAGATGGTAGCTGCGCAGAAAGTGTTCGTGCGCTTTCGAGTAGTTGCCGATCTGTGCATAGGTCAGCCCCAGGTCGTAGTGGAGTATCGAATGGTTGGGATAGCGCTTCAACGCCTTTTTCAAAATGTCGTTGGCGATTCGTATATGGTGGTCTATCGCCGCCTTGATCGCTTTGGATATCTGAAGATTGACATGCGAGAGCGACGAGCTCTGCGAAAGAAACCGCGTCGCTTCACGATCTTCGTCCACATAGATCGCGGCATTGCCCTTTTTGATGTAGTTGATCGTCTGTGTGGCGTTGAAGACCTTGAATGGGGCGAATTCGAAAAGAAGTTTGTACGCCTGCGGCGGTATCAGCATCGCATCGGCACTGAAACGACGCTGCGCGGCGTCGATATCATACACCGCGGGCGAGAGCTTCGTCGCGATGGGGTAGAGGTCGAGCCCTTTGCCCTTGAAATCCGTTTTCAGAGCCCTGATAAGTTCGGCCGCATGCGAGGGCATCTGGTTTTTGAGATCGACCAGTGCCAGTGCCTTACGGCTTTTGAGCGGTGTTTCCGATTTTTCGATCGCCCTTTTGAGATATTGCGACGCCAAAGCGTAGTCGCCGATGCGGGCGTACATCTGCCCCAGCAGCAGAAAATCGTCGGCAGAGGCCTCCCGCTCCATCAGGTCGATCGCCTTGAGGGGGCGATCGAACACAGTGTAGCCCACGCTCCCCAGCCTGGAAAGCTCTTTTTCATACGCGCGGCTGACAGGATGGGCGACGGCACTGAGAATTTCAAAATAGTTACCCCGATAGTAGTTGATGATGACGTAGAGGTAGCTGTAGAGTGGTGAATTGTAGCTGTCGGGCAGGTAGGCTTCGGCCATTTGAAGATAGTATTCAAACCGCTTCCTGTCATGCAGATGCAGGGCGCTGGCGGCGGCGTTGACGGCACTGATGCAGCGGTTTTCGCCATTGACGATCGCTTTTTTGAACGATTCGATCGCCTCGTCATAGCGGCCCTGGCGCATCTGGGCGACGCCGAGGTTGTAGCTCGAGATCGAAGCGCTGAAGGTGGCGATCTGCTCGAAAAGGTCCAGCGCCTGCCGCTTGTCGCCGCGCGCGTAGAGAATGTTGGCCTTTCGGATCATCTGTTCGAGCTGTGACTGGGCGGCGAGTGGTTTGGCCTTTTCGGAGGATTTGATCTTTTCGACCAGCTTTTCGGTTTTTGTGGGTGCCGTTTCGTCGCTCTTTTTCGTGGCAAGCACGACGACGAGGACGATCAGAAGAATCAGAAGTGCGCCGCCGATGCCTGCGAGCAGCCACACCACCTTTTTTCGCTCTTTTTGGTGTGTCTGAGGCGCAGACTCGCTCCCGGGCGTCTCGCCGCCTTCATCCTCTTCGAGAATGATCACCTCTTCTTCGGCCATCGTATCCCTTTAGAGATACCGTCTGAGCGGTTCGGGAACGACGATGGAGCCGTCGGCCTGCTGGAAATTTTCCATGATCGCGATGAGCGTGCGCCCCACGGCGAGGCTGGAGCCGTTGAGTGTGTGGACCAGGCGGTTCTTTTTCCCGTCCTTGAAGCGGATCTTCCCGCGTCTGGCCTGAAAATCGCGGGTGTTGGAGATGGAGCTGATCTCCCTGTATTTGCCCTGGCCGGGCAGCCATACCTCCAGATCGACGGTTTTGGCGGCGGAGAATCCCATATCCCCGGCGCACAGCAGCATATGGCGGTGAGGCAGGCCCAGCGACGTGAGCAGGTCGGAGGCGCAGGCGACCATCTCTTCGAAGACTTTGTCGCTCTCTTCGGGGCGGGTGAGGCAGACGAGCTCGACCTTGTCGAATTGGTGCTGGCGGATCATGCCGCGGGTGTCCCGGCCCGCCGATCCCGCCTCTTTTCTGAAACAGGGCGTATAGGCGGTCAGACGCTGGGGCAGGATATCGGCCGGCAGGATCTCGTCGCGGAAGAGGTTGGTGACGGGCACTTCGGCCGTCGGAATCATATAGAGATTCTCTCCTTCGATCTTGAAGAGATCGTCGGCGAACTTGGGAAGCTGTCCGTTGGCAAAAAGCGAGGCGTCGTTGGCCATGAAGGGGACGTAGACCTCTTCGAAGCCACGGTCGCGGTTGAAGTCGAGCATGTAATTGATCAGCGCGCGTTCGAGCCTGGCCCCTTCGAAACGCAGGGCGCTGAAGCGGCTTTTGGCGATCTTGACGCCGCGTTCGAAGTCGATCCAGCCGTTCTGTTCGGCGAGCTCCCAGTGCTCTTTGGCTTCGAAATCTAACCGGGTCGGCTCGAGAACCCTTTTGAGCTCCACGTTGTCCTCTTCATCGGTACCGTCGGGGACGTCGGGATCGGGGATGTTGGGCACGGTGGCGGCGATTTCAAAGAGTTTCGCTTCCAGCAGACGCAGCTCCTCCTGCATCGCGGCGATGCGCTCTTTGTTCTCGGCGACCTCTTTCTGCAGGGCGCCCAGATCCTTGCCTT
>JAUUDL010000030.1 GCA_030826715.1 Hydrogenimonas sp. | reverse complement strand
GGGGCTTTTCTTGGTTATATGGCCATTTTGGGCAAGAGCGAAATTTTGCTCATTCTCATCGGCGCGGTCTTCGTCATCGAAACCGTTTCGGTCATCGCCCAGGTGGGAAGCTACAAACTTCGCGGCAAACGGATTTTCCTGATGGCACCGATTCACCACCACTTCGAAATGAAGCAGTGGGCCGAAAACAAGATCATCGTGCGCTTCTGGATCATCGCTTTCATCGCCAACCTATTGGCGCTCATCACCCTCAAGATCAGATGATCGGTTGTTCACTATGAGTGTGTCGCTTTTCGGATATGCAAAAACCACACGGGCCATCGCGGAAAAAGTGGGGCCCTGTGATTTCTACGACGACAAGATTGTCGTACCTCACAAAGACGAAGGGGGCAACCGGCTGATGCCCCCTTCCATGTTCGACCCCGATCAGAGCGACCTCGAAATCCCCAGCCCCGGTTTTCCGCCGACCCATCCGCTCATAAAAAAAGCCAAACACCTCATCAGCGAATACGACCTCTTCCTCGCGGAGGGAAAAGAGCGATTCCTCCCCTCCTCTTCCCCCATCATCCATCGCCAACATCCCTATACCATATGGATTTCCGGTACCAACGGCAAAACCACCACGACGCGCATGGTGACCCACCTGCTCGAGCACCGAGGCGCCGTCAGCGGCGGAAACATCGGCACCCCTTTGGCCCAGATGAACCCCGAAGCTCCGATATGGGTTCTCGAAACCAGCTCCTTTACGCTGCACTACACCCGTTACGCCAAACCCGACCTCTATCTGCTGCTGCCGATCACACCCGACCACCTCTCCTGGCATGGCGGCGAAGATGGCTATATCGCCGACAAACTTCGTCCCTTGCAGACGATGCGCGAAGGCGAAGCGATCCTTCTGCCCGAGAAGTGGAAAGAGAGACCCACCGACGGCTTCAAGATCGCCTATCGGTCACCCGAAGCGCTGGCACATTATTTTGGCATCGAGATCGGTAAAGTCCATTTCGAGGGGGCTTTTCTGCTCGATGCCCTGCTCGCCCTTGGCGTATCGAAAATACTCTTCGACGAGATCGACTACGACAGAATCAACGACTTCAAGCTCGACCCCCACCGGCAGGAGAAGATCGTCGACAGTCGGGGACGGATATGGATCGACGACTCCAAGGCGACCAACATCGATGCGACGATCCAGGCCCTCGTCCCGTGGCGAGGCAAAAGGATACACCTGATCCTCGGCGGCGACGACAAGGGTGTCGACCTGCATCCGCTGTTCGATGCGCTGAAGGCGTACGATCTGCACATCTACGCGATTGGGCGAAACGCCGAAAAGATCGTATCGCTGAGCCGCGAATACGGCATCGAAAGCACCCTCTGCAAAACGCTTCCCAGAGCCGTCGAAGCGATCGATGCACGGCATACGACCGAGAGTGTCGCCCTGCTCTCCCCCGCGGCGGCGAGCCTCGACCAGTTTCCATCCTACGCCGCCAGGGGCGACCTCTTCAAGGAACTCATCAGCAGTTTTTAAGCCGTATTCCTCTATAATTTCGACCACTCAAAAGCGGCCAGATAGCTCAGTCGGTAGAGCAGCAGACTGAAAATCTGCGTGTCGGCAGTTCGATTCTGCCTCTGGCCACCACTTTTCTCCGATTTCTTCTAATTATTTTTTCGTACTTGATAAAATCTATTTTGTAGTGTAACAATATCTGCATTCCGATGATTTCGCATCGTTTCTCTTATTTTTTCTTTTCTGTCGATTGTGTTGAAGGTGAATATTGTAGTGTTCAAAGAGGATGCCCGCTTCATCTTTGAAGCGGGCGGGTTGAAGGCGCTTAGGCCGCTGCGGGTTTGTCGAGATGAACATCCATCTGCGGATAGGGTATGGAAATTCCCTTCTCGTCGAAGACCAGTTTGACCTTTTCGATCGTGTCGAAATAGACACCCCAGTAGTCGCCGCTTTTTACCCAGACGCGGGCGACGAAGTTGACGCTGCTGTCCGCCAGCTCGGAGACGGCAACAAACGGAATGGGATCTTTCAGCACACGCGAATCCTCGGCGAGAATCTTTTCGAGTGTCTCTTTTGCCAGCTTCAGATCGTCATCGTAGCCGATACCGAATGTCCAGTCGACGCGTCGTGTCTCTTTGGCCGAATAGTTGACGATATTGCCGCCTATCACCGAACTGTTGGGGACAATCACCACTTTGTTGTCGCCCGTTTTAAAGATGGTGGAGAACATATTGATCTCTTCGACGACACCAGAAGTTCCTCCCGCTTCGACGAAATCACCCACCTTGAACGGTCTGAAGAGGATGATCAGTATGGCCGCGCCGACGTTTGAGAGGGTTCCCTGCAGGGCCAGACCGACGGCCAGGCCGGCGGCACCGAGTATCGCGACGAAGGAGGTGGTGTTGACGCCGAGATTGTTGAGGGCCGCCAGGATGACGACGATCATCAAAAGCACGTAGACCAGGCTTCCTATGAAAGAGACAAGCGTCGGCTCCACCTTCGCCCTCTCCATCCCCTTTTTGGTGACGTTGGTCACGGCGCGTGCGATCCATTTACCGATGACGAGAATGGCGATCGCGCCGATGATCTTGAGTCCGTAGACCATCCCCATGTCAGCCAGGCTGTTCCAGTCGATGTTGTTGATAAATTCCATTGTCACTCCTTAAAAGTTGTAGACGATGCCGGCCGTCGTGGTCGTATCGGTCTTTTTCTTGCCCACAGGGGGCACATTGTCGTATTTGAGCTCGAAACCCAGACGAAAAGAGAGTTGATCGACGATCAACATTTTAAGTCCCAGGTCGACAACGGTTTCGTAATCCTTGACGCGCTTGAGATTGTCGAGCACGTTCCACTGGGCCGTGAACTGATTGGTCTCGCTGAAATTGTAGAGGTAGTCCAGGCCGGCTTTGGCGTAGTAGAAGTTGTCGTGCGGCTCATCGGTGAAGTTGCTTCGCCGATACTGCAGACCCGCTTTGCCCTTGAGTGACTGTTTCGGATCTTTGAAGATGTTGTATCCCAAACCCGCACCCAGGTTGTACTGCTGGTTGTAGCCTTCGAAGGTGTTGCGCAGCGCCGATGCTTCGGCGTAGGCAAACAGATCTTCGTCGTAATAATGGTTCATCGACGTGAAGAGGCGATAGCGTTCGTCACTCGTCTCACCGCTCTTCTCCCCGTAGAGCAGATCGGCTTTGAGGTGCATATCCGTAGCACTGTCGTACTGGTAGTCGTTGCGATAGAGCGCGTTGACCGACTGGCTGTCGGTGTTTCCCGTCGAACCCATATAACCAAGCTCGACCGCCTGTTTCATCGTGCCCGCGGGATCGGCCGCCATCAGCAAACCGGCCGCTGCCGTCATCATCAAAATTTTCTTCATTGACTCTCCTGTGTGAAATTTGTCGCGGATTCTAACATTTTATATGTGAACCCATTGTGTAGTCGCCCGTTTTTCCCATCCTTTTCAGATTATGTTAAAATTCGAAAAATTTATTTGGGGATATCTACATCTATGAACAAAAAACTCCATATCGTCTCTTTGGGATGTACCAAAAATCTGGTCGATACCGAAGTGATGCTCGGAAAATTGAGAGAATACGAGATGACCGACAGTGCCGACGAGGCGGACGTCATCATCGTCAATACCTGCGGTTTCATCGATGCGGCCAAGGAAGAGAGCATTCAGACCGTCTTGAACCTTCACGAAGCGCGTCGGGAAAATTCCGTGCTCGTCATGGCAGGGTGTCTAAGCGAACGCTACAAGAGCGAACTGCAAAAAGAGATGCCCGAAGTGGATATCTTCACCGGTGTGGGCGATTACGACCGGATCGACGAACTGCTCGCCACAAAGCAGAGCCGCTTCACGCCGCATGTCTTTTTGGCCAACGAAAGCCACGACCGCGTCATCACCGGCTCGCGCGCGCACGCCTATGTCAAACTGGCCGAAGGGTGCAACCAGACCTGCAGCTTCTGCGCCATCCCGGGCTTCAAGGGTAAACTCCACTCCCGCACTTTAGAGAGCGTGGTCAAAGAGGTTCGCCGGCTCGTCGAACAGGGATTTTACGACTTCAGTTTCATCTCCCAGGACTCCAGCAGCTATCTGCGCGATCTGGGCGTCACCGACGGCCTGGTCGAACTGATCCATGCCGTCGAGCAGATCGAAGGGGTCAAGAGTGCGAGAATCCTCTACCTCTACCCGAGCACTACATCATTCAGACTGATCGACACAATCGCCGCATCGAAGGTTTTTCAAAACTATTTCGACATGCCGATCCAGCATATCGATCCCAGGGTACTCAAGACGATGAAACGCGGCATCGGAAGCGAAAAGATCAAATCGCTTCTATCGGCGATGCGGGCAGTTCCGGGCAGTTTCGTACGCACCAGCGTCATCGTCGGGTTTCCTACCGAAACCGAAGAGGAGTTCGAAGCGCTCTGCGACTATGTGGAAAGTTTCGGCTTCGATCGCGTCAACATATTCGAATACTCCGACGAGGAGGGGACAAGTGCCTACGAGCTGACACCGAAAATCGATGCCGATACGATCCATGAAAGGGCCGACAGACTCGAAGAGATCGTGAAAAAGAGCACCAAAGCGTCACTCGAAAAGATGGTGGAAAAACAGTTTCCGATGATCGTCGAGGGACCGAGCGAAGAGCACGATTTTCTCCTTTCGGCCCGCCCGCTTCTTTGGGCACCCGATATCGACGGAGAGGTGATCATCAACGACAGCGAAATCGAAGGTATCGAATTCGGATCGCTCTACGACGTCCTCGTCACCGAATCGCTCGGCGGCCAACTTCTGGGAAGAGTCGTTGGACAAGCTTCCAAATAACACGCCGTCGCTCGAACCCGAGGCGCTTCGCGCCCTTCGGGAAAAGAAAAATCTTCTCGCCTTCTCCGCGGGCGTGGACTCCACCGCCCTCTACCATCTTCTCAAACGTGAAAAGATCGATTTCGATATCGCGCTGGTCAACTACAAAACCCGCCCCCAAAGCGACGAGGAGATGCAGTATGCACAACAACTCGCTGGGCGAGATGGAAAAAATGCCCACATTCTCGAATATCCGCTGCAAGGAAGCGACTTCGAACAACGGGCACGCACGGTACGCTACCGCTATTTCGAATCGCTGATCAAAGAGTGCGGGTACGACAACCTCGTCACCGCCCACCAGCTCGACGACCTGCTCGAATGGGGGTTGATGCAGCTGTGCAAAGGGTGCGGTGTCGCCGAATTCGTCGGCATGGAGCCGCTGCAAAGGCGTGAGGGCTACAGCCTCGTTCGGCCTCTGCTTTTCGTACCGAAAGCGGCTCTGCTGCACTACCTCGAGAATGAGGGGATCCGCTACTTCGTCGACGAATCCAACTTTCAAAGCCGCCATACCCGAAATCTCTTCCGCCACGAGGCGGCAAGGTTCCTGATGGAGAGTTGCCCCGAGGGGATCGCCCGAAGTTTCCGCTATATGCTCGAAGACAAAAAAGCGCTCCTTCCCGAACCCGATATCCGCTTTCACCACGGCGATCTCGTATGCTTCCGAAGGCCCGAATCGTCCACTGCCGCGATACGGCAGACCGACAGACTGCTCAAAGAGAGGGGGTATCTTCTCTCCAGTGCGCAAAAGCGCGAGATCATGCGGCAGAAATCGGCGGTCGTGGGCGGCGAGTGGGCGGTCGTGATAGAGGAACGCGATATCTGGATCGCCCCCTACCGAAAAGGCGTGATGCCAAAATCGTTCAAAGAGGCGTGCCGAAGAGCGCGCGTGCCGAAACTGATGAGGCCCTACCTCTTCGAGACGGAAGGTTTGGAGCGGTTGCTTTCAGAGTTGCCCTGAAGCTTCTCTTCGTAGACCCGAATCCGGAAGACCCCTTCGATCTCATCGGTGCCGTGCGCCTTGAAAGCGATCGGGAAGTCGGCCTGCACGACGAAAGGGATCGAGGGAAGCGCGTCGAGAAAGCGGTAGAAGTTCTGCGGCGATTCCATCTTCGTCAGGGCGTTGATCTCGTAGATCTTGAAGTGCGGATCGCTCGTGTTGCCCTCCACCGGCATCAGCTCCACCTGCAGAAAATACTCTTTCGCCTTGGCGACGAAGCGTTTTTCATCCCAACGGTTTTCGAAAGCGGCCACCACTTTGCGGTATTTCGCCTGCAGCGATTTGAGACGTTCGAAGATCGTATCGTGTTCGTTTTTGGCCGCCATATAGCGGGCTTTGGCGTCGGTATAGTCGCCATTGACGCGCTTGTAGGCCTTGATCGTCGGCACCACGAGGGCGAAAATGAGTATGAAGATGAGCACCAGATACAGAAGTATCCAGATAAGCATGCGTATCAGACGGATCTCTTTGAAATTCACTCCTGCACCTCGCTTCCGGATTCGATGCTCCCCTCGTTGACCGAAACGAAGCGCCACCATCCGTTCTTGAGCGGGTAGAAGGTGGTAACATTGCGCTGGAAGACCGATTTCAAAGGGGCCAGCAACAGATAGTTGTAGACATCCTTGGAAGGTGTCACGCCATAAAGCACGAGACCGTTTCTATCGAGCACCGCCTTGGTCAGCGTGATCTGATCGGGCACGAGGTCGAAGAGGTTCTGGATGCTCTCCTTGAGAAGCGTGTTGTTGGTGCTGATCGTCTCGTACTTTTTGGCCAGATGCTCGATCCTCCTGATCTGCTCCCTGTAGGCATGGCTCTTGCGTGTGAGCTGTTCGGTCTGCTGACGCATGAGAAGCGTCTCTTTGGCCATCGAACGCTTCTTCATCAGCACGAAGCCCGAAAATCCGAAGATCAGCAGCAGCGTCACCGCCAGAAAAATCGCCAAGATCTTGCTCTCTGAATCGATCGGCGGCTTGGGTTTGGGTTTGATGAAACTGTAGCGCATGTTAACTCCCGATCTCCCGTGCCACCAGTTTCGCCGCCGCGTCGATCGGGTCGAGACGGTGCAGGCTCGCTTCCATGAAGAGTTCGTCTTCGATATAGCGGACCAGATCCTCTTCCAGCGACGCGGTGTCGAAAATCGTCACCTTCTCGATGAATTCATGGGGGTAGCGGTCGTCGTGATAGAAGCGTGAGACCGCCTCCTTGAGATTTTCGAAAAGATCGAGATTGTACTCAAGAAGCTCCAGCGCCGTTTCGCTCACGGGCCCCGTCTCCTTCTTGCCGATCTCCTCCTTGAAGTCGGTGAGTACGTCGACATCGCTGATCGGCTCCACCTCCGTATCGGCCGAAATCTCTTCCAGGTCGAACGCCAGCCCTTCGATCTCCTCCTCTTCCATTTCGGCCTCGGAGAGCGTCTCTTCCGCCTCTTCGGGCTCTTTCGAGACGATCAGGGTCTGCGCGTACCACATCTTCTCTTTGGAGAGCACCATCATGTAGGCGACTCCTTCCTGATGCAGCAGGAACAGGCCCGGATTCTCTTCCAAAAAGGGCTGCGAATGACTATAGAGGAGCACGAACGGGGAGTAGACCAGATCCAGCTCGATCTCCCTGAACTTCTGTTCGAACCACTTCATCTCCACCAAAGAGGCGTAGACCTCCCAAGTGTCGTCGACACAGAGCGACTGGACCAGCGCCGCCTCGACTCCGAACGCGGCGAAGACCGATTTTCCGCAGCCGGGCAGCGCCCCCTGGTTAATCGTATCGAGCATGGCAGCGGCATAGGTTTTGGGATAGGTTCGGACAATTTCGCGGTACCACTCCGCCAGTGACGTTTTGTCACCCCGATCGATCGTCCGGCGCTCAACGATATCGACATCCTCTTTCTCCACAAACCCGAACGCCGCATCGATGGCGTCGCCGTCCGGACAGAAAAGAAGAGCCGTTTTCGGCCAGAAATAGCGCTGCAGTTTACCCACACCATACCCTTGCATTTATATCATTGAATTATCATAATCTATGTTTACTTAAGAGATGCCCTTGAAAATCGAATCATGAAGCGTTTTGAAACGTTCGTACATCGCCCGCGCCTCTTTGACGAGCTCCTTGTCCGTCAGCTTCGTCGGCGTCAGCGTGGCGTAGCGGTCCATCATCACTTCGCAGATCATCTTGATGCGGATTTTGTCGGCATCGGAGATGGGCGGACGGTCGGCGATCTCTTCGATCGTCTTCAGATACGCCTCTCCCTCTTTTATGTAGTCGATAAACCGTCTGGCCACGGCTGTCTGCGTCATGACGGTGAAAGCCATCCGGTTGTAACGGTCAAGTTCGTAGGCCTCTTTCGCCAGATCGTAGGCCCTGTCGTATTCGCCGAGCAGATAATACCACTTGGCTTCGAACCCCTTTTCGTAGGAAGGATTGGTCCATGCGAAGATCGCCATACCTGCCAGAAGCGTCAATGCCAGGGCGACATACCACAGCCTACCCGACAGCATGGGCGAGCATCCTCTTTTTCAGCAATGTTTTGGCGGCCTCTTTCTCCAATCCCTGCACGTCGATCGGATCGGAGACGTAGAAGTCGATCGTGCCGAACGGTTTTGGAATGACGAATCTATCCCAGCTTTTCGCCTGCCAGAACTTTTGGGGTACGACATTGATGACGACGATGGGCACGCCGCTCTTGGCGGCGATGACGACCGCACCGTC
>JAUUDL010000039.1 GCA_030826715.1 Hydrogenimonas sp. | reverse complement strand
TGGAGAGCAAACTCGAATCTTTGGCGAGCTACAAGGTGGAGGTCGGCGGGCCGCGTGCTGTGGCCGACATCTTCAACCGCCTCGGCCAGAAAGCGGCCAAATCGACGATCGCGCAGATCGAACAGATCGACGAACAGCTCGCGAGCGCCATCAAGGAGATGATGTTCACCTTCGAAGATATCGTCAATCTCGACAACAACGCGATCCGGGAAATTCTCAAATCGGTCGACAAGAAAGATCTGATGCTCGCACTCAAAAGCGCGCCGGAAGAGCTCAAGGAGCGATTCCTCTCCAACATGTCCCAACGTGCGAGGGAGGCGTTCGAAGAGGAGATGCAGTTCATGGGTGCCGTGAAGGTCAAAGAGGTCGAAGGGGCGCAGCGGAAGATCGTCGAAGTGGTCCAGAAGCTGGCCGAAGAGGGCGTCGTGAGCATCGGCGAAGCCGAGGAGATGGTCGAATAAGATGGAAACCGTGATTCCACCCGAAAAGACCGAGGGCCACGTCATTCAGAAGTACCCCTTCAAGGTGCTGGCTCACGATGTTTCGCAAGAATCTCCGGAGGCGGCGGCCTTTGCCCCGGAAGAGAGTGCCGAAACCCATGCCATCGCCGATGAAACGGCGACGAAGCCCGAGGAGGAGAGCCGCCACGACGAAGTGGTGGAGCAGATGCTCAAGAAAGCCGACGAGCTCTCGAGCAACCTCGTGAAGATGCAGATGCAGCTCGAAAAGCAGCAGGAGGAGTTCGAAAGGCGGCTCGAAGAGGCGACGCAGAAAGCGTTCGAAGAGGGCAGGAAGACAGGAGTTGAGGCGTGCAGCGCACAGCTGAAGGCCGAAACCGGTGCACTCAGGGAGAGGCTCGCGGCCACGATCGCCGCCCTCGAAGAGAGCCGCGGAAGATTCGAAGAGAAGATCGATTCGATCGAAGAGGAGCTGATCGAGACGGCCCTTGATCTGGCTAAACAGGTCGTCGCCAAAGAGATCGACAAAGCGTCCAAAGAGGTTGCCCTGCGTCTGGCCAGGCTTCTTTTGGCCGAGGTGAAAGAGGCGTCGGAAGTGACGCTGAAAGTCAACCCGGAAGATTACGCCTATATCACAGAACACCTGCCCTCCGAGGGTAAAGTGAAGATCGTCGCCGATCCGGCAGTTGGGCCTGGCGGTGTTGTGATACTCAGTGATATCGGCAATATCGATGGTGAGATTATGCACCGCTTCGAGCGTATCAAAGAGGCGGTTTTCGGAACCGTTTCAAAAGAGAAATAAGAGAAACACTAGATAGAGATTTTGGAATATGGGGGAGTCGATGAAAAACGAGGAGATGGAAACGGATAGTATGATCCAACAGATCAAAGAGATGGATATATCCGAACTCAAACTGCTGTCTGAAAAGATCAGGGAGAGGATTCTCGATGTCGTCAGCCGCCACGGCGGCCACTTGAGCAGCACGCTCGGTGCTACTGACCTGATCGTGGGAATGCACTATGTTTTCGATGTGCAAAAAGATCCTTTCATCTTCGATGTCAGCCATCAGGCCTATGCCCACAAACTGCTCACGGGACGCTGGGAGGCGTTTGAAACCCTTCGCCAGTTTGGAGGTATCAGCGGATATACGAAACCGAGCGAATCCCCATACGACTACTATGTCGCCGGCCACAGCTCCACCTCCATTTCACTGGCGGTCGGTGCAGGCAAGGCGATACGTCTGCGGGGAGAAGAGGGCGATCGGATTCCTGTGGCGATGATCGGTGATGGGGCGATGAGTGCAGGAATGGTCTACGAAGCGATGAACGAGCTGGGTGAACGGAAATATCCGTGCGTCATCGTGCTCAACGACAACGAGATGAGTATCGCCAAACCGATCGGCGCCATCAGCCGCATCCTTTCGCAGGCGATGGCGAGCCCGTTCTATCAGCGTTTTAAGGAGCGGACCGAAAAGATGCTCGACCATCTCCCCGATTCGGCCCGATACATGGCCAAGCGGATGGAGGAGGGGATGCGCATGATCACCCCCGGCATCCTCTTCGAGGAGATGGGTCTGGAGTATATCGGCCCGATCGACGGTCACGACATGGCCCAGATCGTCGAAACGCTGGAGACTGCGAAAAAGATGGGCAAACCCGTGATCGTCCAAGCCCAGACCACGAAAGGTAAAGGGTACGAAATCGCCGAGGGCTACTACGAGCACTGGCATGGCGTGGGCCCTTTCGACAAAGTGACCGGAAAGAGCCTCAAAAAAAGCGGCCGCCCCAACGCCACCAAAATCTTCAGTGAAACATTGTGCAAAATGGCCGAAGAGGACCCCAAAATCGTCGGCGTGACGGCTGCGATGCCCAGCGGCACGGGAATGGGATTGCTGATGAAGAGGTTTCCCGATCGATTCTGGGATGTGGGCATCGCCGAGCAGCATGCCGTGACATCGATGGGCCCTTTGGCCAAAGAGGGCTTCAAACCGTTCGTGGCGATCTACTCCACCTTTCTGCAGCGCGGTTACGACCAGGTGATTCACGACATCGCTCTGATGAACCTGCCTGTCGCTTTCGCGATCGATCGTGCGGGTATCGTTGGTGAAGATGGCGAGACACATCAGGGGGCTTTCGATATCAGCTACCTTCGGGCGATACCGAATATGACGCTCTTTGCCCCAAGAGACGATGCGACGCTCGAAATGGCCGTCGAGTATGCCGCCGACTATCCCACACCATGCGCCTTCCGATACCCGAGGGGCGCGATGATACTCGAACCCGGACGCTACCGGGCTACACCTTTTCAGAAGGGAAAGGCGGAGTATCTCGAAGAGGAGGGTGAGATCCTGCTGATCGGTTACGGCAACGGTGTCGGGCGCGCGGTAGAGACGGCCGACAGGCTCAAAGCATCGGGTCTGAATGCTGCCGTCATGGATCTGCGCTTCGTCAAACCGATCGACAAAGAGAGACTCGAAGAGGCAGCCGGCCGCTGGAATGAGTGGTATGTTTTCAGCGACGGTGCGAAGATGGGCGGCGTTGCGAGTGCCATTGCCGAAGCGCTGATGCCCGATACGCTCGAAAAAGTGAAGATTACATCATTTGAATATGAAGACCGCTTCATCCCACACGGGAATACGACACTGGTCGAAGAGTCTCTTGGCCTACGGCCCGAACAGATTGCCGAAAATATTTTGAAGCGTCGATCGAATCATTAGTTCATATTACGCAAAACATGGGCTTTGCTCATGTTTTGGCAGGGACTGCCCGTCCCCTGCACCCCTCTAAAGCTTCGAAATTGAAGATTTCGAGATGATATTACGCGTTTTGCGTAACATCAGTCATGAATATAGTTAAATAAAAGAGTGGAAGATAAAGAGAAGACACCCGGATGAAATTCCGGGTGCAGTGGTCAGATTTTAACCAAATCAGAGCTCTTCGGCATGTTTGGCGAGGTACTCTGCGACACCTTCGGGTGCGGGTTTCATACCCTCTTCGCCTTTGTGCCATCCGGCAGGGCACACTTCACCGTGTTCGTTGGTAAACTGCATCGCATCGATCATACGAATCATCTCATCGATGTTACGTCCGAGCGGAAGATCGTTGATGACGGCATGGCGAACGGTTCCGTCAGTATCGATCAGGAAAGAGCCACGCAGTGCGACACCTGCATCTTCGAGCAGGACATCATAGTCGCGTGCGATCGATTTCGTCAGGTCAGCGACGAGCGGGTAGCGGACTTGACCGATACCGCCTTTGTCGACGGGTGTATTCTTCCATGCAAGGTGGGTGAAGTGTGAGTCGACAGAACATCCGATGACGTTGACACCACGGCTCGTGAATTCATCGAGTCGATGATCGAATGCGATGATTTCGGAAGGGCAGACGAACGTGAAGTCGAGGGGATAGAAGAAAAGTACGGTACCTTTTTCACCGAAATTTTCATAGAGGTTGAAATTGTCGACAATTTCATTGTTGCCGAGTACTGCATTGGCAGTAAAATCGGGGGCTTTCTTGGTGACGATCATGATAACTCCTTGATGTGTGTTGTTAACGGAAAAATTATAGCACATCATCTTGTCAAAACTATATTATGAAATGGGATTAGTCTTTTACATACATTACGATATAATCGCCAAAAAATCGAGCAGTAGATGCTTTGTCTCAAAGGATATAAACGTGCCCAAGAATTATCTTTTTACATCCGAATCGGTCACGGAAGGCCATCCCGACAAGATGGCCGATCAGATCAGTGATGCGATTCTCGACTACATCATAGAGCGAGACCCCAACGCCAGGGTCGCTTGTGAAACACTTCTCTCCAATGGATTTTGCGTCATTGCCGGCGAACTCAAAACGAAAACATACGCACCGATGCAGGATATCGCAAGAGAGGTGGTCCGAGAGATCGGTTACACCGACGCGCTGTACGGTTTCGACTATCGGTCGGCCGGGGTGCTTAACGGCGTAGGAGAGCAGTCGCCCGATATCAATCAGGGTGTCGATCAGACAGGTGGCGAGATCGGGGCGGGCGACCAGGGGCTGATGTTCGGATACGCCTGCCGTGAAACGCCGACATTGATGCCACTTCCTATCTACCTGGCGCATCGTCTGACCGAAGGGCTCGCCCGCGCAAGAAAGGACGGGACCCTTCCTTTCCTGCGGCCCGACGGAAAGGCGCAGGTGACCGTCGAATATATCGACGGCAAACCCCATAAAGTCAAAACGATCGTCGTCTCCACGCAGCACGACCCCGATGTGGCGTACGACAAGCTCAAAAACGCGATTATCGAAGAGTTGATCTACAAGGTTATTCCAGCCGAGTTGATCGACGACAATATCGTCTACCATATCAACCCGACAGGGCGCTTCGTGATCGGAGGGCCCCAAGGTGATGCGGGGCTGACAGGACGTAAGATCATCGTCGATACATACGGCGGCAGCTGTCCTCACGGTGGTGGCGCATTCAGCGGCAAAGATCCGACGAAAGTGGACAGAAGCGGTGCCTACGCCGCACGCTACGTCGCGAAAAACCTGGTTGCATCCGGGGCTTGTGACCGTGTGACGATACAGATCGCCTATGCTATCGGCGTCGTCGAGCCCGTATCGATCATGGTCGATACCCATGGTACCGGAAAAGTGGCCGAAGAGAAGATCGAAAAAGCGATTCGTGAACTCTTCGATCTGACACCCAAAGGAATTATCGAAACACTCGATCTGCTCCGCCCCATCTATCGAAAAACTGCGGCCTATGGCCATTTCGGCAGGGAACTTCCGGAGTTTTCCTGGGAAAAAACGGATCAGGCTGAAAGAATTAAATCGTACCTTGGGCTGTAGGTGTGACGTTTCAATATTTTTTAAAAATGTTGTGTTATAGTACGAATGATCAAATCTCATAAAAGGAGCTTTAAATGGCTGTATTGATTACTGATACTTGTATTAACTGCGGTGCTTGCATCGATGAATGTCCGGTAGAGGCGATCGTCGACGACGAGGATAATCCGACTGGAGAAGAGATCTATTACGTCTATCCCGACAAATGTGTCGAGTGTGTCGGTTACCATGACGAGCCTGCCTGTGCGACGGCTTGCCCGACGGAAGGCTGTATCGTCTGGGATGTTTGCGTCGAAGGCGCGACATGCCGCGATGATATTCCCGAGGAAGCACGTACCGAGCATCAACCGGTCGTCGAGTAACTCGAAAAACGATACGAGAGGGAACTTCTTTCCCTCTCGTTCTCCACATTTATTACTTTCTTTTAAATATTCTTAAACTACCTTTCTGTATAATTCCATTGGGTGTCAGATCGAAGAGTTCACGAATCGCTTTTTCGATCTTCTCTTCGGCCACTTTTCCGGTACCATGGGTATCGACCATGATCGATACGGGCTCGACGACGCCGATGGCATAGGCGATCTGTATCGTCACACGGTCACAAGCCCCGGATGCAACCAGGTTTTTCGCGACGTAGCGTGCGGCGTAGGCAC
>JAUUDL010000036.1 GCA_030826715.1 Hydrogenimonas sp. | reverse complement strand
GTTGTTTCGAAAAATATCTCCATCTCTTCTCGCATCTCTTTCAACAGTGCATCGAAAAAAGCGAACGCTTCGGGATATTGGCTCATGAGAAGCTCGCATTGTGGAGCAAATGGCGTCGTCACCTCGCCGAAGTAGGGGTCGAGTTCGACCATTTTCACCAATCCGTTGTTTTCTATCTCTTTCAATAGCGCTTCAAACGCCTCGAGCGCCTCGTTTTTGTCATCTTTGGTAAGCTTCGTTTGCAGCTGTTCTCTCGTTTGTGGATCAATCATCCTTTTCTTCTCCAAAATCTATTTTGCAGCCATACTCTTTATCGAGCATCAGCGGAACTTTGCGTTCCGATTTGTCGAATGCGCGGATTGTTACCTCGGTACGCCCTTTGGAGAGAAGCTCTTTGGCTTTTGCCTTGCTCAGCATTTTACCGCCGAAACGCTTCACCGAGTTTTTGAATATCGCAAATTCGCACCCTTCCTCCCAGCGGGAACAGCCGTAACTCAGGGGCGATTCGACAACATCCGCGCCACAAAGCGGGCAACTGCCCAGAACTTCCAGCTCGCTTCCGGCATCGAAATCGATCCATGGGCGGAATCGGCCGTCGATCTCTTTGAGCTCCACGGTGAAGAGGCGTTCGACCCCGCTGGAGGTTTTAAAGGTCATCTGTGTCGGGCCTTTGAGCAGTTTGCGCATCTGTTTCGGACTGATTTTATAGTGCCCCAGTTCGGCCAGCGCAAAAGCCGATACGGTAAAATCACACCCCTCGCGAAAACCGATACAGCCGTAAAATTCGCTTCTGTTTATCACGTCATTACCGCATTTGGGGCATTTGCCCACACTGTTCGCCGTTTTTTTCATCGATCTTGGCCGAAAATCTCTTCGAATGTGCCCAGAATCGCCCCTTTTTGCATCATCTCGTGCATCGCCGCATCCGAATCGCCGGGATGGAGGTCGACACCTTTGACGGCATCTTCGATCAAAAGAGTCCGAAAGCCCAGATTTTCGGCTCCGAGCAGGGTGTGTTTGACACAATAATCGGTCGCGATACCGCAGATGAAAAGGCGGGTGACACCACGTTCATGCAGCAGGTTTTCGAGCAATGTCCCCTGAAACCCGGAGTAGGCGTCGAAATCTTCGCTGACCCCTTTGGAAATAATGAATTTGTTGTCCGCGGGGATATGAAGTCCGTCACAAAATTGGGCCCCTTTTGTATGCTGCACGCAGTGAGCGGGCCAGACACCGCCGTTTTCTTTGAAAGAGATATGCGTCTTGGGATGCCAGTCGCGCGTGAAAAAGATCGGAAGTGAAAGCTTTTCGAACCGTTCGATCGTTTGGTTGATCGTCGGCACGATCGCATCGGCACCGGGGACGGGCAGGGTGCCGCCCGGCATGAAATCTTTCTGCATATCGACGACGACCAATGCGTCACGTTTGGTAATTTCAAGTTTCATCGTTTCCCCTTTGATTATAAAATAGTACAATAAACTATCAAAAAGAGGAAAGTTCAATGGAATTCGGATTCGTCGATACAAAAAATATGAGCCTGCTGACCGATCTGTACGAACTGACGATGGCGCAGGTCTATTTTAACGAAGGAATGAACGGCATCGCGACGTTCGATTTTTTCGCCAGAAAGCTGAAAAATCGTTCCTATCTCGTAAGCGCAGGTCTCGAGCAGCTGCTCTACTACCTCGAACATGTCAAATTCAGCGACGAAGATATCGCATTTCTCAAAGAGACGGGTAAATTCAGTGACGATTTCCTGAACTACCTCAAAGATTTCCGATTCAGCGGGGATCTCTACGCCGTCGAGGAGGGGGAGTTTCTTTTCGAAAACGAACCTTTCATCCGTCTCGAAGCCCCGATTATCGAAGCGCAGATCGTGGAGACCTTTTTGATCAACACGATGCAGCTGTCGATACTCGTCGCGACGAAGGCGATGCGCTGCCACAGCGTCGCCGAAAATACCTCTCTCGTCGATTTCGGGCTTCGCCGCGCCCATGGCACCGATGCAGGAATGAAAGCCGCCCGCAGCGCCTATATCGGCGGCTTCGCCGGCACCTCCAATGTCCTCGCCGCCAAAGCGTTCGGCGTCCCGGCCTTCGGAACGATGGCCCACTCCTTCATTCTGGCCCACGAGAGCGAGGAGGAGGCGTTCGAACATTTTGCGAAAAGCTACCCCCAAAACGCCATTCTTCTTGTTGACACGTTCGATACGATCGAAGGGGTCAAGCACGCCATCGAAACGGTAAAAAAGCTGGGAATGCCTACCTTCAAAGGTGTCAGGCTCGACAGCGGCGATATCGAAGTTCTCTCCAAAGAGGCCAGAAAGCTGCTCGATGAGGCCGGTTTCAAGGATGCGACGATCATCGCCAGCGGCGGCTTGAACGAATACAAGATCGAAACACTGCTCAAAAGCGGCGCACCGATCGATGGATGGGGTGTGGGCACGGAACTGGTCGTCTCGGCGGACGTGCCCTATCTTGATTGCGCCTACAAACTGGTCGAATACGACGGAAAACCGAAAATGAAATTCAGTTCGGGAAAGATGACGCTTCCGGGAAGAAAACAGATATTCAGAAGTTACAAAGATGGAAAGATAGAAAGAGATACGATTGCCCTATACGATGAAAAGATCAAAGGCACGCCGCTGCTGAAACCCTTTATGCGCGATGGAAAGGTCATTTCATCGCTGCCTTCATTGGAGGTGATCAGGGAAAAAGCGATAGAAAATTTCGAACGTCTACCGGAAGAGTTGAAAGATATTAGAAAAGAGAGCGGACTTCAACCCACTTTGAGCCCGAAGCTGACACAGCTCATGGAGTCGATACAAAAAGAGTATGGTGCCATGAAATGATATAATGGCGCCATTCTATACAAAGATACGCCATTGACATCCACCTCATTCAAGAATCTTCCACTTCAATCATCCATGCAGGACAATCTCGAAACGCTTGGCTACACGACGATGACGCCGATTCAGGCGCAGAGCATCCCTTTCATTCTCGAAGGACGCGATCTGATCGCAAGGGCCAAAACCGGCAGCGGCAAGACGGCGGCTTTCGGCATGGGTCTTCTCGAACGGCTCGACGTGAAAAAGTTTCGCATTCAGGCGGCGGTACTCTGCCCGACGCGGGAATTGGCCGACCAGGTCGCCAAAGAGCTCCGTCGGCTGGCCCGTGGCACCCACAACGTCAAGATCCTGACCCTATGTGGCGGTATGCCCTTCGGGCCGCAGCGCCATTCGCTCGAGCATGGCGCGCATATCATCGTGGGAACACCCGGACGGATCCAGGACCACCTCGGCAAAGGGACACTCACGCTCGAACATCTCCACACGCTCGTACTCGACGAAGCCGACCGCATGCTCGATATGGGTTTTCACGACGCCATCGTCAAGATCGCGTCCAATATGCCTAAAAAACGCCAAACACTTCTCTTTTCGGCGACATTTCCGAAAAACATCGAATCGATCGCCAAAGAGGTGATGCATAATCCCGTCACCGTCATGCCCGAAGAGAGCAGAGTGGAAACGAAGATCGAGCAATATTATCTGCCAATCGGCAGAAACAGGGAAGAAAAAGTCGAAAAAGTGGCGGCGCTGCTGCGTCATCTTCGCCCCACTTCGGCAATTCTGTTTTGCAACACAAAGCTCGACGTGGACGAATGTGCGCGTGAACTCGTGAAAAAAGGGATCCATGCCAGAGCGCTCCACGGCGATCTCGACCAGACGGATCGCACCGAAACGCTCGTGCAGTTTTCCAACCAAAGCGTCAACGTTTTCGTCGCTACGGACGTGGCAGCCAGAGGGCTCGATATCGACGATCTGGATCTGGTGGTCAATGTCGATCTGCCACACAATCCCGAAGTCTATATGCACCGCATCGGCCGTACAGGCAGGGCGGGCAGGGAGGGAGTGGCCATCAGCCTGCTGGCCCCGTACGACAACAAGAAACGCCATGCCATCGAAAGCTACCAGAAATCG
>JAUUDL010000028.1 GCA_030826715.1 Hydrogenimonas sp. | reverse complement strand
GCCTGCTCAGGATGTGCCAGCTCGAGCACCGGCACCCTCTACGCGATCGAATCGGTCCTCAAAGAGAAGCTCGATCCGAACATCCGCGTTCTTCCGATCTAATCTCAATACCTATTCTTTCGGAAGCGGCCCGCCGCTTCCGCTTCTACGCTACAATTTCACTTTATTAAATTTACCTTGCAACATTACGGAGAGATCATGAAACCACCCAAAAAAGAGGGCAATAGCTGGAAAAAAACGCTGGGGATTGTACTGATGTTTGCCAGTATGGCGCTCTTTTACTGGGGGTATCACGAATCGCAGCAGTTCGCCGAACCGGTAGCGGGCCTCCTACAGAAAGCCAACGGCACCCGCTCTGTCCTCTATATCAACATCGCCGGCGTTGTACTGCTTCTGGTCGGCGGTTATCTCTCGATGGATGAATATTCGTAGGCCAATTCAGCCCTGGTAGAAGTTGAGAACCATCTTCTGCATGATCGTGATGAGCCGTGTCTGCTGCAGGGCGATATAGCTCTCGATCTTCTGTTTCATGAAGTGGTTGGGATAGATCGAGAAGATGAGTTGATCCTCGTTTTTGCCGCGCAGCACCGCCGAGAGGCGTATCGGTACCGTCCGCTTCTCGCGCTCGGGCAGATCGAACGCCAAAACGGCATGGCGGTTCTCCGTACCAAAGCAGAGATCGGCCACGCCAGGATCGTCGACCTTGACGGCGATCGAATTGACGGCCAGTGAGTGGATCGTGCCCGAAAAGGCCTCCTCGTCCGCACACTCGATCGTCACTTCGATCTTTTCGTCGGGCATCACCCTGATATTCTCTCTGTCCACAGGCGATTTGTCGATAAAGCGCAGATTGGTCAGCACCACTTCGGCCCGATTGGGCGCTGCACTGACGATGTCGGCCTTGATCGTATCGGGGAGCATCGGATGCTTCAGGAAGGTGAAGGGTTCGTTTTTCAAAAAGGCCGCCCTCGCAAGCGAAGTTTTGATCTTCAAGACCCCGCCGCGGTAGGAGAGCACCTTCACCTCTTCGCTCAGCGGCATACCGTTGTAGAAGTTGTAGAGGCTCACACGGTCATGGGCTTCGAAGAAGTTGGCGAAGATCTCCTCTTCGCCCCCTTCGGTGCAGAAGTCGTAGCGCGCCGTTCCGTAACATATCTTTCCCCCGCCGATCGCTTCGGCCCGGCGCATGTATCGCTCCAGCCGGCTCGTCAATCTCTCATAATCGTCCTCTTCGTCGATCATCGTCAACGCGCCGCAGGAGATAGCGGTCTCGCACTCGTTCAGAAGCCGATCCTGGATATTTTTCACCGTCTGCACGCACTGGTGCAGCGGCAGTTGCTTGACAAAGGTCAGCAGTGTGCCGTCGTCGCAACGCAAAAGTGCAGGGAAGTCGGTCTGTTCCTGCAGTAACGCGATCGCCTCGACCATGCGTTGAGCGCTTCCGTCCGAAGGGTTGAGCGCAATGCGAAGCAACGCCATCGGCGTGGCGTTTCTCTTCACGAAACGCAGATGGGCTTCCACGATCCCCCGCTTGAGGGACTCTACAGAAGCTCTCTCTTCACTCATGCCGGTTTGACCACCACCATGATGACGATGATGATCATCAAAATGGTCGGCACTTCGTTGTAGGCGCGGAAGAATTTGCCGCTTTTGGTGCAACGGCCCTCGTGCAGCCTCTTTTTAAACCACCCCAAAGAGAAGTGGTAGGCGACCAGCAGCAGTGCCGCGGTGAGCTTGATATGCAGCCACATGCCGGTTTTGAAGAGTTCGGGCATGATGGCGATCATCGCTCCACCGCTGAGGATCGTCGCCCACATCGCGGGTACGCCGATAAAGCCGTAGAGCTTGTTCTCCTGAATCTTCACCACTTCGATAAACCCTTCATTGTCGGCATGCTCCTGGTGGTAGACATACAGGCGCGGCTGATAGAAGAGCATTGCCATCCAGCTGATGAAACTCATGACATGAAACGCCAGGATCCAGTTGTAATATTCCATTTTTTAGTTACCTTTTCTTTTTTTAATGAACGATCGTACGCCGCGCCAGGCCAGACGAATCGGCCACAGCAGCAGATAGACGCCGGCCGTAATGTAGAGCGGATGCCACGGCCCTAGCGGGCTTGAAGGCAGCGCTTCCAGGTGTTCGATCGGATGGGTGATCCATGCCGAAAAGTGCATTCCGACAGCGAGGATCAAAAAGATGGCGAAAAAAAGGATCGCTTCTCTTTTTATGTGCTTCATCATAAACCTTTTGCAAATGTCGTTGCTGATGCTTGACATAGTACCATCGGCCTCGTTAGCTTTTGTTGAAGGTAAGAATATAGGGCACCTCTAAAAGCCCATGACAGTCATAGCTTCATGAGTTATTGGGGATGCCCTAAAGTGAATAGACTTCTTGCATAACTCCTATACGCCTCAGAGCGCTAACAAGTGGTAAAGTTGTGCAAAACAAATTTTTATGCCTAGCCAAAGCTAAGTATAAAACATTTTTTTGTGCAAGATTGCCACTTTTTAGCGCTCCCATAGGGCGAAAGCAAGAGCGCTTTACTCTTCGTTAGATAACCTTCACCGTAGCTTCGGCTACGCTGAAGAACATCTGCCTCGATTAAACCTCTCTTGCTTTCGCTGAGACATATAGGAGTTATGCAAGAAGTCTAATAGCGTTAATCACCGCGCGGGTAAATATGCATACGAATGGATTCCATCGCTGTGGTACCGGGTAGTCGTATCGTATCATCTTCTATCATCGCCTGTTTTATATCGGTATGACACGATTCACAGTGATATTTGGAGCGAACGCTTTTGCGATGAAAAACTTTTTTATCGATCCCTTTATGAACCTCTCGCCAATAGGGGGTGCCGATAATCGAATAGACATATTTTTTCTTTTCGACCGACTTCAATAATTTGACGGCCGCTTCCCGCATCGAATGTTCACTGCTGCGGTCGACCAGGTAGGCCTGAAGCGTTCGAAGATCGGCTTCGCTCGTATTGAGGTCGGCTCCGTAATGGTCGTGCGGTGTCGTCATAACAATATCCCAGCCCCGTTTGGGAAGCAGATAGGCCGGATAGACGATATGGCAGCTGCCACACTCCTTGGCGAGCAGGGGATTCTCCTTTTTGTAATCGATCGGTTCGAAACGGCTCTTGACAATAATGTTGTCGGGTGCCTCTATGATATAGAAGGGTATCCCGACAGCCGATGTCAAAAAGATCACGGCAAAAATATTCTGCTTGAAGTCGAGGGCGACATCTCTGCCTTCGGCTGCATATTTGTATCCCGTAAACATCGACCAGATGATGCCGTTGCGGTGAAGGATATGGGAGAGCGTGACGCCAACGATATGGATCACCACAACACCGCTCATCAGATATGTCAAGACCGCATGAAGATTTGAGAGTGCATCCATATAGGGATAGAAGAGTGCGTTAAGAGATGCGAAAACACCCCGCCCTTCCTGGATGCCATAAAGAAAAAGACCGCTAAGCCCGATCAGAAGACCGAGGACCAACATCAGTATCGCACCCCAGCTCGCACCGGGATTGTGTCCGGGTTCCATCTCCTTGTATCCGATCAGATGAAGAATATAATTGAGAAGATGGTCACCTTTGAAGTCGAAGCAGTGAAAATTGGAGTAGAGGGGCCCGATAAGACCCCAGACGAGCCTGAAGATGGCAAGGAACAGAAAGGCCATCCCCGTAGCCACATGCAATGTCAGAAGATTCTCAAACCATACTAAGGAAAAAGCCGCAACGAACGAGAGTGCATAGAACCAGTGAAACGTCCGTATGCACAGGGGCCACACATAGATTTTTTTCAATACACTCTTTTGTTCCATAGATTCAATGATGCTCCGGCATTGTATCCAGATCGAACAGTTTCGTTCCGAGATAGTAGAGAATCAGACAGATTCCAACGCCCCCGATCCCTATCATGATCTCTGTCGATGAGGGGAAATATTCGACAAACGAAGGCGGCAACTGATATTCACGGATCTTCAGTGTCTGCATCGGAAAGAGTTGTGCATCGTGAACCAGATCGTAACGCATATAGAAGATACCGATCATACCGATAAACGATGCCCAGACCATCTTCTTGATCGCGCTCCCTTTGGTGGCCAGAATGAGTACAAAAGGAATCACCATCCCACAAAGAACCTCTCCCAGCCAGAACGATTTGGTATGAAGAATATGCATGATAACATCGGCTCTTTCGGGCATTCCGCCATACACACCCGTCAGCATTTTCCATGTTTCGAAAAACATCAAAATGGCAAGCAGCAATCCCTGTATTTTCATGAAGTTTGTCAGAGCCTTGGCAATATCAGAGGGAAAATCCTGGCCGCGGTATTTGTAGCCATACATCAGGAAAATCAGATAGATACCGGTAATGAAAGCTGTCAAAATAAAATAGGTAGGGTAGAAAACTCCGTTGGCCACGACGCGTGCATTCAAAAAGCCGAACACACCTCCAAGGTTGGAGTGGGCGGCAAGACCGACGAGCAGGCCGATCAGTCCCGCCACTTTCGCACGCTTCATATCGTTGCGCACCAAGAAGATGAATTCGATGATCATAAATGTCAGATAGATACCGTAAAGCGTTCCCATCCACCAGATCGCCGATGTCAGGCCGGGGCTCAGAACATTGTAGATCATCATTCTGACCGGATGGCCGATCTCGAAAGCGATGACGGCAAATCCTGCCAGAATCGTCACGATCGAACCGAAAATCGCCCTCTTGCTGACCGACATATAATCTTTGAATCCGAAGACATCCCCGAACGAACCAACGATGCATAGCCCCGTCGAAGAGACGACGAAAAAGATATATACCGCGATCAGAAGGCCCCACGGGTGCTGGCGTGTCACGCCGTAGGCGTGGTGACCGTGCACAAGATAGATCCCTACACCGATTAGAAAAAGTGCCGTCAATGCGACAGCCACAAAAGCCATGAATTTGTTTTCGGGAATCAACAACTCTTTGAGAGACATTTTTCTATACGGAATTATTTTTTGCAGATCCATGTTACATCCCTTAAATCAAATAGAAAAGTTTGGGCTCTGTGCCCAGATGCGTTTTCAGCGTAAAGTGCTCACGCTCCCTCAACACCTGGCTTAATTCGCTCTCCGGATCGTCCAGGTCGCCGAATATTCTCACTTTTGTCGGGCAGGTGGCCTGGCAGGCCGTGGTCGTTTCGCCGCGGGCGAGTCGCGTATCCGAACAGAAGTTGCACTTGTCGACCGTCACCGTTCTGTCATCGACGTAACGGGCATCGTAGGGGCATGCATTCATACAGTAGCTGCAGAGGATACACTTGTCGGGATCCACGCGGACTACGCCGTTTTCGTCATAATAGGTCGCATGCGTCGGGCAGACCTCCTGACAGGGCGCATTATCGCATTGCTGACACTGGCTCGGCATAAAAGTGTTGGATGCGATGCTCAACAGTGGAAACTCTCCCTCTATCTCCTTGACGCCCACCCAGATGCGGTGCTTGTCCGCTCCGAGCAAAATGCCATTCTCCTCCTTACAGGCCACTTCGCAGGCTTTACAGTTGATACAGTTTTTGTAATCCAGGGCCATTCCATATCGTGCCATCTTTTACACCTTTCTTATTGCTACATTGGTTTCATGCATTGCCGCACCGCCATAGACCGGCTCTACCACATCTTCGATGATAGCGTTGTCGTTGCCGCCGCTGCGATATGCCCATGTCAGCGCTTCCGACTCCTCCCCAAAACCGTGAATGAAAAAAACCTGATCGGGAGCGATCTTTTCTGTTGGATAGGCCTTGATCTGAACCTTTCCGGCGGAGCTGGAGACTTCGACCAGATCACCGAACCGGATCCCCATCTTTTTCGCGACCCTTTTGTTGATCCAGATATAGTTTTCATGGATGAGATCGTGGAGCATCGCATTGTTGGCTGTGCCGCTCTGGGTAAACTGGGCATGACGTCCGGTCAGCATCCTGAATTTTCCCTCCGGTACGCTGTATTCGTACTCTTTGCGCCATGTGGGCATCGGATCGACCCCTTTTCTGGCCATACTTTTGAGGTTGCACTCCACCTTTCCAGATGGTGTCTTCGGCTTCCCGCCGGCGACACTATACGCCTTCGCCTCATCGGGATAGTAGCGATGTTCGTTGACGGAGACCTGCTTGAAATACTCTTCCATCTTCGGGTAGAAGACTCCATGTTTCTTCAGTGCCTCGTAGGCGCCGGGATAGTCCGATACGGCATGTTCGTTCAGCTCTTCCTGACTGTGCCTGAAAGGAATCGTGAGATCGAAATCTTTGTAAACCTCTTCCTCTCCCCTGTTGGCGATATCATCCTGCACATCTTCATCATACTTTTTCGTGATTTCAAAAAGAGGTTTGGAGATCTTTTCGGTCAATCCGCGCAATATTTCGATCACCGGTTTGGTTTCGTACATAGGATCGATCACTTTGTTGCGTACGGCGATCGAAGGCTCGGGCCCTCCGAAAGACTTGACGGGATCGGTGCGTTCGAGATAGGTGCACTCGGGCAATATCACATCGGCATACATCGCGGTGTCGCTGGGCATGATATCGATGACGACATTGAGATCCAGGCCTTTGAGAAACTTGGCCGTTTTTGCACTGTTTGGCATATTCATCATCGGATTGTGCTTGTAGAGGAACATCCCCCGGATGGGATAGACGCTCCGGCCTTCGAGCACCCTGTTTCTGAAAGCGATCCACGATCCTCCGCCGGAGACGATGGCACAGTCGTCATAACCGGGTTTGCTTTTGGCGCGTGTTACATCTACACCCTGGGCCTGGGCATACATCGGAGCCACAGTCTCATGACCTTTGAGTGGCAGTTTTTTACCGAAAACCAGCCCTCCTTCCGTGTCGATGCCGCCTCCGAGTGCCTGGAAAATCGCCATCGCACGTCGAAGTTGAAAATCGTTTTTCGCGAATGTGCTTCGACGGCCGGGGTAATAGACCGCTTTGGGTGCATGTTTCATGAAATCGCGAGCGATCTGGTAGATCTCCTTGGCGGGGATTCCCGTGATCTTTTCCGCCCACTCCGGTGTATATCCTTCGGCATAGAGATGATTCTTGTATTTGTTGAAATCCCTGAAATACTTTTCGACATACGCTTTGTCGTAGAGTTCCTCCATCACAGCGACATAGGAGAGCGCCAGTACGAAAGCCAAATCTGTCCCCGGCTTGATCGGGAACCATTTGTCCGCCTTGGCGGCTGTATTGGTAAATCTCGGATCGATGCAGATCAATTTCGCGCCGCGTCCCTTCGTGCGCTTGAAAAAATCCATGGTATCGGGTGTAACGATCGCCTCTGCACGGTTGGCACCCGCCATGATGATATACTCGGCGTTTTCCAGGTCGGCCATCGGATAGGCTCCCAGTGTGACACCATATCCGGAAACCACCGTTCTCAGACACAAAGAGGCGTGATTGAGCCAGTTCGAGGAACCGAAACCTTCATAGAATATTTTGAAGGTATGCTCCGCCATCCCCTCACCTGCACAAAAAAAGATCGACGATCGGTTGTCCTTCTCTTCGTCGAGGATTTTCGCCAATCCGGGAAATTTGTCGGTACCGTTGAGGATCGCATCGTAGGCTTCCTCCCAGGTCACGCGCTTGAATTTTCCTTCACCCTTCTCGCCGATACGGATCATCGGATATTTCAGCCGGTCCGGATCGTAGAGTTCCTGAATACCGGCATTGCCTCTTGGGCATAGCATGTTTCGGGATTTCGGAAACATCGGGTTGGGGTCAAGTTTCGTCACCACACCGTTTTCCACGCGCGCCATCGCCGCACATTTGTTGACACACATTTCACATAGAGTAGGAACCAAGGTCGCCTTCCCGGTTCCGGTCTTCGTCGTAATGGAGACTTCTCCGTGTACTTTTTCTTTGGAAAAAAGATTGCTCGGTGTCATCGCCATCCCGCCAACCACGGTCATCGCGACACTGCCCTGCAGGAAGCGTCTTCTCGAAATTTCGACCGCCATATCTCCTCCTTTGCAAAAATAATACGCTTATAAATAAGACAATATGTATCTTATTTATAACCTTTACTTAAAATTGTAGTACGATTGAGCTTATTTTATTCTTTTTATGCAAAAGATCATTTATATTAATGAAACTTCGAAACTTTCAGATTGTTTTTTAAATGAACCATCGGCGCATAGGAGGTCAGTAGGTATGAAATGGGTATGAAATGGGTATGAAATGGGTATGAAATGGGTATGAAATGGGTATGAAATGGGTATGAAATGGGTATGAAATGGCGCATCATGATGCGCCATTTCAATGGTTAAAGGGTCGGTATAGAGGAGATTGGCAGACCCTATTTCGCGTTGGGGTTGAAAGAGTAGTAGAGATATTTCGCCATCGACTGGGGATCGACATGAATCCCTTTTTTCTTTTCGAGCACTTTCATATTATGGGTCATCGCTTCGTGTTTACTACCCTCGAAACCCCTCTCTTCCAGATTCATCAGAGCATCGAAAAGTTCGTTGATATCCTTGTCGTTGAGCGCAGGGCCCTTCTTGGCCGGATTTCCTTCGGCGTTGGGGCCGTGACACTTTTGGCAATATTTATTATATATCTGGGCATTGCTCATATTCCCGGCCATCGCCATCGAACCCATCAGGGCGACACTCGCAGCGGCGCAAATCATCTTTTTTATTCGCATTTTCACTCCTTTTTGGAAAAATATTTATACTTTATCACTCAATTGTGTAATCATCGTGAATTACGCGACGCTTACATCAATCCCCGCATCATCAGATTCCAATACATCGGCTTGAGCATATAGAGATCGAAAACCCACCAGATCCAGCGAGGCTCGGAGGGTTCGAGAGGAAATGACGGTGCCGGGCCATCGTAGTTGAACTCCGCGAGCATGATTTTGCCATACTCTGTCTTGAGTGGACAAACGGTATAGCCGTCGAATTTGGCGGTCAGCTCTTTGCCTTCCATTGCGGCAATCAGGTTGTCCTGCAGAACCGGTCCGTGGTGACGTGCCGAACCACCCGTTTTCCCAAGGGGTATTCCGAGAATATCGCCGATACCGAAAACATTCTTGTATTTGATATGCTGGAGTGTATAGCGATCTGCCGCCAGCCACCCTTTCGCCGACCCTTTCTGCCATCCCAGAGGCGAGTTGGCTACAGCATCGACCGCTTTCATCGGGGGTACGACATGAATGAAATCGTATTTCATCTCTACCTTTTTGACCATCGGAATCACTTCGAACTCTTCGAGATCCTCGTCCCACTCCCCTTTTTCCAGATAATGGTAATCGAATGTCGCCATTTTCTTGTCGGCATCGATAGCCACCAGATCGTGACCGAAAGCATCATTAATATTGCCATAATCGACCGTCAGTTTCAACAACGTCTGATTGTATGATTTGACACCGAAAAGTTTTCCACCCTTTTTTGCAAAGGTGAATTTCGCATTATCATGAATATCCTTGCCGCCGAGTGGACTGTTGCCACGCAGCATATCATCGCTGAGATAGAGGATTTTTTGCGGTGCCCCGCCACATTTGATTGGCGTGCTCGGTTGGGTACAGATCACTTCAAGCGGATTGCCAGGATTGCGTTTTTCGGCGGCCGCACGCAGCTGCTTGAACCATTCCCATGTCGCGACGCCACCTTTGGCGGTACCCGATTTCGGATCGTTCAGATAGACACTGGAGATCCCTTTTTGTCCGACCAGATCCGGGCTCATCCCTTCGATACGCTCATAATCGTACTGCAGACCCGTGCCCACAACCAGGAAATCGTAGTTGATCTTTCCGTTTTTGGCCGTTTCAACGACATTGTTGTCGGGATCGAAGATTTTCACCTCGTCTTTGACCCACTTGACGCCGTCTGGCATCAGATCGGCGTTGGGCTTTTTGATGTCATCTTCGGTATAGAGGCCGGCGGCCATGAAGACCTGCCCTGGCTGATAGAGGTGAATGTCGTTTGGCGCGATGATCGTGATCTGGGCATTGGGGGCCGCGCGTCGCAGGCGTGCGGCGGCCATAACACCGCCGGCGCCGCCGCCGACGATAACGATCTTGGCTTTCTTGTCGCTTCCGGCCGCCTGCGCGTCGGTCGCCGCCATGGCAGGCGCGGAGCCAAGCATCGTCGCCCCGGCACCCAGACCCATCAACTTCAACGCATCACGACGGCTCATCCCCTCCTGCTTCATCAGCTCGGAGAGTACCTCTTCACTATGTTTCAATATTTTCTTATCCATACCATAACTCCTTCTTTTAAACTGGTAATACGCACTATACACCATCATCCACGGCACCATCGCCGCACGATTGCTTCGTTGCGACGGCATCGGCGTAGCTTCGGCTACGATATCTCAATACAAAGCAAAAAAAATTTGCTTTGTATTGAGTAATATGACTTTGATGCTCAACATATCCCGCCTTACACTCGCACGACGCTGATGCCGGTCTATAGTGCGTAATACCAGTTTTTTAACGAATGTACGATTATAGTACGATGGAAATAAAAACAATCTTATCATGTCATAATTATTACTGATTGTTTCGTCAGTCGATGCGATCGACGAGCATCTGTATCGAGCGTCGTCCGTTGAATTCGTTGATCTGCAGCGTTCCGCTCACATCGACCCGCTCTCCCCTCTGTACGGCCCGCTCAAACCCGAACTGGATGCCGTCGATGGCGTGCGGGCCGTCTCGCAGGGAGAGTTTGAGATGGTTTTTCTCGGCCCCGATAGCCCTCGCGTCAGCGACTTCGACATCTTTGAGAAGAAATTTCGGACGGCCGTTTCCCTCGCCATAGGGTTCGAATTTCGCGAGAATCTCCATCAACTCCCAATCGATCTCCGCCATCGGCAGTTCGCCCATCAGCTTCTCTTTTGGGCTGAAAAGATCCGGATCGATCCGCTTCGCCGCCTCACAAATGGCGGCCTTGAAAGATTCTATTTTATCGACATCGAGCCGCAGGCCGGCCGCCATCGCGTGGCCGCCGAAACCTGCCAGATGCTCTTTGCACGCCGCAAGCAGCGCATAGAGATCCACTTCGCCTACGCTTCGCCCGCTCCCCTTGGCGCTGCTTCCTTCGATACTCAGCACGATGGCGGGCTTTTTGAAACGGTCCACGAGACGCGACGCGACGATGCCGACGACCCCCTCGTGCCACCCCTCGCCGGCGACCACGATGACAGGAGCGTTGGCATCGGCCATTTCGACCGCTGCCTCGGTCGTCTCGGCTTCGATCTGGCGCCGCATCTGGTTGAGATTGTCAAGTGAGAGCCAACCACCGGAAGCTTCGCCGAGCGTTTTGGCCCGAAGAAAACGCAGCGCCACCGACGCATCCTCCATCCGCCCCGCGCTGTTGATGCGCGGTGCAATCTGGAAGCCGATATCTTCGGCACTGAACCGGTTTTTACCCAGATAGGCCCGCACCGCTTCGAAAGCCGGGCGCGGGCTGGTCGAGAGCATCGAGAGCCCTTTTTGCACGAGCGGGCGGTTGATCGAGGTGAGCGGCATCACATCCGCGACGATCGCCAGGGCCAGCAGGTCCAGAAACCGCCCCATGTTCAGATCCAGCCCCAGCCTCTTTTTCAACGCACCGATCAGAAACCACGCCACCTGCGCCCCGCAGATCTCGGGAAAGGCAAACGCGCACGTCTCCTGCTTCGGATTGACGATCGCATAGGCGTCAGGAAGCTGCTGCGAGGGGGTATGGTGGTCGGTGATAATCAGATCGATCCCCCGCGCACGGCATATGTCGGCCGCTTCGAAGGCGGTGATCCCGTTATCCACGGTGATCACGACATCGGCCTCGATGCGCTCGAGAATATGGGGAGAGACACCGTATCCGTCGATGAAACGGTTGGGAATGACGACTTCGGCGGGAAAATCGATGATCTCGAAGAACTCCTCCATCAGCGCACTCGAAACGACGCCATCGACATCGTAGTCGCCGACAACGACGATGCGCTCTTTGGCTTCGATCGCACGGGCGATCCGCTCGCTGGCGCGATCCATGCCGTAAAGTTCGAAAGGATTTGGAAGTTCCTTGAGGGTTTTGAAGCCGTCATCGAAGCGCGATGCGAGCATCGCAGCGATCTGCGCTTTGTTCAGGCGCGGCAGCTCACTCCGCTTCGACATTCTTCGCCCTCAACGCCGCTTCGGCGAAAGCCAGAATCGAGGGGTTGGGATTTTGCAGGCGGGAGGTGAATTCGGGGTGGAACTGCACGCCCAGAAACCAGGGATGGTCTTTCACCTCGACTGCCTCGATCAGTCCGTTGCTTTCGCCCGAGATAACCATGCCGGCTTTCTCGAACCGGTCGCGATAGGCGGGGTTGGCTTCATATCGGTGGCGATGGCGCTCGTAGATGATCTTTTTGCCGCCATAGGCCTCCCAGAGCTTCGTTCCCTCCTTGATCTCGCACGGGTAGGCCCCCAGACGCATCGTACCGCCCAGCGGGCTTTTGTGGGTACGGACCTGCTTCTGCCCCGAATGGTCGATGAATTCGTCGATCAGATAGATGATCGGCTCGGGGGTTTCGGGATCGAATTCGACCGAATTGGCCTCCTCGATGCCCAAGACGTTGCGGGCGTACTCGATAAGGCTCAGCTGCATCCCTAAGCAGATGCCAAGATAGGGGATGCGGTTTTCGCGTGCATGGCGGATCGCCATCATCTTCCCTTCGACGCCCCGTACACCGAAACCGCCGGCGACCAGAATGCCGTCGACTTCACCGATCGTCTCTTCGATTCCCTTCTCTTCGATATCCTCGCTGTCGACCCAGTGGATATTGATGCGCGTATCGAGTGCCGCGCCGGCATGGATCAGCGCTTCGGTCAGCGACTTGTATGACTCTTTGAGATTGAGGTATTTACCAACAAACGCGATCGTGATCTCGTCGCGCGGCGCAATGATCCGTTTGACCAGAATGTCCCACTGCTCCATGTTGGGCGCCTTGTCGGCCAGATGGAACCGCTTGGTCAGCGGATGCATGATGCCGTCTTTGAGGAAATTGAGCGGCACCTGGTAGATCGTGGGGGCGTCCATACATTCGATGACGCTATCCATATCGACATCGCAGCTCATCGCGATCTTACGGCGAAGCTCTTTGGGGAGCGGTTTTTCGCAGCGGGCGATGATCATGTGGGGCGTGATACCGATGCGGCGCAGCTCCTGCACGCTGTGCTGGGTCGGCTTGGTCTTCAGCTCACCGGCGGCTTTGATATATGGCACGAGCGTCACATGAATATTGATCACCCGTTCGCTGCCGAGTTCATGCTTGATCTGGCGGATCGTCTCGAGGAACGGCAGCCCCTCGATGTCGCCGACGGTACCGCCGAGCTCGACGATCAGCACATCTTTGCCCTTGCCCGCTTCGAAGATGCGCTGTTTCACCTCCCCTACGATGTGCGGGACCACCTGGATCGTCTTGCCCAGATATTCACCTTTGCGCTCTTTGGTCAACACCGTGTGGTAGACCTGTCCGGTCGTGAAGTTGTTCTTTTTGCTCAGATCGACGTTCAAAAACCGCTCGTAGTGCCCCAGGTCCAGATCGGTCTCCGCACCATCGGCGGTAACGAAGACTTCGCCGTGCTCGAGCGGGCTCATCGTACCCGGGTCCATATTGAGATAGGGGTCCATCTTCAGGATCGAGACATCCAGCCCCGTCTGCTTAAGAAGCGTTCCCACGCTCGCTGCCGTAATCCCTTTTCCAAGGGAACTGAGAACTCCGCCGGTTACAAAGATATATTTCGTCATGTCTGCCTCGCGCCGTAAAATATTGGAACTATTTTAACGAAGAAGGGCTAAGAGTGCGCTTGTGTGCCCAAATCACACCTCATCGCCTCTTCGACCATCCGCTCGGCCATGACATCACTCTGGATCACCAGATGGCGGATCTTCAGGTCAGCCAGAAGTTTCGCGGCATCTTCATCGAGCACTTTGACCACCAGGTTGCTTTGAGGTGCGAGCTTCTTGACCGCCTCCGCAATGAGTCGCGTGTGTATAAGGTTGCCGGTGGCCACGACGACGGCGCACGCCCTCTCGATATCGAACGCCTCGAGAATCTCTTCTTTGGCGGCATTGGCGAAAAAGATCGGCTCACCCCGTTTTCTCCCCAGCTCGAAACGGTGGATATCGTGTTCGAGTACCAGATAGCGTACATTCCGGCGCTTGAGCTTTTCGGCTACCTTCTGCCCCAGCGGTCCGTAACCGCATACGATGAAATGGTCGGAAAAACCGCTCGATTGCAAAGGTGCCGGCTCCTCTTCGGGCGCCGGTTCGGGAGTGAGCCAATCGGCGATCGCACGCACGTTGGTCAACACGAAAACCGATGCCACCATCGAAAGCACCGTCGCGCCAAAGAGTATCTGAGCCACTTTTGCTTCCAAAAGGCCCTGCGCCAGTGCCAGCGAAAAGATCGCCAGTGCGAATTCACCCACCTGCGAGAGCGTCAGCGCCGTCTTCACCGCTACCCGCGTCCGGGTGAAGAAGCGCAGAAAGAGCCATAGGACACCAAACTTCACCACCATCACGGCAAGTGCCACCAGAAGAATCCAGCCAAAATTTTCAGCCACGGCGTGCAGGTCTATCTGCATGCCGACCGTGACGAAAAAGAGTCCCATCAAAAGGTCTCTAAAAGGGATCAGCTCCGCTTCGATCTGGTATTTGTAGTGCGTTTCGGCCAGCATCATCCCCGCCAGAAAGGCTCCCAGCGAGTAGGTGAAGCCAAACAGATGCGCCAGCTCCGCCGAGCCGATCACCAGAAAGAGGACCGTGGTCAGAAAGATTTCGGAGCTCTCGGTTCTGGTCACCCACCCGAGCAGCCGATCGAGAAGATATTTTCCTATCAGATAGATGATGATGCCGACCAACAATGCATCCAGCGCGATCTTGCCAAGCAGTGCACCGATGTCGCTCTGGCCCGAGGCGAAGATCGAGATCATCATCAAAATCGGAATGACCGCCAGATCCTGAAAAATCAGGATGCCCAGTGATTTACGCCCGAAAGGGGCCTGGATCTGCCCCGATTCGTTGAGCATCTTCAGCACGATCGCCGTCGAAGAGAGTGCCAGCGCCAAACCGATGATGAGGGCCCCTTTGATCCCGATGCCCAGCGCCATGGCCCCTGCGGTAAAGAGCGCCGTACTGATCGCCATCTGCAGCGACCCGAACAGCAGCACCTCTTTGCGCAGCGCCGCCAGCGCCTTGAACGAAAACTCCAGCCCGATCGTGAACATCAAAAAGACGATCCCGAATTCCGCGACGTGGCTCAGGGCTTCGTGGTGCTCCAGATGAAACGCGGCAGTGATGGCTATACCAGTCAGAATATAGCCGATCACCGTGGGAATACCGGCACGCTTGAGCGATGCATTGACGATAATCGAAAGAAAGACGGCGGCAAGAACGATGGGCAAAACGGTCACAGGGCAGAACCTTTTGGGGAAACTAATGAAGCATTATATCGAAGAGGGCCGCCGCAAAGGCGGCGGGAGAATCAGCGGTTTTTGAGCGCTTTGGCCCAACTCTCCATCGCGTCGTTGGCGACCGGGTTGGGTGCCTCCATGAAGATGACGACGAAACGGTCTTTCATTTCACTCACGCCGATCGAACGGGGTCGCACCGCCATCACTTCGGGTGTCGGCAACTCTTTGCCGAAGCAAAAGACTATATTTTTGGCGGCGATGATTTCGGGATTGATCTCACCCTCTTTCAGTGAGGAGGTATGCGCATAGTGGTCGAACGTCGCGATATAGACGGCGACCGGATGGGCATCGATCTTGGCCTTGAAGTGCGCGATGATTTCGTCGGCATCCGCAAACGTCGTCTCGCTTTTGGGAATGATCAGTTCAAAGATAGGGTACTTCTCTTTGAAAATTTTCTGTTTCATGATGATGATCCTTTCGGAAAGTGGGATTGCCGAAAGGAATTGTACCGCTATTCAATAAAAATATGAAATTATCAATTTTATAATCTCAACTTTTAAGCTGATGTCACATAACGAAGTTCGTAGATATTTTCCATGATCGTCTCCGCATCGTCGAAGGCTTCGGGCGTACCTGCGAAAAAGATCTCATCCCCGACCTTCAGCGGCGTATCTTCCGGCGGCATCACCATCTCCTCTTCACCCCTGCGCAGATAGAGCGCGACAATTGGGTTGAACCGGCACCTGTCATCACGCCGCCTGTAGAGGGCCTGGAGCGTGATCTTGCGCCCAGCTTCAAGTGCCCGATGCAGCGCGAAAGCGTGCGCTTCGTCGATCACGGTTTCGAGTCGGGACGGATTGGGCCCAACCTTGCGCTTCATCGTTTCGATCACCTTCGCCGCCCACGCCTCGCCCCGATAGGCCATCAACGCCATGAACCGTACAGCCAACGGATAGGCGATCATGCTGTAGGTCCTGTTGACCCGCAGCCGGTCGAGCTCGATGATACGGTCAATCTTCGCCCCTTTGAAGATGACCAGGTCGTCCATATTGTTTTCGCGCGCGATCGTGTAGATGTGTGGGTTGAGTCGCTTGGCGGCCATGATGATCGAGAGGTTGAGCAGATCATCGGCAGTGGCGGCGATGATGCAGGAGGCCTCCTGGATATTGGCCTCGAGCAGCATACGTTTGTCGTCCGCCGCGCCTACCAGCACGCACTCCGGCTCTCTTGCCCGCCCCGCTTTCTTGCAATCGGCTTCGATGAAGAGATAGTCGATACCCGTACGCTTGAGCCCCTTCTCGATCGCACGCCCCAGGCGGCCGTATCCGCAGACGATATAGCGCCCTTTCCTGGGCAAACGGTCCTTTTTGCGCAACACCAGCGGTTCGCCGTAGAGCCACTGCTCCAAAACGAGCAGGGAGGGCTCTCTGATGGCCGAATAGACGCGCCTGGCAACGATGGCGAACGGGTTGATGACGTCCGAGACACCGACGGTTTCGAGGTTTTGCGCATAGGAGGTTTTCGTCGCTTCGGCGATGACACGCAGACGCCTGTTCATCAGTTTGGCCGTCAGTGCCACACGAAGGTTGAGCACGTCGTCGTTGAAGAGCGATACGATACCGCGGCAGTTGGGTTTGTGGATCCCCGCCAAACGAAAAGATTGTGGATCTTTGGCATCTGCCAAAAGCCCGGGAACCGCGATCGCGAAATCCTCGAGCTTGAGCAGGTGCAGTTTCTCTTCGCTCTTCTCGATCACGACACTGTGAATATTCTGCCGGCTCAACTTCTTGATGACGGCACGGTTGAGCCTGTTGTAGCCGACGAAGATGAAGAAAGGTTCATCCAGTTTTTTGACACGCTTCATGAATTGGGCCAGCGCAAGCTGTTCGGCGAGCACTTTGTCCTGCACGAGCTCCACGATAGCCCCGATGGCGTAGAACCATCCGGTGACGGTCAGGTAGATGCAAAAAGCGACCCAAAGCTTCTGGGGATAGTTGAAGGCGTAGGGGCTCTCCCCGAACCCGATGGTCGAAGCCATATAGGAGACGAAGTAGAAAGCGTCGAAAAATGTGAGGTGGTAGGGATGTCCCTGGTCGTCGACTCCGGGAATCAGCACCAATCCGAGAATGGAAATGGCAAATGTCACGATCAAGACAAAGATCGGCAGGCGCATCTGCCGAATGATCAGATAGAGTGACTTGCCGCCCATGGGATCACCTTTTGGATTTGATCACATCTGCACTGAAAAGAAAGACTGAGACGATGTTGGCCAGCAGTGCCCCGCCGGAAAATGAGACGATCGCCGTCACGATCTCATCTGTCATTCCGACCAGATGCGATCCGGCCAGCCAAATCGCGCCGGCTCCGAAGAGCTGAATATCCGCCACCAGGCTCGTTGCCAGCAAAACGGCGCCCAGCTGGGTCTTGTCACCCAGCTTGTAGATCGTCGCGATCAGGTTGATAACGATCGCCGCCATCAGTTCGTAGCGGCTGTGCTGCGCGATCACGGTCGGATCGCCGTAGAAAAACCCGAAGTTCAACGTAAAGGCCAGAATGATAAAAAAGCCCGATATCACCTTCTCAAGATTCATCGTGTACTCCCTGCGGTATGGTTTTGTTGCTTGCTACGAGTTCGGCGCGGAAGGCTTCGATATCTCGCTCTTTTCCGGCCAAAATGATCGTGTCGCCGGCGTCGAGCTTGTGGTCGAGTCCCTTCGTCGCGAAGATGAGTTTGTCGCCCAACTCCTTGTCGATGATCGCCAGCAGCACGATGCCGCGCCTGCCGAAATCGATCGAGCCGGTCATCGCACCTTCGAGAAAGGTCCCCTCCTCCAACTCGATCTCGGCGATTTTGAGGTCGTTGTTTCTGAATACGATCTCGTTGATCGCCTCGCTGACGGCGGGACGGGTGATGTCGGTGACGATATAGCGCGATGCCGCTTCATAGATGTCGATGATCGTGTCGGCCCCGGCGTAGCGAAGCTTACGGCTGTTCTCTTCGGTGTTACTGATCGCGATGATCGGCGTATCGTGGTACAGCTCCCGAAGCGAAAGGACCAGAAAGAGGTTGTTGGCCGTACGCTCCATCACGCAATAGAGCAGCGTATTGGCCGGATCGATCCGCAATCCTCTGATCGATTCGTTGCTTCGCGGGCTGAAGGCTCGCATATCCTTGACGCCGTCGGCTTCCGCCCGAGCGAAATTCTCCTCTTTCCAGATGGCCACCGTGATGTCGTACCCCGCCTCGCGCAGAATCCGGTAGAGCATCCGCCCATATTTTCCGTAGCCAAAAAGGACGATCCGCTTTTTGTGACCATCGATTCGCTTCATCGCAGCAACCTCTTTTTGAAATGGGCGATCGCCGCATCGCGACCCATGAAGACGATGTGATCCCCGGCCATCAGCACGAACGTATCGTCGGGACGGAAGATGAAGCGCCGGCCGCCGCCGGGCACGCGGCGCACGACACCCAGAAGCACCAGACGCATCTCGTCCATCTGCAGATCTTCAATCGTTTTGCCTTCAAAGAAGCTAGACGGCTCGATCTCCACCTCGTCGATCCGGCTGTCGTGCTCCTGGGCCAGAATCGACTGCACCGCCTCGAAGGCGACCGGCTCGCCCGCGTAGACCGATCCCATCATCGCGGTGATCTCTTCGGGAACGACCACTTTGTCAATCTTCGCGTAGGTGAGCTTTTCGGCGATCTCCCGGTCGCTGCAGCGTGCCGTCACATGCACGCTTTGATCGAGACTTTTGACGTTGACCGCGATAAAGGCGTTCTGCTCGTCGTCGGCGGTGAGACAGAGTACATGCGAAATCTTCTCCAGTCCGATCCTCTCGAAAATGACACTGCGTGCTGCATCTGCGCAAATCGTACGAAAACCACTTTTGTGGGCCAGTTGCGCCTTCTCTTCATCTTCATCGATGACGATCAGCTCCTTTTCGGCCTGCCTCAGCCCTTCGGCGACCTTCTGGCCCATGATGCCGTACCCGCAGACCACCGTGATATTTTTCTTCTTCTGGACCTCCTGCACCACCCTCTCGTCACGAAGCTCCATCAGCCGTTCGCTAAACGACGAGACGATCACCGATGTCGCGAACGAGATCAAACCAAGGCCCGTGACGATGATCAACATCGACATGAAGCGCCCTTCGGCCGTCACCGGCGTGATATCGCCGTACCCGACGGTCGATATCGTCACCAATGCCCAGTAGAAGGCATCGAAGAGGTTATGGACTTTGTCATTGTGGCCGGCCCCTTCGAAGACATAGAGCATAATGCCTGCAATGAAGACAAAAAAGAGCGTCAGCAGCATCAACGTCAGCAGCTCGAACTTCTTGTTTTTGAGAATGAAGATGAAACTGCCCAGGCTCTTGGCGTAGCGAAGCATCTTGAAAGCCCTGAAAAGCACGAGGATGCGAAGCACCCGGATCTCGCGGTAGCTTGGCAAAATGGCGATCAGGTCGATGATGGCCGCCGGCGAGGTGACATATCGCCATTTGTCTTTGACGATTTGCCAAAAAAGCGGCCCGAGCCGGAGCTCTCTGCCCAGATAGCGGCTCTCCTCCTCGGCGTTGAGAATGATCGTATGCAGATCGCTGAAAACCCACATCCGCAGAAGATATTCGGTAATGAAGACGGCGGTGACGAAGTAGAGGTCGAAATCGTCAAGCCACTTCGGCACCGCCTCTCGCACTTCGATCACGAGAATGAAGACGCTCGAGAGAATGATCACGATCATAAAGATATCGAAATATTTTTTATAGGGGTAATCGTCGTTTTCCAAAAGGTTGAAGAAAAAATTCTTGATCTTCCGATACCGGGTCGACCCCTCGATCATATAGGCGAAAGAGACGATCATCCGACTGAGCAAACGGTGCATTCACAACCTTTTCGAAATATTTTTCGGATTATTATCGGGTTATTATAGGAAGTTTTTGTGGAATTTTAATGAAATCGTGGGAAGGGCGCGCTTAAGAAGCGCCGTCGTTGCACCCGGAGGCCTCTCTTAGAGGCCCGGGATGCGGGGGATCTTTTCGAGTTTGGAGTTTCGGCAGTACCAGCCCCACCCCTTCTTCAGCCAGTGGCCGATAATGGGCATCGGGATCATCTTGCCCCCCTTGTTGTCGCGGTAGACGAAGGCCGCGCCGTCACCGCTGTCCATGACACAGAGAATGTTGAGGTGGTCGAGGTATCCCTTCCGCTCCTCTTTCCCTTTGGCGATCGCATCGATATTGAAAGCGACATTGCGCGCCATCACTTCGGCGATATGGCCCTGTTTCGCACGCCAGTCCGGCCCGTCGATCGCGGCCGAGTCTCCGATGGCGAAGACATTGTATCGCTCCGGTGTCTCGTCGAAATCGTGCATCACTTCGCAATAGTCGTTGATCTTGATCAGCCCCGCTTCGTTCAGAGGCAGATCCGAGTTTTGAAAGACCGGGTGACCGTTTCCTGCTGGGATGAACATTGTAAAATCGCTTGGCAGCTTGCTGTCGTCTTCAAAGACAACGCCATCAGCTTCGAACCGCTTGATCTTCTTGCCGAAATGTTTATGGATATTGAGTTTGCTGAAAAAGAGATCCATCATTTTGAGTGCCTGCTCTCCCATTCGTGCACCCGGTTTCTCCATCGGCGCGAAGAATGTCAGTTCAAACTTGTCACGTATCCCCTTTTTCTTCAACATATTATGGACATTGAAGAGCACTTCGAAAGCGGGGCCGCCCCGGACGTTGCTGGGATCTTTCGGATTGCCGCCGAATCCCATCGCAATCTTTCCGCTTCCCTTCTCGATCAGTGCATCGAGACGCTCCCTGATCTTGATCGACTCTTCCGGTTTTCCACAGATCGAGAGGAAATGTTCACTCCCTTCGTGCTTCATCTTTCCGCTTCCGATCGCGATGACGAGATATTCGCAGCTATATTCACCATTCGCGCAGACGACGCGCTGCTCTTTCGAGTGGATCTCTTTGACTTCATCGATAATCAGCTCGAAGCCATGCACTTTCTGCAAATCTTTCAGCGGTACACATATCTCTTCGAATTCCGCTTCATGCGTCGGTATCCAGATCGATGTGGGATAGATATAAAAATAGTCTCTGTCCGAAATCAGCGTCACAGCATACCCCTTCTTGCGAAGAAATATCGCCGCTTCGATTCCGGCGAACCCACCGCCAAGAATCAGCACTTTCTTCTTTTCCATTCCCTCTCCTCATTGGTTAATGGTGCATATATTGCATAATATTTTCGATCGTTATTTCTTCGCATGCGCCGTTTCGAAACTTCTGTAACGCTTCAAAGACGAGTATGCGCCCCTCGCCAGGATAGAAACATTTCACGCCAGCCTCCTTGAGTATCATGAAGGGGTTGCCGCCGATATGCTGCGTCACGATGCGGTCGATACCGCTTTCGATCAGCCAGGCCACGGTCTTTGCACCGCTGCCGGCATAGGGATTTTCTACGATCCTCACCTCCCCGTTTTCATCGGCAAAAGCAAACCATTTGGCCTTGCCGAATACCGTCGTCAGCGGCGGATTGTCACCCTTCATCTTCACGGGCATCGCGATCATTTGATCACTCCGCCTTTTTCAGATGTTTCTGCGCGATATCCCATCTGGGATAGACAAAGACGGTGTTGCGTTCGACGACAATCTTTTTGGGATCATCGACGGCGTACGCCTTGATCGTGATCGGGATGGGCGTATCTTTGCGCGTATCTTTGGCCAGCGGCTTGATCGCTTCAAGCTGCACAATCTTTTTGGCCTTCTTGCCGGCTGCCAGTTTGAACGGTTTGGCGGGCTTGACGATCTTGATGTCGGGATGCCCTTCCACTTCGAAGTAGTAGGTGTGGTCCTTGCTGTCGGTGTTTTGGAACAAGAAGGTGTAGTCGTTGACGATCCTTCCGTCGTGGGTGAACCGGTACAGCTGGGCCGTTTTGTTGATGTTGAGCAGCATATGCTCTTTTTTGGTTCCCATCCACAGCAGGGCCGCGAAGACCAGTACCAGCGCCACGGCGTAGGCGATCGTTCTTGGTCTGATGTAGTGGGTCTTTTCACCCTTTTCGATCTCTCTGGGGCTGGACCACTGCACGAGGCTCGGTTTGCCAAGCGCGCCCATCACTTTGGTACACGCATCGACACACTCGAGGCAGTTGATACACTCAAGCTGCATCCCCTGGCGGATATCGATATGGGTCGGGCAGACCTTCACGCAGCTTTCGCAGGCGGTACATTCGGCCTCGGGTTCGAGCTGGTGCAGCTCTTTGACGTTATGGACCAGCTTCTTGCTGTCCTGGCCTTCATGGTCGTAGATGTGGCCGCCGCGTTTGACGTCATAGATCGCCATCAGCGTATCGTCGTCGTACATGACCGACTGGACACGGCTGTAGGGGCAGATGTAGACACAGAAGTTCTCTTTGAGCCACACCACGTCCGCGATCAGAAAGAGGGTGATCCCCAGCCAGAAGCCGATCAGCACCGGGTGCTGACCAGGATTTTGGATATATTGGAAGAAATCCTCCGGCGGCACGAAGTACCAGATGAAGTCGGCGGCGGCGATAAGCGCCAGGATCGACCAGAGCAGAATCGCCACTCCCTCTTTGGCCTTGTTTTCGGGCTTGGAGAAGTCGGGCTCTTGCTGTTTGTTGGTGATCCGTTTTCTCAGGTGCAGCAGCTTGGTCTCAAAGAGGTCACGGTAGATGACCCGAAAGATCGTCTGCGGGCAGGCCCATCCGCACCAGACGCGGCCTCCGAGCGTCGTCATGAAGAATATCCCCAAAAACAGCAGCATCAGCAAGAAAGGCATCAGGTAGAGCTCTTGCATGTCGAAGCGCACGAACATGAAGTGCAGCTGCTTATGGTCGAAGTTCAGCAAAAAGAAGTGGTTGCCGTTGATCTTGATGAATGGCAGCACCAGCGCCACGATCGTGACGATACCAAACAGCCAGTACCGTTTATAGCGGTACGGCACCCAGTTTTTCAGGTACTCTTTGGCGCGGTTGACTTTTCCGCTCTTTTTTGGCGCCGCGGCGCCTGTGGTGGCT
>JAUUDL010000050.1 GCA_030826715.1 Hydrogenimonas sp. | reverse complement strand
CCCCTTTTTTAAATTCCATAGATACATTTGGTTTCCAGTAATTAATGCTTTGTATGGAGGAAGCCACCATCCTGTATCATAACGATCATATTGAGTAATAGCTAGTGTTATTCCATCATCTGTTCTCAATATTGCTCCATCTCCAAGTTGTTCAACTATGGTGGTTAAATATCCCGTATCTGTTAATACAGAGCCTGAAATATACCTTAAAGCTATTTCTTCGCCATCATGATAAAAAATTGGTAAAATTGATTGTTTTCCTTTTTTGTCAATATATTGGTGAAATACTATAATTACATCATCTGTTACCAGTGCTAAAGAGATTGACGTTAATTCCCAAGATGTACCACCCATCAATTTAATGTAGTTTCCATCCTTTTGAACAATAGTATCAGCTAAATATTTAACTTTTTCATATGCTAAAAGACTGTTTGAAATGATGCTAATATAAAGTAATAGTGCGAGAATTTTTTTCATATCTATATTCCTTATGTGTCTAACGTTTGACTTGAGAAATAGTTTTCCCGCTAGGGTAAACTATTTCTCTCCAAGGTTTTGTTATATGGTTGGTTTAACATTCACGTAATGAGCCAGTTTAACACCTTTACTTATCTCTGTTCCATAAGACTCATTTATCCCGGCAGCTTTTGCAATTTCTTTTGTTGAAGCCTCACATTCTTTTATTTCTTCCGAATACTTTATTCCAAAGAGATGTATCATTGATACTTTTTCACCTTGAGGAGCATTGAAGTACATATCCTTTAATTTTTGAGCTAAATCTTGCTTTGTCATTAATTCAATCCTTTTGTCATATAACTATTTATTGTATGAACAAAGTATACCAAACTCCCTATTTAAATAGCACTACAAAAAAATGTCGTGTTATTTCCCAAATCTTTAGAAATCGATATGTTTTAAGCATTTTTTCCCAAATTCTTTAAAATTTCCCTGTTTTCTAATGTCCTGCTATTGGGTTTTAAGCCGTTATCAACACATTTTGTCATGATAATAGCAAAGAAACCCAATAGCATGACAAAATGCACTGCTATCAGGAGGTTGAAATGGCACCGATAAGAAGAAGCTTCTCGATATGGTTCGTGATAAAATACGACTCATACACTACAGTCTTAAGTCGCTTGGTTGGCGGCTGAACAGTTTACAGCACTAATATCCCAATATACAAGAACTATGAAGGAACAATCATGATCGACCTTTCCGTCATTCCGACCCCCTGTTACGTCTGCGAAGAGGAGAAACTCGAACGCAATCTTCAAATTCTCGATCGCGTCCAGCACGAGAGCGGTGCGAAGATACTGCTGGCCCTCAAAGGGTTCGCGATGTGGAGCACTTTCGATCTGGTAGGGAGATATCTGTGCGGTACGAGTGCCAGCGGCCTGCATGAAGCGATGCTCGGGCGTGAGACGATGAACAAGGAGGTGCATACCTACTCACCCGCTTTCAGAGAGGAAGAGATCGATCAGATCGCCCGCATCAGCAACCATTTGGTCTTCAACTCACCGCAGCAGGTGCGACGTTTTCTCTCCCGGGCCAAAGCGGCCAATCCCTCGATCTCCTGCGGTATCCGCGTCAATCCCGAATTTTCATCGGCCCCCGTCGATCTCTACAACCCCTGCGGTCTCTACAGCCGTCTGGGTACGACGATCGACAATTTCGACCCTTTGGTTCTCGAAGATCTCGACGGGCTCCATTTTCATGCGCTCTGTGAACAGAATGTCGACGCGCTGGAAGGCGTGTTGCAGGCTTTCGAGGATAAATTCGGCGACTTTATCCCTCACATGCAGTGGATCAACTTCGGCGGAGGCCACCATATCACCCGCAAGGATTACGACGTCGACCGGCTGATCGAAGTAATTCGCGATTTCAGAGAGCGACACGACGGCGTCACAGTCTATCTGGAGCCCGGCGAAGCGGTGGGGTGGCAGACGGGCCCATTGGTCGGTTCGGTGCTCGATATCGTGCATAACGGCATGGATATCGCCATTTTGGACGTCAGCGCCGAAGCGCACATGCCCGATACCCTCGCCATGCCCTACCGCGCCCAGGTGAGAGGCGCCGGTGAAGCGGGTGAGAAACCCTATACCTACCGGCTGGGCGGCAATACCTGTCTCGCTGGCGACATCATGGGCGACTACAGCTTCGACGAGCCACTGAAAATCGGCGACAAGATCGTCTTCGAAGACCAGATCCACTACACGATGGTCAAGAGCACCACCTTCAATGGCGTTCAGCACCCTTCCATCGCGATCTGGACGAAAGAGAACAGACTCAAAATAGTCAGAGAGTTCGGTTACGAGGATTTCAAGAACAGGCTCTCATGACCCACGCACCTGGCGCGCCACATCACCCATCCCCTGCTCGAGCGCTTCGCGTGTGGGATAGGGAAAGATCGATGGTTTGATCTCTTCATCCTTGTAGTGCACGCAGATGGCATAATGGCGAAGCTTGACGTCGTCGTTGGCCATCTCTTCGTACCATTCCAACGAGATCGGCGTCACCGTGCCGTCGGCATACTCGATAATCGCGGCCGGATAGAGCTGCTGGACCGTACCCAGGTCAATCGTTTCGTTTTGTATAATGAGTTTCAATATTCTCTCCGATATCTCTTTTGTCTCTTTGTTGTTTGTCAATTTGCGCTATACTAAACCATATATAGGTTTAAAGCTTGGTTACGGCCAAATATTCGAGTGGTAAAAAGAGTTTTATGCAGACATATTCTTTCTATTATGATTCCATACTCTCCTTCCACGCACTGCCGGTGGACGACATCAACCGAAGTGGCAGCGTATTCGTACAGATCTTCAGCGGTCAGGCCTACGAAACCGTTCTCGAAAAGATCCTCGCTGAAACCGCCATCTTCTTTCCCGATGCCGTTGTTGCCGGCATCACCACCGATGGCGAGATCGCGCAGGAGAAGATCTCGAGCCATAGAATTCTCGTCGTCGTCACCCATTTCTCTTCGGCCCGCATCGCATCTTTCGCCCTGGACAATATCGACGAAGAGCATGCGTTCGAATCGGGTGTCGTGCTCGCCAAAAAAGTGCGAAAGCGGAATATGCGCTTCACGCTTCTCTTCTCCGATGGGCTGGGGTTTGGCGCCGACACGCTCCTCAAAGGTTTTCGATCGGAGCTTCCATCTTCCGTGCCACTGTTGGGTGCCGTCGCCGGAGACAATGCGAAGTTTTTCGAAACCTATCTCTTTCACGGTGAAAAGCTCCTCAAAAACGGCGCCGTCGCCGTCTCTTTCTGTGGCAAAAATCTCTCGTTAAAGGTACACCATCTCAATACCGTCAAACGAGTCGGGCCCAGATTCCGTATTACCCGATCCGATGGCCAAATCGTTCGAGATATCGAAGGGATCGAAACGCAGGCCTTCTTGAAAGAGACATTGGGCGAAGAGTATCTTCTACAACTTCCCGCCGCCTCTTTCGACATTCCTTTCGTTTCAGGCGACGATAGAAGACCCGAGGCCGATATCGTCACGGAGCGGTATGAGGACGGTTCGATCCGTCTGCTTCGAGGCCTCGATCAGGGCGCTTCATGGACGTTCGGTTATCTCGACAGAGAAACGCTGTGGCGCGAGATCTCCACGATCGATGCGATCGCCGCGTCGGATGCCGATGTGCATTGGGTATTCGCCAGTGCCGCGCGCAGAAGGGTCGTGCCGGGAATCGTTCAGAGCCAGATCAACTGCCTGAGCGCGACGGCTCCTGTGGTCGGCGCATTCGGATATGGAGAATTTTTCATCCCTTCAGGGGAGAATAAAACCCACGACAAACCCAAAGAGACACATATTTACACCCATACAATGGTCGTGGCCTCCTTGACGGAGAGACCGCGCAGCCCCCATCGCCCAACGGAGGAGGAGAAGTGCGAATATGGGCCGCCGCTGCGCCGCGATGAAGAAAGCCTACTGCAAACGGCTCTGCTTCACCTCTCATCTTATATGCTTTCGAAAATCGAGATGGACGAGGGGGCGTTGAAGCTTTTGATGGATGAAGTACCGTATGGGGTACTTCTCTATACGCCGCAACTGCAGCTCAAAAAAGCCAACGAAACGGCCTGGCGGTTTCTGGGCCTCGATGCACGTCTTGGCGACGATCGAAGCCTCCGGAATCTCGAGCCCTGGATCGTGAAACTTTTGGAAAAGGGGTTGAGCGAAGAGCGTTATGTCATGGTCGATGAGATATTCGATCCCGAAACGGGGCGGAAGCGGAACCTGCGCATCACCACCACCGCGATCGAAAGCGACGGCGTCGTCGTCGGCGCGATGGCTACAATCAAAGAGGAGCGAAAGGGAGTGATACGCGATGAGAGAGGATAAAACGCGCTGGAACGAAAAATACCGCAACGCTCCGCCTCCCCAACAACCGAGCCCTTTCTTGATCAAACATCTCTCCAGGCTCAAAGGCAAAGAGGTGCTCGATATCGCCGCGGGCATGGGGCGACACGCACGCGTCCTCGCCGATCACGGCTGCCGTGTCGACGCCCTCGAGTACAGCGATGTGGCACTCGAAGCGTTGGAAAGTATCGAAGGTGTCCGGCCCATCGAAATGGATCTTGACAATGTCTGCCCGCTTGGAAAGACATATGATGCGATCGTATGTTTCAACTATCTCAACCGCGATCTCTACCCTTTTATCACGACCCATCTGAAGCGCGGAGGCATCCTACTTTTTGAAACTTTCGTCAATGACGCGGCCAACGAAGAGGCTCCCTCAAATCCCGACTTTCTGTTGGAAAAAAATGAACTTCTGCGCGTCTTTTGCGCCCTTTATATCTTCGACTATAGTGAACGTTTCGTACACAGAAATGATGGAAAGAGAAGTCTCGTCGCCTCACTCGCCGCGATCAAGCGCTAATGAAGAACTATCAAATAAAAGGGCCATCAAAAGGGCCAGATCGATTCGACCGCCTTGGTACCCCACCCTTTTTCTGTTGTCTCCTTGATGTCTCCTTGCGTTTCGTAGAGGATTTTGGCGTCGGCGATATATTTGGAGTCGATCTGGTTGGTCTGCGTGATGTCGGTGGGGCGGATGACACCGCTGATGTGCAGAATCTGCTTCTGGCCATCAAGTAGCATCTCTCTTCGCCCGTCGATGAAGTAGTTGCCGTTGTCGAGGATCTTGATGATCCGTGCCGAAACGGTCGTGGTGAACTTTTCCGTTCTCGAACGGCTGCCGGTCCCGTTGAAAGTGTTGGTAGAGTCAATCTGCATGCCGATATTGGTCACCTTGTTCGCCTGTTTGGCGATATTTCCCATAATGCCGCCTCCGCCTGCCGTCATGACGCCGCCTCCGAGCTTGTCGCCCGTGGTTTTGGAGAGCTTTTTGCTGCCGCTGGAGGTCGAGAGAATGTTTTCGTTGATGACGACGGTGACGATGTCATTGACGTTCATCGCCTTTTTGTCCGAAAAGACGGGGCTGTCACCTCGTCCGAAGAGGCTTCCAGGATTGTAAAGCGGCCTTGACTTCTCCATCGGCGGCGTCTGCTCCACATATTTGGGCGGCTGAAAGTTGATTTTTGCCTCTGTTTGATGGGCGGTGCATCCGCTGTAGAGTATCACGATCGCAAAAATGGACAGATATTTCAAAAACGCCATGCAAATTCCTCTATTTTGATATAATTCACTATTGTTTATAGTTGTATAAAGCAAAAATCATTCCAGAAAAAGGACCACCATGAGTCAACTCAAAGAAAAACTTCAAGCCGATCTGAAAACGGCGATGAAAGAGAAAGACACCTTCAAACGCGATGTGATCCGTTTCGTCATGAGCGCGATCAAGCAGATCGAAGTGGACGAAAGAAAAGAGCTCAGCGATGCCGATATCGAAGCGATCCTCGTCAAACAGATCAAACAGCGCAACGATGCGATCGCCCAATTCAAAGAGGGCGGCCGCGAAGATCTTGTCGAAAAGAACGAGAAGGAGCTCGAAATTCTGCGCAGCTACCTTCCTGAACCGATGAGCGAGGAAGAGGTGCGCGCCACGCTCGAAGAGATCGTCAAGGAGACGGGCGCGAATGGCATGAAAGATATGGGCAAGGTGATGGCGGCGGCCAAAGCGAAGATCGGCAGCCGCGCAGAAGGACGCGTCATCAACCAGATCGCCAAGGAGCTGCTCGGCGCCTAAGTCGCCACCTCTACATCCTCTTCCTCCCCCTTTCGGGGAATCTCCTCACATCTTGAATTTAACCTTAAAATATGCTATAACTTATAAAATTATTAATATATTAGGAGTTGTCCATGTTTAAAGATAGGTTCGAAGCCGGCGAAGCGCTCGCCGATCGACTCGAAGCGATGGGGCCTTTTGAAAATCCCATCGTTTTGGCGCTGCCGCGGGGAGGCGTACCGGTGGCGTATCGCGTGGCCAAACGGCTGCATGCCCCACTGGACGTGATTATCGTCCGGAAACTGGGCGCGCCCTTCAACGAAGAGTTCGCCATCGGCGCCCTTGTCGAAGGCGAACCCGAAAGAGTGGTGCTCAACGAGGAGGCGATCCGCAGGCTGAGTGTCGGAAAGGAGTATCTCGACTATGTCGTCGCCAAAGAGCGTGACGAGCTGCACCGACGGCAGCAACTCTATCGCGGTACTCAAAACCCGCTGGAAAATCTGAAAGGCAAAAGCGTCATTCTCATCGACGACGGCATCGCGACCGGCTATACGATGAAAGCGGCGCTCATGGCCATCAGAGAGCAAAACCCCTCCGAAATCGTCGTGGCCGTTCCCGTCGCGCCGCCGGATACGCTCCCAGAAATCGAGCGGCTGGCCGACAGAGTCGTCGTGATAGATATGCCAGAGCCATTCTGGGCCGTCGGAGCGCATTACGAGCGTTTCGACCAAACCAGCGACGAAGAGGTGCTCGAACTGCTGCAGAAAGCCAAAGAGGGGTCCGAATAAAAGGTGCGATGCAACACCTGGTTAATTATGAGCACCATGGTAGTTGCATCCCAAAAGCTACTATTCATTAGACATTGGGTAGAATCTGCCAATTCCAAAGGAGTGCATAATGGCAGTCGATGCATTGAAGACGCAAGTTGATATCTATAACACCGTCTTTCGGCCGCTGCATGAAGAGTTCTCGAAAGAGAAGATTGACGACAGCGAGGTTGAGAGCCTGATCCCGGTAGCGAAACAAACGCTTTTCATCATAGAGGGGTTCAGTGACATTGTGGATGACCTCAAATTTGACGAGAAGCGCTTCAGGGAGCTGATCGACACGTTCATTGAAGATTATGAGCTATTGCAGGCCTTTATCAAAAGGCTCGATCCATTGAAAGCATCGCACAGACAGCTCATCGATATTTCTGAAAAGATTTTGGACAAACTCGTCAAAGCCCAAAACGATCTTGGTCTCATCGTCGTCAAACATGCATATCGAGATTGACGATCTTTACCGCAAAGATTGCGCACGGCTCAAAAATGCACAAGTTGAGAAAAAAATCGAAAAAGCCGTCAATCTGCTCAAAGAAAACGAACATCACCCCTCTTTGCAAAACAAACAGATCGTTTGCAGACGGGCCGACAATCTCTTCAGTATCCGTGTAGATAAAGGATACAGGATTCTCTATCTTCGCCATAAATCTTTCATCGTGCTTTATCGGCTACTTGACCATGATACATACGATAGGTTGATAAAAAACTGTTAGCAAAATCACTGTGAGATAAAGCAAGGGCAAAAGCGTCATTCTCATCGGTGAAGGCATCGCGACCGGCTATACGATGAAAACGGCGCTCATGGCGATCAGAGGTTTAATCGCCCTCTTTGAGTTTTCTGAGTGCGCCGGCGATATCGTCCTGGCGCATGAAGTGTTCGCCGACCAGGAAGGCATCGGCCCCCACTTTGTGCAGGTGAACCAGTTGGTCGTGCGAATGGATGCCGCTCTCTGCGACGATGATCTTGCTGTTGGGGATCATCGGTATCAGCCGTTCGCTGAGGGTCATGTCCATTTCGAAAGTCTCCAGGTTTCGGTGATTTATGCCGATGATGTTCGCCCCCGCGAAGATCGCTTTGACCAGATCCTTTTTGTCGTGAATCTCCACCAGCGCTTCCATCCCCAGATGCCATGTATATTCCAATAACTCCTTGAGCTCTTTTCGTGTGAGCGCCTTGGCGATGAGAAGCACGAAGTCCGCGCCATAGACGAGCGCTTCGACGAGCTGGTATTTGTCGATAATGAAATCCTTGCGCAGAAGCGGCATCGGCACATAGCGGCGTATCTGCGTGAGGTATTCGATATCCCCTTTGAAATAGTGCGGCTCTGTCAGGACCGAAAGGGCATCCGCCCCGCCCTCTTCATACGCTTTGGCGATCGCCAGAGGGTCGAAATCTTCACGGATGATCCCTTTGGACGGGCTCGCTTTCTTCACCTCCGCGATGATGCGGTAGGGGTTCTCTTCGGTCGATTTGAGCACTTTGTGCACATCCCTGGGCGGAAATGGGTTGTAGGCCAGCGACCGGCCGAGCCATTCGAGCGGGAACTCTTTCTTCTTGCGCTCGAGGTCGACTTTGGTGCGTGCGATTATTTCATCGAGAATCACTTTCTTTCACTCCTGCATTTTTGAATTTCGTTCCAATGTTTCCTGATCTCTTCGTCATCGAGACCCATCTTGTCGACTACCTGTTTCATCTCGCGGTACGCTTTTTTGCATTCACCGAGTTTATAGTGGCCCCACGCGAGCGAATCGATGTAGAAAGGTGAATCTGGTTCGACTTTCAGGGCCTTTTCCACAAGCCGGAGGCCCCATTTCACATCGATATTGTGATCGATCAGCAGATATCCGAGATAGTTGTAGTAAAGCGGATCGTCCACCCCCTCTTTCATCGCCTGGGTTAGTGTCCTGATCACTTTCGAAAGCAGTTTCGCATCTTCCTTTTTGGGTGCCGCTTCGTATTGCAATATGCCGTATTCGGCGAGCCAGACAGGATCGTTCGTCTCTTCGTAGAGTTTTTTCGCCAGCGCCGCGGCTTTTTCATAGTGATGCGTCTGCTTGTAGACGGCCAGAAGCAGCCTCGTATCGGCATCGGAGGCTTCGAGCAGCTTCACGGCTTTGTCGAAACGCTTCTGATAGGCGTAGATTTCGGCGGCTTGCTGGGCATATTCACTCTGTCGCGTCGAATCGTAAAGTCGGGCGTAAATGTCGGCCAGATGTTCCAGATCGTTTCGGCTCCGATAGATTTCAGCCAGAAAGAGGCAGACTTTTTCCGTGCACGCCACCATTTGGCTGTGCGTCTGAAGAAGCCGCAACGCACGGTCGGGCTCTTTGAGCCGATAGAGCAGGATCGATGCCATCTTGACCACCGAATCCTCGTCGTGATGGCGGGCATAGTAGGCTTCGTAGACCGCATAAGCCTTCTCATATCCTTTTTTACTCTTCTGCAGCAGCCAGATCGATGCAGTCAAATCGACATTCTGCCTGTTGTCCGGCTCCAACGCCAACGCTCTTTGCGCACTTTCGAGTGCTTTGCGCGTGTCGCCGAGTTTCAGATAGGAGATCGAAAGAAGTCTGTAGAGTTTCGGATTGTCCGGATAGCGTTTGACAAGCACTTCCAGTGATTTTTTCGCCTCTTCGAATCGCTGCATCCCCACAAGAAGTTTCAACGCTTCGATTTCATATTCGATATTATGGGTCTTTTCGTAGAGGTGATGAAAAAGTGCGTAGGCTTTGGCGAACTCTCCATGTTCTTGGTAGTAGAGCGCCTGGATGATATAGTCGTACTCGGCATCGAACGCAACGACCTTCTCATGCAGATTTCCGACTCGCTCTTTTTGATGTGGTATCTTTGGAGGAGCCTGAACCGCCCTCTTTTGCGCACATCCGGAAAAAAGCAGTAGCGCGGCTATGTACGCGGGCAGATACCTGGACATTCTTTGGTCAACTCCTCTTCATGTTCTTTGAAATAGTCCCAAAAGGGAAACGTTCTGCACTGCAGTGGGCGAACCGGATAGATGGTGCACCGTCTCTTTTGGCGGTCGTAGAAGATGCAGTCGTACTCACCTTCGACGACCACCTTCTCTTTGATCGAAAAACGATACCCAACCTTTTCGAGATACCTTTCGATAAAAGTCTGCGTATCGATCTTCAGAAAATCGGCCATTTCGGGGATTTTCTGGACCGGAACCCATATGTGGCCGCTTTCGCCGATGCAGCAGTTGCCCGCGCATGTCTCGCACGCTTTCGGATCGAAAGCGTAATCGAAGCCCTCTTTCGTGATCAGATCTGACATTTTATCGTATGCGTCCTCGCTTTTTGGTAGATCGCCTTTACTTCGGCACTCTGTTCGTCGCCGTCGAAGGCGATCAGAGGCGGCAGTATCTTCGTCTGCGCCTTCGAACCCTTCCTGGCGTGCACCATCACCAGCTTCGCCGGACGCACCGCTTTGGAGTGGACGAAGCGCACATTCTCCATCCGCAGTTTCGCCTCCTCCAGCGCCATTGTGATCTGAGGAAGCTGCGATGCGTCGTAACAGAAGATAAATCGGCCGCGCGGCTTGAGCAATGAGGCGCTCTTTTTGAAAAAGGCGTCGATCGGCAGATGGGTGCTG
>JAUUDL010000135.1 GCA_030826715.1 Hydrogenimonas sp. | reverse complement strand
GCAGACACCGCATTCGAGCGGATGGTTGACGTCGTAGACCTCCATGATCGCACGACGCTCCTGCGCGATATTTTCCGTCAGTGTCGTGATCTCCATGCCGTCTTTGGCCTTGGCGTTGCAGGCGTAGACCTGTTTGCCGTCGGCCTCCACCAGACAGATACGACAGGCCAACGTGGGACTGCAGCGTGTCAGATAACAGATGGCGGGAATGAAGATGTCGTTCGCGCGCGCAATATTGAGGATATATTCACCCTCTTTGCCGCGGCACTCTTTACCGTCGATCTTAATGGTTATTTCACTCATGGTTGCTTCCCACTACTTCGATTTTGCTTTGACTGTAACGATAGTTTGAAGATAACAAATCTTCTCTTAATCCCAAGTCAAAAGTCGGATTGAGGGCGATCGTCCCCTTCAATTCCGGGTCGATTTCGAAAACTCGTTCCATTTCGACACCTTCCACATTGAGTTTGACTCGCATCCCCTCTTTCAGTTTGGCCGCCATCGCGAACTGTTCGGACCCTTTCAGCACCGCTTTCTCCCTGGAAAGCTGTGAGGCACGGTAGGTCTGCGGACCAAACTGCAGCACCGGATCGCACCGATAGAGAACGGGGCCGTTGAACTCGGGCAGCTCTTCGACCGGCTCGAGCGTCGAATCGATGCTGTGTTTCATCCGCTTAAGGTCGTAGCCGCGCACTTCTCCGTCACGGTTGGTGAAGTAATAGGGAATCTGGTCAAACGCGATTTTCGTGAACCCTTTCGATTCGGGCAGCGACTCGGTATAGTCGATCGTATATTCCGCCTCGACACCGAGCGTGGATGCGATATCGTTGAGCACATACCCTTTGAACGGCAGCGCCGGATAGGTTGGAACCACACGTTTATTCAGTGTCGTGAATGTTCCCTCCTGCTGATTGAGTGCGGGCATATCCAGATCGCCATCGCCCAGATTGCTCAGGACGAAATCACCGGGGGGCGTTGTAGCCGATCGTATACTCACCCGCCTCTTCATCCAGGTCGCAGATGAGCGCGGCCCCCATCGTGTTCGTTTTGGGAGAGACGACAAGCACTTCCATGCCGCCGAATCTCTCAAAAAGCGCCGAAAGACGCGCGATCTGCGCAGCCCGCGGATGGTTGATGCAGTCTTCGCCGATGACAAGGGCGATGCGCTTGCATCGTGCGAACGATTTGCGAAGCGCTTCGAGCTCCTCTTCGCCGACATTGCTTTCGGCGCTCAGGTACCCCTCGTCGAGCCCGTCGAAGAATTGGCTGATCTTCTTGACATCCACTTTATCGGAGAGCAGCGTCTTTGAGAGCATCGCCATCACGCCCTCTTCGGTGCCCACTTCATATTTGATGAATTGCGTCACGACGTTTTTCATCTCCGCATCCTCGAGCGGATGCAGATAGGCCACACGGGCGTTATGACGCTTGGAAGCCATCGTGATGTGGTAGCGAACGGCCGGGTTGTCGGTGAGAATCCTCGATCCCATCACGATCACGCCATCCGCATCCGCCAGCGTTTCGAGCGATCCGTTGAAGAGCGTCTTGCCGCTCATCGTGGCGTAATTTTCGAGAAAATCGCGGTACTTTCTGGCGTCCTCGTTGATAAGGCGATATCCGAAGCGCTCTTTCAGGCGCTGCAGTATCATCGCCTCTTCGTTGGTGATGCGGCTTGAAAAGCGGATCGTGTCGGCTTTTTTGAAGGCGTCAAGCGCTTTTTTAAACGACGCTTCGTCTTTGCCTTCGACGCGGTTTTCGAAATCAAAGCCGAAACGGCCGGCGCCGCAGAGGGTATTGAATTCGAATTCGTTGGTGACGCGGTAGATCGCATCCTCGCCGGGCTTGTCGGTACCGGCGTATTTGCGTTCGTAGTTGAGTGCGCATCCGGCGCTGCAGTGGGCACAACTGGCGGGGATCTTCTGCAGCTCCCACGCGTTGGCCTTGTACTGGAAGTCAGTGCTGATCAGTGCCCCCACCGGGCAGACGGCGATACATTCACCGCAGTTGGTGCACTCGAGCTCTTCGCCCCCTTTGGGCTGGATCTTCGAGCCGTAGCCGCCGAAATGGATCTCGATCGCATCGTCTCCGATCACTTCGTTGCAGACATGGACACACTTTTCACACAGGATGCAGAGCGATTCGTCGTAACCGATGAAATCCCATTTTTTAAGGTCGCGTTTGTGCTCTTTGGCGCTGAAATCCTGTCTGTCGACGGCGAATTCGAGCGTCTTGTTCTGCAGGTCGCACGCCCCGCTCTTGTCACACACGCCGCACTCGAGCGGGTGGTTGACGTCGTAGAGTTTCATGATGTTCTGTCGGTGGGTAAATAGTCCGGATGAGTTGGTCCGAACCTCCATGCCGTCGAGCGCCGGCGCCTGGCAGCTGAGGATATACCCGTCGGCCCCTTCCACCTCCACGACGCAGAGGCGGCACGAGGCGATCGGCTTGACCTTACTCAGGTAGCACATCGTCGGGATGTAGTGGCCCGCGCGGCGTGCCGCCTGCAGAATCGTTTCGCCCTTTCTGGCTTCGACTTTGTGTCCGTCTATCGTCAATGTTATCATGGACACTCCTTATACCGCCGTCATCGCGATGTAGTAGCATCGCATGCAGCGTTCGGCCTCGGCGATCGCCTCTTCCTGGGTGAAGCCGAGGTTGACCTCTCTGTTGTTGTCTTTGCGCTCTTCGACCGAGAGCTTTTCGCTCACCTGACGGGGAAGGCCCGGCAGCCATCCGGTCACCTTCTCGTTTTTGTCGTAGACGCGAAGCTTTCTCAGATGGTCTTCCATGATCTCTTCGTCACTCAAAGTGATCTCACCCGTTTTGAGGTAGCGCGCCATCACCGACGCGGTCCGTTTGGCCTGCCCAACGGCATTGACGATCGTCATCGGTCCATATTCGCAGTCGCCTGCGGCAAAGAGCCCTTTGCGCGAAGTCATGTAGGTCCGGCCGTCGGTTTTGAGCGTACCCCAGCTCGTCAGCTCGAGTTCCCACTCTTCGGGAAGCAGGCTGAGATCGGCCGACTGGGAGACAGCCGGTATCAGGTAGTCGCATTCGATGATGAAATCGGCCCCTTCGATCTTCACGAGCTGCGGACGTCCCCCTTCGGGGTCGGGCACGAGCTCGAACCGGTTGCACTTAAGGGCTTTAAGGCGTCCATTTTCATCTTCGATGATCTCTTCGACCGCCGAGTGGAAGATAAACTCGACCCCCTCTTCGACCGCTTCGTGGTACTCTTCGTAGGTCGTGTTGCGAATGATCGTCTTTTCATCACGACGGTAGAGCATTATCACCTTTTCGGCGTTGGCGCGGATAGAGCATCGCACGACGTCCATCGAGGTAAATCCGCCACCGACACAGACGACGGTTTTGCCCGTCAGATCGACCGGTTTCCCAATGCCGTACTTGACGTAGAGGTTGATCTCGTCGAGGAAACTGATGGCCCCCCAGTATCCGGGCATATCGGGCCGTTCGTTCTTCGCGCGGACCTTCTTGCTCAGACGCGTACCGAACGACAGCAGCGTCGCATCGTACTCTTTGTCGAACTTTCTGAGCATATCGGCATCGACACGCGTGTTGGTGATGAAGTTGGTTCCGACGCTTTTGGCCAGCTCGATATCTTTGTTGTATCGATCGACGGGCATCCGGTATTCGGGGACGCCTACGGCGACTTCGCCGCCGAGCACCGGCAGCTCTTCGTAGACGTCGCACTGGATCCCTTCGACACCGAGGTAGTAGGCTGCCGTCAGCCCCGCCGGTCCGGCACCGACGATCGCCACTCTCTTGTCGATCTTCTCTTTCGCCGGTTCTTTGGGATGGAGCCACTCGAGACCGTGATCGGTTTCGTAATCGGCCCCGAGACGCTTGAGCTCCATGATCGAGATCGGTTCGTCCAGGTTGGCACGGCGGCATTCATCTTCGCACGGATGAGGACAGACGCGCCCACAGGTGTGCGCCAGCGGCATCGTCTTTCGCGTCGCCATAAGCGAATCGTCGTAGCGCAGATCCCGCACACCTTCAATATAGGCCGGGATATCCACGTGAGTCGGACAGGCGTCCATACAGGGAGCGGTGACTTTGGCGATATAGTCGACCTCTTCGAGATGGTAGTCTTTGCTCGGCTTCTTCTCTTCGATCAG
>JAUUDL010000042.1 GCA_030826715.1 Hydrogenimonas sp. | reverse complement strand
TCTACCGGAATATTACGGCCCGCTTTCAAAAGCGCATCGGCCCGCCGGTGCTTCAGACATTCTACGATTCGATGAAACTCCTTTTCAAGGATGAGGCGAGAATGAAGAGCCCCATGACGAGCGTACCGTTGAACGCGCCCGTCGGAAGGGCCAGCGTCGAAGCCGAAGCCGCAGGAAGAGCAGGAAGCCCCAGATCGCCGAGGACGGCTTCGATGGCGCCGTTCAAAAGCCCCGGAAAAGCGCCGAGCGCCACCAATACGATCGAGATCAGGTATTGCGGTATCAGCCACGCCATCGGGACCTCTTTCGCCCTCTTTGCCGCCACGCTCGAGGGATGCCCAAGATAGATGCCGTAGACCAGCTTGTAGCAGTAGATGAAAGCCGCGGCGCTCGAGAACATCATCAGCGCCAGCAGGATCAGATATTTCGTATCCAACAGGGCGTGGTAGATCAGATATTTCGACGAGAATCCCCCCAGCGGCGGAATGCCCGCCAGTGCGATGATGCCAATCAGAAGTGCGACGAACGAAAAGGGCATTTTATAGATGAGACCGCCAAGCTGGCTGAAACGGCGATGCCCCGTGGCGTAAAAGATCGCGGCGGCATTGATGAAAAGAAGCAGCTTCACCGCCGTATGGATCAGTGAGTGGTAGAGCACACCAGCCACCCCCACCTGCGAAAAGGTCGCCAACGCCGCGACGATATAGCCAAGCTGCGCGATCGACGAGTAGGCGAGTAGCCGTTTGATGCTGTCCTGTTCGATCGCTTTGAAGGTGCCGATAATCGAGGTGGCGACACCCAGGGCGATGAAGAGGTAGCTCAAAAACTCTTTGTTTGCAAAAATCTTCGCGTGAATCGGCCCTTCGGGTGCGATGACCATGAAAAAGATCAAAAGTCCGTATATCCCCATTTTCGACAGAACGGCCGAGGGAAACGGGGCGAAAAGGTCACCTGTGAGAGCGTAGCTTCTAACGACCCATCCATGCAGACCGATCGCCCCCGATTTGATCAAGAAAGCGATCGAGAAAAGAAGGGTGACGGCGATCTCTTTGGCCAACGGCGCCTGAATGAAGGCGTGCGCCATATCGGAAAAGAGAAGGCTCTTCGCGCCAACCGAGAGCAGGACGATGCCGCCCAGAAGTGCCATCGCCGAGGCGATCGCGTAGAGAATATACCGCATCATCACCGACGGCTGCATCGTTTTGGCATCGATCATCAGCAGATAGGCGCTCCATGTCATCATCTCCCACCCGACGAAAAAGAGGATCATGTCACATGCAAAAAGGATGACGAAGAGCGATGCCGTGAGCAGATGGAAAAGCGCATGATACTGTTTCGTATGGGTGTACCGGTACGCCGTGGCCATCAGCAGCGGAAAGGCCACCGCTACCATCCACGCGAAAAAGAGCCCGAGTGGCGTAGCGCCCATATGCAGCGTGAGGGTCCCGCCGCCCGGTATCGAAAAGAGCGTGTGCAGTGCGGGGGTCGTATGGGTGACAAGAAGCAGCGCCGGCACGAGAGAGAGGATCTGGCTCAGGCGCACGCCAAGATGTTTGGGAGAGAAAAGAATGGCCAGAGGCACAACAAACAGAATAAGAAGTCCCGTCATTTCACACCTCCCAGAAGTGTCGCAACAAAGCCCTGCGCATCGCTCAAAGTGGCCGCACTCTCTCCAAAATAGGGCAAAAAGAGAAAAAAGGCGATACCGAGCAGCAGGAAGAGCCCGGGTATCAGCAGAAAAAGCGATCGGTACCCGATGCTAAGAGGGAGTGTTTCAGGCGAACGGTTGGGGCCGACGAGCATCCCCGCCATTTTGAAGTAGTATCCCGCTTCGATAAGTGCGGCGACGAGTATCGCGCCGAAGGCCATATAGGCCCCTTTTTCGGCGAACCCTTCGAGTACCAGGAATTTGCCGACGAAACCGCCGAAGGGAGGCATGCCTAGAAGCGTCAGAAAAGCCATCAAAAGCGCCGCAACCGTCACTTTCGATCCCACCTTTTTGAGTGTGTCGATATGCGTTGAGCCAAAACGGTAGAAAAGAACGCTGACAATGATGAAAAGCAGCAGTTTCGCCAACGCATTGTTGATAAGCAGGAAAAAGGCGCCTGTGGTGGCATGGGGGTTTCCCAACGCCAGCGCCGCGATGACGAGCCCGGCCTGCCCGATCGAGGAGTAAGCGAAAATCCGCTTCATATCGTTCTGGCGAAGCGCCGCCAGCTCGGCCACTATCATCGTGACGATGCCCGCGGTCATGACGAACTCCCTGAATCCTATCCCGAAGAGATAGAAGAGGTGAAAAAAGAGAAAAATATAGGCCGATGCCATGATCGCGCTAAAGAGAGAGGCGATTTCGGGATGGGCCGCTTCGTAGATGTCCGGCACCCAGAAGTTGAGCGGAAAGAGTTTGGCTTTGATCCCCAAGCCGATGAAACCGAGCAGCGAGATCACGAAGATAATCGGTCCGGGCATCGAAGAGAAGTTTTTGGCGATCAGTGCGAGATTGAAGGTCCCAAGCTCGAGATAGATCAATATGATCGCAAAAAAAACGAAGAGCGACGCGACGGAACCGATAATGAGATATTTGATCCCCCCTTCCAGCGCCTGCTCGCTCTTTTGAAACGCGGTGAGCACATAGGCGCTGATCCCGGTGATTTCGATGAAAACATAGAGATTGAAGATATCCGCACTCAGTACCAGTCCCAGTGTGCCCGCCATCAGGAGGTTCAAAAAGACGAAATATCGCCCTTCGTGCTTTTGGGCGCTCTCGGCACGTCGGAAGAGATAATGGAGCGAAAAGAGTGTCATCGAAAGGGTGATCAGCATGACGAAAAAGAGTGAAGCGCTGTCGATGACGAGTGAAATGGCCAGAGGCTGCACGATCGCGATATTTTCGACAACCCTGCCCCCTCCGACAAACGAGGCCGCCAGAAGCAGGAGCGCCGCACTCTCCATCAGCAGCGCCATCGCGACGGCACGGCGGCCGAGCGCTTCGACACCCCGGTATCCAAAAGCCGCAAAAAGGGGCAGTGCGATGAAATAGACCGGGCTCATCGCTTCTCTCCCAGCGCATCCATCTGCGCGATATCGTTCTTGCCGGTACGCTTGTAGTATTCGATCGCGAAAGAGATGCCCAGCGACATCGTCGCGAGCGAAATGACGATAGCCGTCAAAATCGCCGCCTGCGGCACAGGATCGTTCATCTTTTCGAAGTTTTTGAAAAGGTCTCCGAGAATCGGTGCCGTTTTATGCGGATCGGAAGCGAGCCCGAGAAAGAAGACGAAAAGTGCCGACTCCATGATCGAGAGGCTGATCAGGATCTTGATGATGCGGGTATAGGCCAAAAGCCCATAGAAACCGATGCCAAAAAGGAGTAGGCTTCCGGTGACGACGATCGCCTGGAGTGTCTGGGGGCTGTCGAGCCATGTCAAGAGATTTTCAAACATCGTGCGACCTTTTGATCAGTTTTTCGACGACATAGGAGATTTCGCTGCCCACCTTGATGCCGATGAGAATATAGATGATCGGAATGATGCCGCCGCTGACCAGCATGCCGATCTTCTCGGCCGGATGGGGAAGAAAATTGCCCAGAAACAAGCCCATCAGCCACAGTCCCGTGAGTCCTAGAAGCACATAGGCCATCCCCGCGCCCGATTCGAGAATCGTCACGATTTTGTGGCTCAGCCCGAACCTGCGACGCGTCAGGAAAAGAAGCAGAAAAGCCGCCGCGATGACGACACCCCCCTGAAAACCGCCGCCGGGACTCAAGTGGCCATGCACGATGATATAGAGGCCAAAGAGGAGAATGAGAGGAAAGAGAAACCCCGACCCGATTCTCAGTATGAAGTTGGGTTCGATATAGATCGCATCCTCACCCTTCTCCACCGTGAGCAGAAGGCCCACGCCGGTGGCGGCCAAAAAGAGTACGGCCACTTCCCCCAATGTATCGAAGCCCCTGAAATAGGTGACGACGGAGGTCACGGCGTTGGCGGCACCGGCCTGCATGGCGTGTTCAAGAAGCGCCTGGCCCGCATTCGATGTTTCGACACTCAAGGCACCCAGAAGCGTTTTTCCGAGCAGAAGAAGCGTCAAAAGAACCAGAAGTGCGATGGCGATACGGCGAATGCCTCTCCTGTTTTCCATCATCACCTCTTCTATTTCAGGCTCTTTGTGCATATGGCGAATACCGATCAGCAGGACTACCGCCGTGATACCCGAGCCGATGACCGCTTCCGTCAAGGCCACATCCGGCGCGTTAAAGATGAAAAAGAGCACGACACTCCCGAGGCCGACACCCGAAAAGAGGACCACCGATTGCGTCAGATTCGACTGGCGCAGCGAAAAAAGCGCCACGACCGACATGGAGAGAAGCGTGAAGAGTGTGATGAATCCTGTCATCTCTTCTCCTTTGAATCGGCTTTTATCTTGATCTTGTCGGCCAATTCGTCCACGCCGCTGGTTTCGAGATGTTTGACACCCTGTTTGTAGGAGGCGAGTGCGAGCGCCGAGGAAGAGAGTGGATTGGTGATGAGGATGAAAGCGCCAAGAAGAAGGAGCTTGAAACTCCATGCCGGCTCGAAACAGGCCGCCGACGCGATGATCATCAAAATCCCGAGCGTGCTCGCTTTGGTGCCCGCATGGATGCGCGTATAGATGTCGGGCATTCGCACGATGCCAAGACCGCTGATGATCAGCGACCCTGACCCCATGAATGCGAGTATATATCCGAAAATATCCAATACCCCCATCTCAAACCCCTTTTTCGATGAAGCGTCCATAGACGACGGTACCCAGAAAGCCAATCAATCCGAAGACCAGAGCGACATCGAGATAGACTTCGCGATGGAAATGGACGCAGAGCATGACTAAAAGTGCCGTGGCGATGATGCTCATCACATCGAAAGCGACGATACGGTCCGTCAGCGTGGGGCCTTTGAGAAAGCGAAAAAGCGAGAGAAACAGGGCAAAAGAGATCAGGACGATGATGGCGAGTGTCATGTTGTATAAGATCCTATGGATAAAGTGGCCGATTATAGCCAAATTTCGTTACAACTTATGCAGGAAGACATAATGTAAAAAGTGTTATAGTTTCATTCACCAAAGACTGTTCATCCCGTTCAGCCTGATTGGAACTTCTTCGGAGCCTTTATGCCACACACACTCACATTTGATCTATCCATGATGCTTTCGGCCATCATCATGGCTGTCACGTTTATCGGTATCTTTACCGAAGGCCTTCACGGTTTCCACCGTACGAAATTCGCGATGCTCGGGGCATTGACGATGATTATCATCGGACAGATATTCGGCTTCTACTCCCCCGACAAGGCTGTCGAATCGATCGATTGGAACGTCGTTTTCCTGCTCGGCGCGATGATGACGATCGTTTCGATCATGATTCCGACCGGCGGTTTCGAGGCGATCGCTTTCAAAATCGCCGATCTGAGCAAAGGTCGTCTCTTTTTGCTGCTGGTGCTGATGAGTTCGGCCGTCGCGGGTATCTCGTTTCTGCTCGACAACGTCACGACCGTCGTCATCTTCGGGCCACTGATCATCCTGATATGCCGTACGCTTGGCGTCAATCCGGTCCCCTACCTGCTCGGCGCCGCACTGCTTTCGGATACGGGCGGTGTCGCCACGCTCGTGGGCGACCCTCCGAACCTGATGATCGGATCGGCGGCCGGTATCACCTTCAACGACTTCTTTCTGCATATGTCAGGGCCCGTCGCAGCCGCCTTTCTATCCACGATCGTCATGCTTCGGTGGCTTTTTAGAAAGGAGCTCGCCGTCACCCCACTAAAACCCGATTTCAGCATGCGCGAAGAGCTGAAAGATCCCTATACATGGAAAGTGGCCGTCTCTGTTTTGGGATTCATGGTCGTGCTCTTCATCTTCCACCACCATTTCCACTGGGATGCGTGGGTCGTCGCGGTACTTGGGCTGACACTGATCCTCTTTCTGGCGCCGAAAACCGACATGGATGCCGCATTCGGCAAGGTCGAGTTGACACTACTCGCCTTCTTCATTTCACTCTTCGTCGTGATCGGAGGGGTGGAGCAGACCCATTTTCTGGAGTATCTGGGCACCTTCATCGAGCCTTTCGTCAAGCACGACCTTCTGCTCGCGTCGATCGTGCTGATGTGGGTGGCGGCGATCATGTCGGCGATGATCGACAATATCCCTTTCACCGCTGCGATGATTCCGATCATTTTGGGAATGGAGGCACAAGGGGTCAATGTCACACCCCTGTGGTGGTCGCTGGCGATCGGTGTGGGCATGGGCGGCAACGGCACCCATCTTGGCTCCACGGCCAACGTCTATATCGTCACCCTCTCCGAACGTCTCGCCAAAGAGAAGAACGATCCCTCTTTGGCCATTACACCCGGCGTATGGTTTTCCAAAGGCACGCCGACGATGATCGCGACACTTGTCGCCGCGTCACTCGTGATGTGGGCCTTTTTCGACTTTTTCGCCGCACCTTTATATTAGGAGAAACATAATATGAATGAAAACAGAGTCATCTGCGACGCGAACGAAGCGGTCGCCCGCGTCGCCCACAAAATCAATGAAGTGATCGCGATCTACCCGATCACCCCCTCCTCCCCGATGGGAGAACTTTCGGACCTCTATTCAGCCAAAGGCGAAAAGAATATTTTCGGTTCCGTCCCCAAAGTGATCGAGATGGAGAGCGAAGGGGGTGCGAGCGGCGCGGTCCACGGTGCGCTTCAGACCGGTTCCCTCACCACCACTTTCACCGCCTCGCAGGGCCTTTTGCTGAT
>JAUUDL010000152.1 GCA_030826715.1 Hydrogenimonas sp. | reverse complement strand
CAGCTCTGTTTGATGTGTGAACGCACTATTTTCGAAATTTCCGAGTAGAAGATATTGGCGTCAAACTTCACCATATATCCCTCACCGCCAGCCTCTTTTCCACGTGCTTCGCTGAAATGGTCGCTGATGGAGGAGTTGAAGACGATCGGAATAGTCGAAAAGCGTGGGTCCTCCTTCACTTTCGCCGCGAAATGAAAACCGTCCATTCGGGGCATCTCCACATCCGATACGATAATTTTGAGTTCGTCGGAAAGTTGATCGCCATAGATATCGTAAAGTTCATTGAGCCTTTGCAGCCCCTCCTCTCCATCTTTGGCTTCCGTCACCTTAAAACCCATCTTCTGCAGAGCGTCTCTGACGATCTTTCTGGCCGTCAGACTGTCGTCGAGCACCATCGCCATGCCCGAAAAGGTGTCGATGGAGACCTCCGCATCGACATCGGGCTGGTAGAAGCCCAGATCCTCCACGACGCTTTCAAGATCGAGAATCAGCAGCACCTCGTCGTTTTCGATGCGCGTGACGCCGGTGATTTTGCTCTTGTCGAGCACGCCGGTTCCGGAGGTGAAAGAGGCCGGCTCTATGTCGCTCCAGCTGATGCGCCTGATGCGCTTGGCTTCGTGGACGACGAAGCCGATGAGAATATTGTTGAATTCGGCGATGATAACACGTGGATGGATCTCTTTGGTTTCGGGGGTTTTAATTCCCATCCATTTGGCCAGATTCACGACCGGAATCACCACACCGCGAAGGTCGAAGATCCCTTCGATGAACTCGGGAACGCCGGGCAGTTCGGTCAGTTTTGGGTACTTGATGATCTCGCGCACCTTGGAGACGTTGATGCCGTAGATCCCTTCGTAGATTTTCCCGTTTTCCTCTTTGAAAATGCGAAAATCGACGAGTTCAAGCTCGTTGGTCCCGACCTGCAGTACATCTTTTTTAGACGATGACATGATTGATCCTCTTCACTTTAAAATCGATTTCTTCGTTGGCCGGCGCAGCTTCTGCATACATGCCCCCGCAGGCGAACGCCGGCAGGTTCACGTAGGCCAGACCTCCCTCTTCGAAACGGAGATTCTGGTGGTAGTGCCCTTCGACCCAGATGTCGAAATCGTGGCGCTGCGCCAATTTTTTCAGCCGAGCCTTCATCTGCTCTTCGAAATGTTCGATCGTGCGGCATGGTTCTTTGCGCCTGTTGTACGACTCCAGCCAGCCGATGACGGCACCGTCGCTCATCGTATCGATCCCGTTGAGCAGCCGGTCGATCCAGGGGTTTCGTATCAGCGCCGTATAGATCTCGTAGCCGATCCCCTGCACAACGTCGCCGTGATGAAGCGCGATCCGCTTCGTGCCGTATCGTGCCATCAACGGCTGCGCACGACGCGGCACCACCCTGATCAGATCGCCGAATATCTTAGAGAGACCGAAATCGTGGTTGCCTTCGAGGTAGATCACCTCGCAGCTGAGGGCAACTTCTTTCAATAGATCGACCATTTTCAAATTTGTTTCAATCGAATTGGGGGCATTTCCGAAAAGAAGGTCGAAAATATCCCCCATCAGAATCATCTGTGGCGGCAGATCGGCGTTGGAGAGTGATGAGAGGAAGTTGAAAAGATCGGGGTGGTAGTGGGCGTAGTGGGCGTCGGCGATCAGCCACGTCCCTTCATGCAGTTCGATACCGCCCCCCTTCTCCGGTTGACGCTTGAAGATATCAGGGGACATAGGCGAATTTCGGAATTCCCAGTGTCTCTTCCAATCCGCTCATGATATTGGCGTTGACCAGCGCCTGGGAGCTGGCGCCGCGCAGCAGGTTGTCGATGGCCGAGGAGATGAAGAGGCTGGTGCCGTTGGCCGTGGCGAAGATATCGCAGAAGTTGGTGCCCGCGACGCTTTTGATATCCACAGGCGTTTGGCGCACCCGCACGAACGGCTCGTCGTTATACCACTCCTGCAGCACCTCGAGAGGATCGATCTCTTTTTCGAGCTGCATATAGATGCTGCAGAGCATTCCACGAGTCACTGGCATCAGGTGTGGGACGAAGTTGACCTGCGCCTCTCTTTCGAACCGGTCGTAGATCTTTTCGGCGATTTCGGGGGCGTGGCGGTGCTTGATGGGGTTGTAGGCGAAAATGTTTTCGTTGATCGTCACATAGTGGGTCGTCTCCGAAAGCTTCTTGCCCGCCCCGCTGACGCCGCTCTTGGCGTCGATGAAGATGGGCGTGCCTCTTTTCATCGCCGGGATGAACGGCAAAAGCCCCAGCAAAGAGGCGGTGGGGTAGCAGCCCGGATTGGCCACCAGGCGCGCCTTTTCGATCTTTTCTCTGTAAAATTCGGGCAGGCCGTAGACCGCTTCGTGCAGATGCGCCTTGTCTTCGTGCGGACAGTAGTGCGCCTCGTAGGTTTCCAGCCGCAGGCGGTAGTCGGCCGAGAGGTCCACCACCTTGACGCCCAGATCCAGAAGCTTCGCGGCAAACCCCATCGCCGTCTTGTGCGGAAGGGCCAGAAAGGCGATCTTCGCCACGTCGGCCACCGACTGGGCGTCGGCTTTTTCCACAGGCATCGACACCACCTTCTCGAGCGACGGGTGCAGCGCCTGGATCGTCGTCTCGCCTTCGCTGGTGGCGGCGTAGACCAGATCGAACGTCGGATGCTGCGCCACCATCTTGACCAGTTCGAGCCCCGTATAGCCGCTCGCGCCGATGATCGCTACCGGAATCACGATTAGACTCCGAAACAGATATCTTTATAGCATACCTGCTCCACTTCGTACTCTTTTTCACCGCCCGGAAGCTTCACCTTCACCTCGTCGCCCGGCTCCTTGCCGATCAGCTGGCGGGCCAGCGGCGAGTGGTAGGAGATGAGCCCCCTGTCGGGGTTCGCTTCGCTCGCGCCCACGATCGTATAGGTCAGCTCTTCGTCACTGTCCATATCCACCAGCGTCACCGTCGAACCGAAACTCACACGCTTGTGTTCGAAGGTTTTGGGGTCCACCACCTGCGCTCTCCCCAGAATGTCTTCGAGCTCCGCGATGCGCGCCTCCATGATCCCTTGCTTTTCCTTAGCGGCGTGATACTCCGCATTCTCCTTCAAATCACCCAGCTCGCGCGCTCTTTGAATCTCCGCCGCGATCTCAGGACGCGCCGTCGATTTGAGGTATTCGAGCTCGTCGCTCAGTTTTTTGTAACCAAATTCGGTCATCGGTTCTTTCTGCATGGCCTACTCCCAATTTTATTTTTGTTGATGCAATATTACAATCATTTTTTCGATTTTTTCACCAATTTCCGGCAATTTCTCTTTCGATACTTTCCAGACAATCTCTTCATCTACTTCGAAATACCAGTGAATGAGCTTATCCCGCATTTTGGCCATAAGAGACCAGGGAATGTCGTCGAATGTCTGTCGAACGTCCACAGGAATCTGTTTGGCCGCTTCACCGATCACTTCAATCTCTCTGATACAGGAACTGACCGTTTTTTTCGTCTCTTTTGAAATCGTCAAATTCCATACCTTCGATATACCGGGCGATTTTCTGAATTCGTTCGGATATATCTTCCAGATACAGAATGTAATTTCGCTTCATACGGCGATAGCATCTTTTAAAATATCGTTTTTCAACTGAGGCCTCAGTGAACGTTTGACGACCAGATCCACTTTTTTACCCAAAGCATCCGATAGCATCTCTTCCAGCTCTATGAACGTCAACAGATCGGGCATCGTTTCGAAAGTGACGAGAAGATCGATATCGCTTTCCGGCCCGGCACTGCCCCTGGCATAGGAGCCGAAAAGCTCCAGGCTCTCGACACGATAACGTGAAGCGAGAAGAGGAAGCATCTTTTTCACTTGGCGCAATATGCTCTCTTTATTCATCGCTTTTCCTCCGATTTTATTTTACTCTCAATTATATCACGTCCCCAATATCATCTCCGCGACATTGCGGGCGCTGCCGTGGCCCAGAATTTTTCGCAGCGTTTCGCTTCCGGCCGTGAATCGGCTTCTGTCCATCGTTTCATAATGACGCAGCAGGTTGTCGGCGCTCACCTCCTCCTGGAAAAGTTCGGGGTGCAGCGGCGCACACCCTTCGAAATCCAGAATGATGTTGGCCAGCCCCACATAGGGAAGTTTGACGAAAAAGCGACCGATTCGATATTCGATCGGCCGGGCTTTGTAGACCAGTACGAACGGGGTTCCGATCAGTGCGGTCTCCAGTGTCGCCGTCCCGCTGCAGACAAAGGCAAAGTGGCTCTGCGCCACCGCTTCATGGGTATCGCGCACCACTTCGAAAGCCCCGATATCGCCATACCACGCTGCTATCTTCTCCTCGTCGATGAAAGAGGGGATCACCAGAATCTTTCTGGCGTCCATCTTTTCGGCCGTTTCCCTGAAGACCGGCATCAGCCGTGTGATTTCGCTTTTCCGGCTGCCCGGAAGAAAGGCGACCGTCTCCTCTTCTTCATACGGATGTCGCTCCGTGTGGATCTCGTCCAGAAGCGGATTGCCGACATATTCGCACCGGCTGTAGAATTGGCGTTCGAACGGAAATATCGAGGCGAGCCTGTCGCAATAGCGTTCCACCAGCTCGGCGCGCCTTTTTTTCCAGGCCCAAACCTTGGGAAGGATATAGTAGATGATCTCTTTGTCGGGATAGCGGCTCTTGATCGCTTTGGCGAGCGGAATGTTGAAGGCCGGGGCGTCGATTAACAGCACCTTGTCGCATCCGTCGGCCAGCGCCACCATTTCGTGCAGCGCCTCTTTGCCTTTGAAATATTTGCCCAGCACATCGACGATGCCCATCACCGAAAACTCCTCCATGCCGTAGAGTGGTTCGCCCAGGCGGCGGTCGAAGATGCCGGCGATCTGGACATCGGGCAACTCCTTGAGCAGGTATTCGAGGTGGAGGTTCGCCGATGGCTCCAGCGCGCTCACAAGCAGTTTCATCGCAGTGTCATCCTCTCTTGTCTCATCGTTTTTATATCGAATACCACCACCTCTTTCGACATCGCTTCGGTGACGTAGAGGCGGCATTCTTGCTTGGCGATGCCCGTGGGCATCCGAAGCCCGTCGATCAGTGTCATCACCCGCGACGTCAGGGGGTCGAACACCTTCACCTTTCCGTTGTAGGTGTCGCACAGAAAGATGCGCTGGTTTCCACAGCCGCCGATACCGGCACAGATCCCTTCGGGATGCTGCAGACGCACCGCCTCTCCGATACCGTCATTGTCACCGAAGGTGAAGAGGTCCCACCCCACCGGTGTCTCGACGCGTCCCGCTTCGATGGCCCGCAGTGCGCTCCCTTCGGCATCGATCACATAGAGCACCTCATCCAGCCACGCCAGGTCGGTCGGCTGCGCGAAAAGCGCCTCTTTGAGGGCATCCCCTTCGCGCACCCCTTCGGCGCCTATGCCCGCCAGCGTCTCCACCCGCCCGTCGGCCCATGCAATCTGCACAATCTTGTGCGAACCCGCTTCGGCGATCTGCAACCCTTCGTGATTGGCGGCCAATCCCCACGGCGAACGGAGCCCCGATGCGATAACGCGTTTTCGCCCGGCGTCGGCACCCAAAAGATCGATGGCCACGATCCGACCCGCCGCGCGGTCGGCCACATAGAGAATTCCGTTATGCACCACAATCCCCTGCGGTTCCTCAAGGCTCCCAATGGTGTGAAGCAGCGTGCCGTCATGCGTCGCCACATCGACCCGTCCCGACGAAGGGTCGCTGAGGAAAAGATGCGCACCATCCGTCTCCACTTTCGCGTACCCGCCGCTTCGGTCGGCGGTCTTTCCCCTTGGAACAGACCGCCTCTTGACATCACCCTTCCCGTACATCGAACCGAAAACCTCGACAATCTGCGCCGTTTTCCCCTCGCCGCTCACACGCGCCGCCTCGTATCCGTCGGGCGTCACGAGCACCAGCGTCGGCCAGGCCCGCACACCGTAAGCGTCCCAGAGCCTTCCGTCGGCGTCGTTAATGACCGGGTGGTCGATCCCCAGCCTATGCGTCAGCGCTTCGACCCAGCGCTCCTCTCTCTCGGCATCGAACTTTCCCGTATGCACACCCATGACAACCAGGCCTTCGGTTGCATCATAGGGTTCGAGCTCTTTGAGCAGATGGAGGCAGTTGATGCAGCCACCGGTGAAAAAGTGCAGCAGCACGAAGCGTCCCTGTACCACCTCGCGAACTAGCGTATCGGAACCGATGATCTTGCGGTCGCCGAATGATGGCGCATGGACCGTCAATTTTCTCTTTTGGTGCATCATAAGGGCACGATTATAATATAATTCTCCCAGAAGATCCAACCAGAAAAAGGACCAACTTTTGAAACGCATTCTGATCACCAACGATGACGGCTTCGAATCGCCGGGGCTGCACGCCCTCGTCGAAGCGCTTCGGCCGCTCGGGCACGTCACCGTCGTGGCCCCCACGCTCGAGAAATCGGCTTGCGGCCACAGCCTCACACTCACGCGCCCGCTGCGCTTCGTCGAGATCGACGACGACTTCTTCAAGCTTGATGACGGCACGCCGACTGATTGCATCTATCTGAGCAAACATGCCCTTTTCGACGAAAACAGACTGCCCGATCTTGTCGTCAGCGGCATCAACAAGGGGGCCAACATGGGCGAGGATATCACCTACAGCGGGACGGCCGCCGGCGCGATGGAGGCGGTGCTGCAGGGGATTCCGGGTGTCGCAATCAGCCAGGTGTGCCGCAGCCGATGCCAAAATCTCGACGAACTAGGATTCGAACTGGCCAAAGAGGCAGCCTACACCATCTGCAAAAAGATTCTCGAAGAGGGATTTCCGCTCGGCGAGCGGAAGTTTTTGAATGTCAATGTCCCGCCCGTGCCGCCCAAAGCGTGCCACGGCTACAAGATCACCAAAGCGGGTTACCGCCTCTACGGCAACGATGCACATATGCACAGAAACCCCAGGGGCGAGGAGTACTACTGGCTCGGCCTCCATCCGCTCGAATGGATCCCCGATGAAAAGATGCTCTGCGATTTCGAAGCGATCAAGGCCGACTGTGTCTCCATCACACCGATCCAGCTCGACCTGACCAGCTACGAAGATCTCGATCGCCTGAAAAGGTGGCTGTGATGAAAGGGTGGCTGTGATAAAGGGATGGCCGTGAAATACGAACGCTGCCGGATGCTGATGGGGGAGGATTTCGAAAAACTCAGACGCGCGAAAATTCTGCTGTTGGGTGTCGGCGGCGTGGGAAGCTTCTGTCTTGACTGCCTCTTTCGAAGCGGCGTCGAGGATATCACGATCGTCGATTACGACACTTTCGATGTCACGAACCAAAATCGCCAGATCGGCAGCGAAGCGGTAGGGGCAGTGAAGGTGAAGAGGCTGGCCGAACTCTACCCCACCGTCACGCCGATCGAGGCGAAGATCGATGCTGAATGGGTCGAACGTTTCGATTTCTCACCCTACACGCTGGTACTCGACGCTATCGACGACATCCGCGCCAAAATCGCCCTGGCGCACAGGGTATGGCCCAAACTCATCAGCGCTACGGGCGGTGCCAGAAAGATCGACCCGACAAAGATCGAAATCGCCTCCATCTGGAAAACCCACAGCGACCCCTTCGCCCGAAAGATCCGATACGAACTGAAAAAGAGCGGTTTCAAAGGCGACTACCCCGCCCTCTTCAGCGCCGAAACGCCCAAATGCACCACGAAAGGAAGCTTCGTCGGCGTCACCGGTGCCTTCGGCCTGGCCATGTGCTCGGCCGCTGTGCAGAAGATATTAGAATCTGACGAGACACAATTGTGACAAAAACCTTCTCTTATCATCTCGAAAAACAATACTTTCAAAGCTTTTTCGGATTCAGCGCTCAATCAAGATTCGTTATAATAAAAGTGAAAACGGAAGGAACATTTCATGACAAAATTGGAAATTATAGAATTTTTACGTTCCCATAAAGATGAAATGCATGAAAAATTCGGTCTGATAAAAATCGGACTTTTCGGATCTTATGTTCGAGGTGAACAGAGGGAAGATAGCGATATCGACCTTGTTGTCGAGATTGAAAGTGATAATAAATTTAGAAGTTTTTTTGGGTTGAAGGCATATCTCGAAGAGAGTTTCCAAAAAAATATTGACCTTGGAATTGAAGAGAGCGTCAAACCGACTGTTCGTAAATATATACAAAAAGAGATCGAGTATGCCTAAGAGGGACATAAAGCTTTATATTGAAGATATATTCGATTCTGCTGAAGCCATAAAAGAGTTCACCAAGGATTTAAATTTTGAAGAATTCAGATCGGACAGAAAAACATATAGTGCGACGATTAGAGAATATATTATCATAGGCGAAGCCGTTTCGTCCCTGATAGAAATATTGGAAGAAAAAGTTCCAATTTACCCGTGGCGCATGATCAAGGATTTTAGAAATTTTATTGTTCACGAATATTTCGGTGTTGATGCCAAAATTGTATGGGATCTGACTACAAAAGAGCTGGATGAACTTGTGGCTCATATCAGGAAAATAGCAGATGAAAACTAAAAATATACAAATATCTCCCAACGTAGCCAAGTTTTAGCAACAAAAAAATTCCGAGGCTATAGACCGTATCGACTCATCTCAAAAATTTCTGTGGGAGAATCAATTCTTCTTTCATGCTTCTTCTCAATCAAAATCGAAGAATGTTTTTGTCGCCTGGTTGCTCGACATAGACCGATCCTTTGTCCACATACATGATGTCGCTCGTTTTGTCGATCGAGATGCGCAGATATTTTCCGCAGCAGGCGGCCGTGGGGGTCAAAACGTGAATCTTCTCTTTGGGTGTCAATACGCGGCACCCCTCCTGCATCAGAAAGAGATTTTTCTCTTTGAAATCCATGTCACTGTTTTGAAGCTTTTCGAGCGCTTCGACGCTGGGGCAGGCGACGGTCGTACTCACGATGCGGTCGGCATAGAGGTTCATTAGCAGCAGTGCCGTCAAGATGGTGGCGATTTTTAACATTTGCTCATCCTTTAGTAGCGAGTGTAGGCCATATTATGCCAAAATTCAATAGAAAGCGGTTATACTTTTTCCCATGATTGCACTCCTGATGATTTTAACTTTTCTGCTTTCACTGTTGATGATCAAAGCATTTATCAAAATGGCGCCGACGTGGGGATTTCTTGACATACCCAACGAACGGAGCATGCATCAAAAACCAATCCCCAGAGGCGGGGGTATCGCCTTCATCGGTGCATTGCTGCTGATCTCGATATTTTTGATGGGGTTGCAATACAATCATCTACATCACTATATTTTGACCTATATTGCGATCGCGATCGTCTTTACATGCGGCATTCTCGACGACAAAAAAGGGCTTCGCCCCAAATACAAATTTATATTTATCGCATTGGCATCCCTTCTCGTCTATGAAAACGGTATTTCGATAGAGTCGCTCGGCACCTACCTGGGCATTCGGATCGACCTGCCCTTCTATGTCGCACTCCCTTTCACAATTTTCGCCATCATAGGATTCACCAATGCTCTCAACCTGCTCGACGGCCTCGACGGCCTCGCGGCCTCCGTGTCGCTCGTCATGCTCGGTGCCTACACATGGCTCGGTTTTCTCTACAACGACGAGCTGATGGTCATGCTGGCCTCTCTGACCGGGGGGGCGCTCCTGGCTTTTCTGCTCTTCAACTGGCATCCGGCCAAAATATTCATGGGCGACAGCGGTTCACTGACACTGGGCTTCATCATCGCCGTTTTGAGCATTCGTGCGACCGACTACATCTCGCCCGCCGCCGTCCTTTTCATCGTGGCGCTTCCGGTTCTGGACACCTTCATCGTCATGACCCGCCGTATCCAGCGGGGCATATCCCCTTTTACCGCCGACAAAAACCATATGCACCACATACTCTATAGGCGCTATGAAGATGTCACCTTCACCACCATTATGATCGTCTACATCCAGATCGCTTTCACGATCATCGGATACCAGCTGCGAAATTCCGACGATTTCCTCTCCCTCATACTCTTTGGCATCCTCTTTTTCATCTTTTTGAACCTCTTCGATCAGCGCATCAAGCGTAGAAAAGTACCGAAAAGAGAGAAGATATCACGCTGGAGGAAGTTATTGGAGAAGTAAAAACAATGACAATGCCCAATCCGTCGTAACCCATAGCTATAAATTTTGAAAGAATGGTGTTGACAACGAGAAATTGAATCCAAAAACCTGCGGATTATATTCACATCGAATTTTTGGATAGCTTCACAGTTCAAAAGAAGCCGCCCATGTGTCGGCTTTCAAGAGGGCATTCACATTTTTATGAAATTTTTTCCGGTCGGAGCGATTATCCCATGTCCACCCGTCAGCACTTCCGGATTGGTAATGCCGTAAAGCCTATAAATGGTGGCCGCTATGCTGTAGGGTTCGAATTGGAAAGAATCTTCAGTTGGCTTGGAGTAGAGCCGCGCTTTCGGAAGCCTCACATCCAGCTCCGTTTCACCGACAATGCCCAGGTGGTTAAAAAACTTCTTCCCTCCGAACCAATAGACATTTTGGTTGTTGCCGTGATCCCACCCATATGCAGGATTTATATTGATGTTTCTTCCGAAATCTCCGAAGAGGACTATATTGATATTATCCATATCGAGGCTATTGGCATGATCTACTGCAGCATCTATAGCCGCGAAGAGTTCACTCGCTCTAGATTTATGATGTATGATCGCATCCGAGTGATCGTCCCATCCGCTGTGGCCCGCGCTTATCGTCACCACTTTG